>NZ_JAAKZX010000168.1 GCF_011045025.1 Streptomyces ureilyticus
GGCATCGGACGGTGGATCGGGCCTGTTCCCCGGGAGAGGGGCAGGCCGCTGCCGAGGTTGGCGGAGGCAATGATCTCCGCCACGATGGAGACGGCCGTCTCCTCCGGCGTACGTGCGCCGAGGTCGAGGCCGATGGGGGAACGCAGCCGGGCCGGCTGCTCCTCGGATACGCCCGACTCGCGCAGGAGGCGCAGGCGTTCGTCGTGGGTGCGGCGGGATCCCATCGCGCCGATGTAGCCGACGGGGAGGTCGAGGGCGAGTCGCAGCAGGGGTACGTCGAACTTGGCGTCGTGGGTGAGGACGCAGACGGCGGTACGGGTATCCACGGCGGCGCCCGCCAGGTAGCGGTGGGGCCAGTCGACGACGACCTCGTCCGCGTCCGGGAAGCGGGCCGCGGTGGCGAAGACGGGCCGGGCGTCGCACACGGTGACCCGGTAGCCCAGGAAGGCCCCGGCACGGCTGAGCGCGGCGGCGAAGTCGACGGCGCCGAAGATCAGCATGCGGGGGCGGGACGCGGCCACGTGGACGAGGACGGACAGCCGGTCCGGGCAGGTGTCGGCGTCGCCGCCCAGTTCGACGCGGGCGGTACGGCCGGACCGGAGCAGGGCGCCCGCCTGTGCGGTCACCGCGCGGTCCGTCGGTCCTCCGTCCAGGGTTCCGTAGGAGGCGGTGCCGTCGGCAAGGACGCAGAGCATGCGGCCCACCAGGTCGTGGGGGCCGTCGACCACCTGCGCCACGGCGGTGGGCCTGTCGTGGACGATGTCGTCCAGGGCGGTGGCGAGATGGGGATCCGCGGCGGGATCGACGCGCCGGACGAGGATGTCGAGTTCGCCGCCGCAGGTCAGGCCGACGGCGAAGGCGTCGTCGTCGGAGTACCCGAACCAGGCGCGTTGCGGGGCGCCGCGGTCTCGGAGCACCTGCCGGCACAGTTCGTAGACCGCGCCCTCTACGCAGCCGCCGGAGATGCTGCCGACCGCGTTACCGTCCTCGTCGACCGCGACCGACGTACCGACGGGCAGGGGTGCGCTGCCGGTGACGTCCACGACGGTGGCCAGGGCGAAGGGGCGTGCCTCGCGGCACCAGCGGTGGAGTGTGTCCGCGATGTTCAGCATGGGCGGGTCTCCGTGTGATCCGGGTGAGACGACGGGGGACGACTGGGGACGACTGGGGACGACGATTCTTGGAGTGGGACGGCTTGGGAGGTGGGCCGCCGCTGTGTCGTCGGCGGGAGTGACACGGCGGCGGCCCCAGGGTCCGGCGGCCGGGCATGGTCAGCCGCCGAACGATCGGGTGAGCACCCCGGGCGGCCGTCTCACCACGAAACCAACCGCCCGGGGGCTCGTATCGGGCCTAGGGGGCTTCTGACGGATCTCCGCGGCGTCGCGACGCCCGGCACGCACGCTCGCCGCACGGCGCGAAGGGACAGGTGGCTCCGCCACATGACCCTTCACACCGCACGCCGATCGCACGCACCGAACGCCGCTCCTTCCTCCACGGAGATCCGTCAGAAGCCCCCTGCTCAGAGCAACGCCTCGGCCGTGATGGGCAGTTCACGGACACGTCGGCCGGTGGCGTTGAAGACCGCGTTGGCGATCGCGGCCGCCACACCCACCTGGACGACCTCGCCGAGCCCCTTCACCCCGAGCGCGTTGCCGTCGTTGTCCTCCCCGTCGAGGTAGATGGCCTTGACGTCGGGGACGTCGGCGTTGACGGGGACGAGGTAGTCGGCGAGGTTGGCGTTCACGATCCGGCCGTCGCGGTGGTCGGTGACCGTGTGCTCAAGGAGGGCCGCGCCCATACCTCCGACCATCCCGCCGATCGCCTGACTGTCCGCCAGCTTGGGGCTGATGATGCGTCCGGCGTCGTACACGCCGAGCATGCGCCGCACCCGTACCAGACCGAGGTGGGCGTCGACGCCCACCTCGGTGAAGACGGCGCCGTAGGCGTGGTAGGAGCGCCGTTCGGGAGTCGGCGGCCCGGCGTAGGAGCCGCGTGCTTCCAGGTGGGAACGGTCGTTGCGGGCCAGCAGCCGATGGTACGTCTCACCGCGCGCCGGGTTGCCCTTCACATGCAGCCGTCCGCCGCGCACCACCACATCGCCGGCGTCCACGCCGTACAGCGGCGAATCGCGGTCCTCGACGGCCAGCTTGATCGCCTCCTGCCGGACCGTGTCGCAGGCGTCGACGACGGCGGTGCCGACGCTGGCCATGGTCGCCGAGCCGCCGTGGGGACCGGTCTGCGGATACAGCGAATCGCCGAGACGGAAGGTCACCGTGCGCATGGTCAGCCCGAGGGCGTCGGCGGCGACCTGGGTCTGGGCGGTGTACGTACCTGGCCCCATGTCACTGGTGGCCGACTCGACCACAGCGGTGCCGTCGGCATCCAGGCGGGCCCGGGCCTCCGCCGGAAAACGCCCGGGGTCGTACACACCGGCGGCCATGCCCAGGCCGATCAGCCAGTCGCCCTCGCGCCGCGAACGCGGCCGGGACGAGCGCCGCTGCCAGCCGAACTCACGGGCGCCGACCGTGTAGCACTCCCGCAGCCGCCGGGTGGAGAACGGCAGGTTGTTCGACTCGTCCTCGTCCGGCTCGTTGCGCCGGCGCAGCTCGATCGGGTCGATGCCCAGCCGGTCCGCGAGCTCGTCCATGGCCGACTCGATCGCGAACGAGGCCGTGGCGAAGCCCGGGCCGCGCATCCAGATCGGGGTGTTCACGTCCAGCGGCACGGTCCTGTACGCCTGGCTGACGTTGGGCATGCTGTACGTCATCTGCCCGGCGCCCATGATGGCCTCGGTGAACGTCTCGTACGACGAGGTCTCCGCGTCGATGCCGTGGATGGCCGCGGTCAGCCGGCCGCGCCGGTCGCTGCCGAGGCGCAGCCGGTACGCGTACGACGGCCGGTAGCCGGTGCCGAAGTACATCTGCCGGCGGCTGAGCACCAGCTTGACCGGGCGCTTCGTCTCCCGCGCGGCCAGGGCGGCGACGGTGGTGTGCGGCCAGCAGCGCAGTCCGCTGCCGAAACCGCCGCCGACGAATGGGTTGATGACCCGCACCGCATCCGCGGGCAGGCCGAACACGGCGGCGAGCTCGTCGTGCGTGCCCATCACCCACTGCGTCTTGTCCCAGACGGTGAGCTTGTTGCCGTCCCAGCGGGCGAGGGTGGCGTGCGGCTCCATCGGGTTGTGATGGTTGCGCGCCAGTTGGTAGGTCAGGTCCAGGCGTACGGCAGCGTCGCGCAGGCCGGCTTCCGCGTCACCGCGCGCGTAGTTCGTCGGCTCGCCCGGCTCGGCCTCGGCGAGGTCGGTCGAGGGCTGCTCGGCGTCGTACTCGACCTTGACCAGGCTCGCGCCGTGCTGGGCGGCCTCCAGGGTGGTGGCGACCACGACGGCGACCGGCTGGCCGTGGAAGAGCACCCGGTCGTCCTGGAAGACCCGCAGCCGTCGGCCCCCCGGAGGGTTGTTGGAGCCGGGGTTGTCGCGGTACGGCAGCTTCGGGGCGTTGCGGTGGTGGATCACCCGCAGCACACCCGGGTGCTTCTCGGCGTCACCGGCATCGATGGAGGTGATACGGCCGCGCCCGATGCTCGCGTCGACGATCACGGCGTGTACGGCGCCTTTGATGTCGTGTTCGGCGGCGTACTTGGCCTGGCCGGTGACCTTCAGCCGCCCGTCCACCCGGGAGAGCGGTGCGCCGACGGCTGCCTGCGGCTGGGGGCTCATGTGCTGTCTCCTACGGTACGCAGCTGGCGTTCGACGGTGCGCTGGAGCAACTCGGCCTTGAACCGGTTGTGCTGGAGCGGCCGGGCCCCGTCGGCGGCGCGGTCGGCGGCCCCGGCCCACAGCCGGTCAGAGGGACGCTCACCGACGAGGGCTTCTTCGACGGCGGGCAGTTTCCACGGGACGGTGCCCACTCCCCCGGCGGCGACGTACGCGTCCCGGATCACTCCGCCGCGTATGTGCAGCGCGACGGCTGCGGACGTGAGGGCGAACTCGTACGACTGCCGGTCGCGCACCTTCAGATAGCCGGACTTCAGCGGGCGCGGATGAGCGGGAATCTCGACAGCGGTGATCAACTCGCCCTGGCGCAGGGCCTGTTCACGGTTCGGGGTGCTGCCGGGCTTCAGCAGGAAGTCGGCGAAGGGGACGTGGCGCTCCCCCTCCGGCCCCAGCAGCTGCACCTGCGCCTCCAGTGCCGCGAACGCCACGGCCACATCGGACGGGTGCGTGGCCACGCAGTCGTCGGACGTACCGAGGATGGCGTGCGTACGGTTGACGCCCTTCAGCGCGGCACAACCGGAGCCGGGGTCGCGCTTGTTGCAGTCGGCGCTCACGTCACGGAAGTACGTACACCGGGTGCGCTGCATGATGTTGCCGCCGATGGTCGCCATGTTCCGCAGCTGGGCCGAGGCGCTCAGCTCCAGCGACTCGGAGACGACGGGGTACAGGGTGCGGACCTTCCGGTTCGCGGCCGTTTCGGCCATGCTCACCAGCGCACCGATGCGCAGGCCCCCGCGCTCGGTGACGGTGACCTCGCGCAGCGGCAGGCCGGTGATGTCGACCAGCGTCTCGGGGCGCTCGACGGTCTCGCGCATCAGGTCGACCAGGGTGGTGCCCCCGGCGATGTAACGTCCCCCGTTCCGGGCTGCGTTGACAGCCTCACGGGTGTCGGAGACCTTGGTGTAGGAGAAGGGATACATGGCGGCCGATCCTCACTTCCGGCCCGCGGTCTGTTCGACCGCGCGCACGATCTTCACGTAACAGCCGCAGCGGCAGATGTTGCCGCTCATCCACTCCCGGATCTCCTCCGGGGAACCGGTGTGGCCCTCCTTGATGCAGCCGACGCCGGAGACGATCTGGCCGGGCGTGCAGTAGCCGCACTGGAACGCGTCCTGCTCGATGAACGCCTGCTGCAGCGGGTGCAGTTCGTCGCCGTCGGCCAAGCCCTCGATCGTGGTGACCTCAGCAGCCTCCAAACGCGCCGCCAGGGTCAGGCAGGAGTTGACGCGCCGGTCGTCGACCAGCACCGTGCACGCACCACAGGCCCCGGCATTGCAGCCCTTCTTGGAGCCGGTCAGGTCCAGGTGCTCGCGCAGCAAGTCGAGGAGCGAGGTCCGGTTGTCGACCGTGACGGTTCGCCGAGAGCCGTTCACCGTCAGCGAGACGCGGCTGGAGGGTGCGGCCTCGCCGGCTTCCGCGCCCTCCGCATCGATGAAAGTCGATCCGGTGATGAAGCCGCCGGCGACGACGGCACCACCGACGGCAGTGGTCGTGGCGATGAAAGTGCGTCGGGTCGGCGCTGTCGGCGACTCGGTGGAATCGGCGGAGTCGGTGGGGGGCGGAACGTCTGGCTCGGTGAACTCAGTGGAAGACATACATACGCTTTCGGACTCGGCGGGCGGGGCTCCTGGCCTGCGCAGCGGCAGGAACAGGGCGAATCCCGTGACGTCATCACTACCGGGCACTGAGAAATTCGCACGCGCTGCGAGGCCCGCGGTTGGTCACGCCGGGCAGTCTTGCATCGTCGGCATCAGTTGTGGGAGGGAGAGTTTTCTCCCTGGATGTTCTTCTCCCAGGGGGTATTCGGCTCCGTTTCCCGAGAGAGGAAAACCGCAGAACACAAACACGACAGTGTGGGGCAGTGACCAGCGGACGGGAAAGATGCAGGATTCACGAATTTCGCGGCCGCTGACGCACGCGTCGGGCTGTCGACTCCCGGTCCGACAGAAACGGTAAGACGTGTCAGACGGTGTCAGACGTGTCAGGAGGCGTCGGCCGCACGTGCGGCCGGCTGCGCCGTCCAGGACGAGAGCAAGCGCAGGCTGTCGTGCGATGCCGTACCGGGTTCGGCGGTCAAGATCACCAGTTGCTGCTCGGCGTCGGTGGTGCAAATGAAGCTGTCCCAGTCGAGGGTGATCTCCCCGGCGAGCGGATGTCGCAGGATCTTTGTTCCCACGCTCAGTGTCGTGGCGTGCTCGGCACCCCACCATCGCCGGAAGTCGGCGTCAGCCACAGACAGTTCACCCACCAGTTCGGCGAGCTGCGCGTCTCCAGGGCACTTGGCGCCCTCCATCCGCAACTGCGTGACGCAGGCATGGGCAACGCGCTCCCAGTCCGGGTACAGCGCCCTCACGGCGGGCTCAGTGAAAAGGAGCCGGATGAAGTTCCGCTTTTTCCCCGGCATTTGGGAGAAGTCGGTGAACAGGGCGGCGGCCAACGGGTTCCAGGCGAGGGGCGAACAGGTGATCCCGCTGTTCGTCGTTCAGGTGCAGGACGCGGACGAGCGTCGCGCGCACGGCCGCCGACGGCCCTGCGCGCCCCTGCTCGAGGCGGGTGTAGTGAAGGCCGCTGAGCCCGGCCAGCCGGGCGACCTCGTCCCGTCGCAGACCGGGCGCTCTCCGTGGCGCGCTGGTCTCCGGCAGCCCGACCGTACGCGGACTCAATTCTGCTCGCCGGGCTTTGAGGAATTCACCCAGCTCCTTCAAACGCTCGCCGCTGTCCATGCAAGTAGCTGTCGCATGAAATCATCACATTGTGAGGGCGGTGTTTTTATCCAAGGATGCCTTTCAGCCCCCCCCGGCCGTACTGCGGATGGCGCCGCTGAAACGGCGGGAAGGGGGGAGATTTTCCTCCCTGGATGATGTGCTCCCAGGATGAAACTCTCCCCTTTTCGGGCACGCGCGACACTGGCAAGGTCATTGGCACGACCGTAGCCGACCCCAGCCCGCCGGTTTCTTTTCCGGACGTCATCGAAATGACGTCATCGAAATTCCGGGTGCTAAACCGAGAAGGCACCATGCGCGCAACCATCCTTCACGCCCCTGGCGACATCCGTGTCGAGGACGTCCCCGCGCCCGAGCTCATCAACCCGACCGACGCGATCATCCGTACCGCCGTCACCTGCGTGTGCGGCTCGGACCTGTGGCCCTACCGCGGAGTCGAACCCACCGACGAACCCCATCCCATGGGCCATGAGTACGTCGGCATCGTCGAGGACGTCGGCGGCGAGGTCTCCTCGGTGAAGCCGGGACAGTTCGTGGTCGGCTCCTTCGCCACCTCGGACAACACCTGCCCGAACTGCCGGGCGGGCTACCAGTCCAACTGCGCTCGCCGCGAGTTCATGAGCACCTGTCAGGCCGAGTACGTCCGTATCCCCAACGCGCACGGCACACTCGTCGCCACCCCCGATCTGCCCGCCGACGAGTTCGTGCCCAGCCTGCTCGCCGTCTCCGACGTGATGGGCACGGGCTGGTACGCCGCCGTCGCCGCCGAGGTCAGGCCCGGCTCCACGGCCGTCGTCGTCGGAGACGGCGCGGTCGGCCTGTGCGGCGTCATCGCCGCCAAGGAACTCGGGGCCGAGCGGATCATCGCCATGAGCCGGCACGAGTCGCGGCAGAAGCTGGCCCTGGAGTTCGGCGCCACCGACATCGTCACCGAGCGCGGCGAAGAAGGCATCGCCCGCGTGAAGGACCTGACGAACGGTGTCGGCGCCGACTCCGTCCTGGAGTGCGCCGGCACCCCCGAGGCCATGCAGCAGGCCCTGCGCTCCACCCGGCCCGGCGGCAACGTCGGCTTCGTCGGCGTCCCGCACGACGTGGCGATCGACGGCCAGGAGCTGTTCTTCTCCCACGTCGGCCTGCGCGGCGGCCCGGCTCCGGTACGCGACTTCCTGCCCGACCTCATCCAGCGGGTCCTCGACGGCCGCATCAATCCGGGCAAGGTCTTCGACCTCTCCCTGCCCCTGGAGCAGGTCGCCGAGGGCTACAAGGCGATGGACGAGCGCCGCGCCATCAAGGCCCTCCTCACGCCCTGACCCAAACCCGGGGGCTGAACGCCGATAGCGGTCCGGCCCCCGCCGCTCACCCACCGGCCTTCGGACACGTCGGCTGATCCCACCAACCCCACACAGATTGGAATGTGGCGATGACAAAGGCCCATCAACGAACCGGAGCAGCCGTGCTCGCCGGTGTCGCGGGCTCCGCGCTCCTGCTCACCGGAGGTGCGACGGACTCCGGACCTGCCGCCGGCGCCGCCACTGCGCGGGCCGCGTCGGCCGAGCCCGTGAAGACGTCCTCGGATCCGGGGATCGTCGTGTCACGTGACAAGGACCGAGAGAGCACGGCGGGCGCTCCGGACAACTTCACCGGTGAGGTTTCGATCCAGCCCCTGTACACAGGCGACGAGAACTCGGAAGGCGCCTCCGACGTGCGGTTCTCGGAGCGCGCCCGGACCGTCTGGCACACCCATCCCGACGGGCAGCGCCTGATCATCACCGAGGGCACCGGATGGGTGCAGGAATGGGGCAAGAAGCGCATCACCGTCCACGAAGGTGACGTCATCTGGATCGCGCCGGGTGTCAAGCACTGGCACGGAGCGACCCTCGACAGCGCGATGGCCCACACCGCCGTCACCTACGCCGTCGACGGAACCAACGTGCACTGGCTGGAACCCGTCACCGACGACCAGTACCTCAGCGGAAAGCGACAGGGAACAGGTCCAGCAACTGTGGAACGACGACGGCCTCTCGCGTCGTGACAGGGGACTGGTCACCCTCGCGGTACTCATCTCCAACGGGCAGATGACTCAAATACCCTTGCAGGCCGCCTGCCGTCTGTCTTGATCTCCTGTTGTGATCACCGTGCGTGAAAGTACGGTGAGACTTCCAGGGAGAGTGGGGGGCCTATGTCGCGTAGTGCAGTCGTCATCGGTGCGAGCATGGCGGGCATGCTCGCGGCTGCGGCCCTGTCCAGGGTCGTGGGCACGGTGACTGTGCTGGAGCGTGACCACCTGCCGACCTCTCCCCAGGCGCGCAAGGGGCTGCCGCAGGGCAGGCACGCTCACATTCTCCTGCCCAGCGGCCGGGATGCGATCGAGGATTTAGTGCCCGACGGGGGTGTGCGCAAGCGGCTGCTCGCTGCGGGCGCTCGCGAAATGGCCCTCACCTCCGGCCTCGTGACGCTCGGTCCGGAGGGCTGGTACCGGCGCTGGCGGCATGCCAGCTACCCCCTGATTGTCTGCAGCCGCGATTTGATGGACGCGACCGTACGCGACGCCGTGCTGGGCAGCACCGGCGTTCAGATACGCCCCGCTCAGGCCATCGGTCTCCTGGGCACGGCACAACGGGTCACCGGCGTACGGGTCGCCGTCGACGGCCAGGAGGAAGACCTCTTCGCGGACCTGGTCGTGGATGCGAGCGGACGCGGATCACGCCTGGAGCACTGGCTCGCCGAGCTGGGCATCGCCGGCGTCCCGACGGACGAGGTCGACTCCGGGCTCGTCTATGCCAGCCGCATCTACCGCACTCCGGAGGGGGCGGAAGCCTTTCCCCTGACCCAGGTGACCGCGGATCCCTTCGCCGCACAGCCTGGACGCTCGGCGCTCCTCATGCCGATCGAGGGTGGCCGCTGGCTGGTCAGCCTGGGGGGCACCCGCGGCGGTGAACCCACCGCCGACTCGGAAGACTTCGTACGCTTCGCGCTCGGCCTGCGTCATCCGATCATCGGCCGGCTCATCTCCCGTGCCGAGCCGCTCACCGATGTCACACTCAGCCGCAGCACCCGCAACGAGCGCCGGTACTTCGAGAAGGCCAAGGTGTGGCCGGAGGGGGTGGTGGCGCTCGGCGACGCGGTTGCCACCTACAACCCGGTCTACGGGCAGGGCATGTCCGTCGCCGCCCTCGGTGCGCAGGCCCTCAGCCGGGAGTTGGCCAAGACCGGCATCACCGCTCCCGGCCTGTCCCGCCGGGTCCAGCGGGCGGCCGCCCGCGTGGTGAACGCCGCGTGGACCATGTCCACCTCCCAGGACCAGTGGTTTCCGGGCGTACGCGGCAAGTCGCCCACGGCCGCGGACCGGATCCTGACCGGCTACACGCGGCGGATGACCCGGGTGGCCACCAGCTCGTACCGCGTGACCGCGGCCATGTGCCGGGTCACCACCCTCCAGGGGGATGCCCTGCGGCTGCTGCACCCCGCGCTGCTGCTGGCCACCCTGAACGGGCCCGTACTCCCGCCCTTGAGCGGACCGCCGCTGACCGCCGAGGAACGTGCGGTCCTCCGCTCTCTCACCGCCCCTCCGGCCTGACCCCACCCGATGCGGCGCAATCCTGTCTGTGGCACGGGCGTCGTACAGAGGCTGGTGGTTCCCGTGCGAACGGCTCGACCGGGGTGAGTTGGGCAGCGGTGCCCGACTGCCAGACGTCGTGAGGAAGGCCGGGCTGTTCAGGCGCGAGCGCTCTCGAGGCGGGCGCGGCGGCGGGCGTCCTTGACGATGCGGGAACGCAAGGCTCGCGATATCTGAGTCAGGTCACTGGTGTAGGCGGCATGGCCGTCCACGCCGAACGGTGATCCGTCCCGCGGTGCCTGGCTGTTGGCCTGGAGGTGCCGTTCGACGGCGGCCACGATCATGGCGGCGTCGGCGATGACGGTGGCTTCGCCTTCCGTGACACGGTGGGCCAGAGCTGCGGAACGGGCCTGGTCCTGGACATGCGCGTCGAAGTGGCAGCGGCAGGTCACGATCCGGTCGGCGATATACGTCTGGCGCTGGGTGAGCCGCAGGCGCAGGGCCGGCTTCCAGCGTGGCAGGGGCAGCGGGGCGGGATGGGGGGCTCCTTGGACCGGGCGTACGGCCCGGGCCAGCGGGGCGAGTTGCCAGTAGCGGATGGCGTCCTCGCTGCGGCGGCCGAGCAGGGGAAGGATGACGCCGATGGCCCCCAGGGCGGCGCTGGGCGCGGTCATGGCGCGGGCGACGTCGATGAGGAAGTTCCAGTCGTAGCCCGCCCAGCGGGCCACGACAGCGCCGGCTACGGCGGGATCGTAGACGCCGTAGTGCATCAGGTAACACACCGCCAGCACGCGCAGGCCGACCCGGAGCATGCCGTCGACGTCGTGCGACCAGCGCCAGCACAGGCGGCCGGCGGTCAGGGAGGCCACGGCGTGCGCGGTGACGTACAGGACGATCATCTCGCGGATGTACGGGGTGGTGGCGTAGTACGTGTCGAAGTCCGTGACGCGTTCGACCGGTGTGTCACCCAGCGCGAACAGGACGGCGATCAGGGCGCAGATGATGCCGTACGTGACGATCGTGATGCGGGAAAGGCGACGCGTGTGGGCCACGTCCGGCCCACCGCGCCAGTGCAGGACGAGCACGATCGACGCGGCGGAGAAGGCGGTCAGCAGGATGTAGACGACAGGAGCGGCCAGGTTGGTGACGCCGGTGACGCGGCGCAGGAAGACGACGCTGCTCGGTGCGGCGGTGATGAGCACGCCGCCGCCGACCAGCAGCAGCGCGCAGATGGAGGAGAGCAGCCAGTCCCGGCCGCGGGCGCGCAGGAGGGCGGGCAGTTTCAACAGGCAGGCCAGCAGCAACAATCCGCCGGAGAGGTAGAAGATGAAGTCGCCGTTCATCGGGCGTGCACTGCCTCCGGGCGGCCGTCTCAGTTTGGCGTGTCCTGAACAGGGTGGGGGTCAGGCTATCGCGCTGCTGGAGTGTGTTGTCTGGGCCTGCCGTGCCAGATGTGACGGCGTGCCGGGCGTCGACCGATTACGCGTCCTGCTTCTCTGCTCTCTGGGCGCGGACCGCCGCGTCGACGATCGGCGCGCCCACGGCTTGCGACAGGCGGATGAGCGAGTTCTGGTCGGTGTCCAGGGTCGGCCGGTCGGCGTACGGGTCGGAGTTGGCCGGGCCGGTGAGCGCGGCTACGGCCTCGATGGCTGCTCGGTTCGGGCCTGTCGGAGTGGTGTGTGGTTCAGGGCGTGGGGTGGCTGAGAACGCTGCGACGGCGACCATGGCCGCGGCGCCCATGGCCTCGGCCTCTGCCGGGCTGTGGCTGCCGGCAATGGCCATGTCGTAGGCGCGGGCGCGGACTTGGGGGTCGAAGTGGGCGGACAGACGTTTGAGTCCGTCGTGGATGGCCGTGGTGCGCTGGGTGAGCTGGAGTTCGACGTCGCCCAGGGAGCGCCAGGACAGTGCTACCTGGTACCGCTTGCCGCTCTCGCCGACCAGGAGCCGGTAAAGCGGGCCGAGGCGGAGAAGGGCGAGGGCACTGTCGAGGCGCGGGCCGAGCAGCGGCACGATGTAGCCGGCGGCGATGAGGGCGGAACCGATGGCGACCAGGAGCGGGGCGAGGCGAGTGCTGAGCGCGGCCCAGTCGTGGCCGGTCCAACGGGCGGCGACGGCGACGAGCTTGGCCACGCCGTACGTGCTGGTGCACAGCCAGCCCAGGGCGAGCAGGGTCAGGGCCGTGCGGGTCCATCCGGTGATGTGGCGGGTCCAGCGCCAGCACAGGATGGTCGTGGTGAACGCGGCCGCCATGTGGGCCACCAGATAGAGGGCGATCATCTCGCGGATGTACGGGGTGGTGGCGTAGTACGTGTCGAACGTCGTGCGCCGTTCGAAGGGTGCGTCCCCGGCCGCGAAGAGGACCAGCTGCACAGCGATGACCACGGTGTACGTGGCAAGCCAGCCTCGGGAGAGGCGCCGTATGCGGTCGGGGTCGCCGCCGCGCCAGTGCACGATCAGGACGAGGGAGAAGGCGCTGAAGGCGTTCAGCGCGGCGTAGGTCACGGGTGCCGCGGCGTTGGGTACGCCGGTGAGGCGGTTGATGGCGGCGATGGTGGACGGGGCTCCGAGCGCGAAGCAGCCGCCGGCGAGGAAGATGACGGCGCACAGTGCGCGCTTGAGTGGGTCGCGCCGGTGGTGCCACAGGCCGGGCAGCTGCGCTGCGAATCCGGCCCACAGGACTGCGGCCGCGATGTAGTAGATCAGTCCGTCCACGTCAGGCCCAGGGGCCTCGTCCGAGGGAGTTTTCGATGCGGCCGGCGACGTGGCGCAAGTCCGGGCGCCGGTGGATCCTGCGGTGCTCGCGCATGGCGGTGGCGAGCTTGAGGCCGAACAGCTCTGCCTCCGCCTCGTCTTCGGCGTGGAAGTCGGTACGGGCCGCGTAGTGGAGTTCGCGCGGGCTCAGGTCGCCCAGCTGACCATCTGGGGAGGCGAGGAGTCGTGCGACGACATGGTCCACGGCGCCCGCCGTACTGCTGTGGCCGCGGGCGGCCGCCGGGCCCGCCTTGGTGTGCGCGGTGCAGTGCCCCTGCGTCATGTGCCAGATCTCGTGCCCCAGGATCACCAGTTCGTGCTGGCTGTCGACGGCGTCCCGGCGGACGGCGATGATGTCCATGTCGGCCATGTCCAGCCACAGGCCACTGACGCTGTCGAGCGGAAAGTCCTCACGCTTGAGGATCACCGGACGTCCACGCATGGCGCCGAGTACCTGACTCAGGGCGGTGAGGATCCCGTCATCGTCACCGGGCGCCATCTGCGCCACGCCGGCGATCAGTTGGGCGCTCAGCGTTTCCATCCTGCGCTCTGTTTGCCCCGTCAACACCGTGAACTCCCGCTCCTTGCTTCAGCACGGCGGCCACCCGGGCTTGACCTGGCACTCCACGGCCCAGTGCAGGGTGCGGCCGTAGATCGGTTGTCATTGCGGGTCTTTGCTGCCGTCTTCACACAGTAGCCACGTCGTCAACCCCCGTACTCGCGGCGGGGGTTGAACGCGGGAGTACGGTGGGCGTTCAGGAACTCGCAGGTAGAAGCGGGATGTGCCCCGACACGGCAAAAGGCCCCGACCAGGCCATAAGACCAGGTCAGAGCCCAGATGGCAGACGAGTCGGGCTGTACGCCGGGTTCTGTCGCCCGGTCGCCTCGCGGCGGCCGGGGAGACGGCCATCCATCTAGGACCGGTGTTGCCACCGGCCTCGTGCGGTCTACCCGCGGACTCGGGCGGGCAGCCCTCGAGCGTCCGCGCAGAGTCGCCTTCTCTTTCGGGAAAGCGGCTCCTCTTGACCTTGCTCCGGGTGGGGTTTACCTAGCCGCCTGAGTCACCTCAGGCGCTGGTGGTCTCTTACACCACCGTTTCACCCTTACCCAGCGCCTGAACGCTGGGCGGTTTGCTTTCTGTGGCACTGTCCCGCGGGTCACCCCGGGTGGCCGTTAGCCACCACCCTGCCCTGTGGAGCCCGGACGTTCCTCGGGGAGGTCCACAGGGACCTCCACGCGACCGTCCGCCCGGCTCGTCTGCCGTGTCGACCATGGTACCGGGCGTGCGGCCCGCCCCAGTCCCGCCCGCCGGCAGCTCAGAGGAAGTCCGTGGTGTCCAAGTCGAAGCCGAACGGTTTGGGGAGGTCGAGGCGCTTACCGAAGGGTTTCGTGCAGTGCTGGCGATAGTCGCTCCCCTCCGGATCGCTGAACAGCGTCACCGAGGAGACTTCACGGTCGATGAGCAGGTAGAGAGGGATACCGCCCTGGGCGTAGCAACGGCGCTTGGCCTCGCGGTCGGCCTTCGGTCTGGTGGACGTGACCTCGACAGCCATCGCGACGCCGTCGCAGGGCATCCAGGAGTCGGCGCCCCGGAAGAGACGCAGCTCCGTCGGGGCGAATGTGACGTCCGGGATCACATGGTTCTTCGGGCAGTCGCCCCCACTCTTCAGCTTCAGCCCCTTGTTCCCGGAGAAGTCCATCTCTGTCTGGGACCGCCTGATCACCTGCTTCACGGTCAGGCTGATGCAGTCCTCGTGGTCCCCGTCCGGCGGCGGCGTCACGACAATGTCCCCCGCGATCAATTCCGCCCGGAAACCCTCCGGGGTGTCCAGGGCCAGAAAGCCCTCCAGCAGGACGTCCGCCTGCGTGAGCGGCTCGTGTGCCATGGCAGTCATGTCACGCCCCTCCTTCGGTCGGTCGCCAGGCTCGGACATCGGGGGATCTCCCGTCCGTGAGATCGGGAACTGTTCCCTCGATCGTGGCACACGATCACCGACCTCGTCAGGCACCGCCGGAGCCCACTGCTTGACCCCGCCGCAACGGCAACGTTTCTACTGATCGCATGCGAATCGGAGAGCTGGCCGCGGCCATCGGCGTGACGACGCGCACCCTGCGGCACTACCACCACCTCGGGCTGCTGCCCGAACCCGAGCGGCGACCCAACGGGTACCGCGACTACGGGCTGCGGCACGCCGTCGTGCTCGCCCGGATCCGGCGGCTGACCGAGCTGGGGCTCGGGCTCGCCGAGGTGCGGGACGTGCTCGCGGACGATGCGGGGCGCGACCTCGCCGAGGTACTTGCCGAGCTCGATGACGACCTGGCGCGGCAGGAGAAGGCCATCCGGGAGCGGCGGGCTCGGCTGCGGGCCCTGCTGGCCGATGCCGAGGCGGGGCGGCTGCCCGTCGAGGGGCCGGTGTCCCCTGAACTGGCCACGCTCTTCGGTGACTTGGACCACGGCTCGCAGGGGCGGCCCGAGTCCCCCATGGCCGCCAAGGACCGCGAGATCATCGCCCTGCTGGACACTGCCGCGCCCCCAGAGGAGCGGGAGCGGCTGCTGTCCGCGCTGGGCAGCTTCGCCGGCGAGCCGGGTGCGGTGGATCGCGCGCACGAGGCGTACGCCTTGCTCGACGCACTCGTGGACGCCGACCCCGGCGACCCCCGCGTCGACGAGGCCGCCGAACTGCTCGCCTCCTGCCTGCCGGACTCCGCTCTCGACGGGCTCGGCATCGGGGGCATCGAGGGAGCGGCCGGGGAGCAGAGCTTCCTGCGGGCCTTCCTCGACGACTTCGCGCCCGCGCAGGCGGAGGCCATCCGGCGCACGATGCGGCTGCTCGTGGAGCGCCACGCGGGCGGTGCGCGGTGAAGGCGGTCGTGAGGGCCGTCGAACTCGTGCGGCGCCTGTCCGCGCACGAGCTGCGGCTGATCGTGAGCATCGCCCTCTGGACGGCCCGGCGGCGGCACGGCACCCGGAGCGGGCGGGCGTTCGGATACGTGCGGGGCCAGGGCGCGATGATGTTCGGGTTCGGCTTCGTGTGCGTGCTCGAGACGGTCGCCCTGGCGGTGCTGCTGCGGCCCTGGCCCGCCGTCGAGCGGCCCGTATTCGTCCTCGACCTCTACGGCGTACTCCAAGTCGTCGGCATGCACGCGGCCTCCGTGAGCCGCCCGCACGTCCTGGACGCCACCGCCCTGCGCATCCGCCGGGCCGCCCACGTCGATCTCCGCGTCCCCCTGGACCTCATCGCGTCCGTACGCCTCGAGACGCGCTACACACACGAGAAGCGCGAGGGCGAGCTCGACCTGGCCGTCGGCGCACAAACCACGATCACCCTCGAACTCACCGAATCCATACGGCACTTCACCTTCCTCGGCCGCCCCAGGTACGTACACCTGATCCGCTTCCACGCCGACGAACCGGACGTACTCGTTCAGGCGATCCGCGAGATGCGTACGCTGGCGCCTGCCCCTCGTACGCATTGAAGGAGAACCACCGTGCTCGTGCTGCTGCCGCCGTCCGAAGGAAAGGCTCCCTCCGGGCGGGGCGCGCCGCTGAAGCCGGAGTCGTTGTCGCTGCCGGGGCTGGCCGAGGCTCGGCAGGCGGTGCTCGACGAGTTGGCCGAGCTGTGTGCGGGCGATGAGGAGAAGGCGCGGGAGGTACTCGGGCTGAGCGAGGGGCTGCGGGGCGAGGTCGCCAAGAACGCCGTGCTGCGGACCGCGGGGGCGCGGCCCGCCGGGGAGATCTACACCGGGGTGCTGTACGACGCCCTTGACCTGGCCTCGCTCGATACGGCGGCCAAGCGGCGGGCGGCGCGTTCGCTGCTCGTCTTCTCCGGGCTGTGGGGCGCGGTCCGCGTGACGGACCGGATTCCCTCGTACCGCTGCTCGATGGGCGTGAAGCTGCCGGGACTTGGGGCGCTGGGCGCGCACTGGCGTACGCCGATGGCCTCCGTTCTGCCCGAGGCCGCCGGGAACGGGCTCGTGCTCGATCTGCGTTCCTCGGCGTACACGGCCG
Source organism: Streptomyces ureilyticus (assembly GCF_011045025.1). Taxonomy (GTDB): domain Bacteria; phylum Actinomycetota; class Actinomycetes; order Streptomycetales; family Streptomycetaceae; genus Streptomyces; species Streptomyces ureilyticus. The sequence continues at coordinate 16,815 of NZ_JAAKZX010000168.1, forward strand.
CGTGGAAGCCGAAGGGGGAGGTGGCGGGGCGTACGGCGAGTGTGCGGGTGCTGCACGCGCCGACCCGGAAGGTGGTCAGCCACTTCAACAAGGCGACGAAGGGCCGGATCGTACGGAGCCTGCTGCTGGCCGGGGCCGCGCCGAAGGGGCCGGCGGAGCTGGTGGAGGCGCTGCGGGACCTCGGATATGAGGTGGAGGCGGAGCCGCCCGGGCAGGCGGGGACGGCGTGGGCGCTGGATGTGCTGGTGGACGAGGTCCATTGATGCACTAACACCCTGACCATTGCAGCATGCGCAATGGTCTTTGCGCATGCTGCTCGGCGACGGCACGATGTGGAGCATGTCCGTCTCCGTGCTTGATCTCGCCCCCGTAGTCCCCGTGGTCGTCGTACGGGACGCCGCCGACGCCGTTCCGCTCGCCCGGGCGCTCGTCGCAGGCGGTCTGCCCGCGATCGAGGTGACCCTGCGGACGCCGGCCGCGACGGCCGCGATCCGGGCGATCGCCGATGAGGTGCCGGGTGCGACGGTCGGGGCGGGGACGGTGCTGACGCCGGAGCAGGTGACGGAGTCGGTGGCGGCCGGGGCGCGGTTTCTGGTGAGCCCGGGCTGGACGGACGTACTGCTGGAGGCGATGCGGGGGTCGGGGGTGCCGTTCCTGCCGGGGGTGTCCACCACTTCCGAGGTGGTGGCGCTCCTTGAACGCGGGGTGCGGGAGATGAAGTTCTTCCCGGCTCAGGCGGCGGGCGGTACCGCCTATCTGAAGTCACTGGCCGGGCCGTTGCCGCAGGCGCGGTTCTGCCCGACGGGCGGGATCGGGCTCGCGTCGGCTCCCGAGTATCTGGCGCTGCCCAACGTCGCCTGTGTCGGCGGGAGTTGGATGCTGCCGGAGGATGCCATCGCCGCGAAGGACTGGGTGCGGATCGAAGCGCTGGCCCGCGAGGCGGCGGCGCTCAGCGCAGGTGGGACGCGTCGTTGAGCAGGCGCAGGCTCGCGTTGCCGTCCGCGTAGTACGCCACCTCCGAGAGGGAGGCGGCCGACAGTTCCATACGGAACAGGGACTCGGGCGGGGCGCCCAGGGCCAGTCGTACGAGGGTCTTGATGGGCGTGACGTGCGAGACGACGAGCACGGTACGGCCCGGGTGGGCGGCGAGCAGCTTGTCCCGGGCTGCGGCCACGCGCTCGGCCACGGCCGCGAAGCTCTCGCCGCCGCCGGTGGGTTCGGCCTCCGCCGAGCCGAGCCACGCGTTCAGGTCCTCCGGAAACCGCTCCCGGACCTCCCCGAAGGTCAGCCCTTCCCAAGCCCCGAAGTCGGTCTCCCGCAGCCCGTCCTCGATCCGCACGGGCAGCCCGAGCCGCGCGCCCACGATCCCCGCGGTCTGCCGGCACCGGGCAAGGGGCGACGAAACGATCTCCCGTACGCTCCCCCGCCCGGCAAGCGCCTCCGCCACCCGCTCGGCCTGTCCCCGCCCCACATCCGACAGTCCCGGATCGCTCCCGCCACTCCCGGAGAACCGCTTCTGAGGCGTCAACGGTGTCTCTCCATGCCGCAGCAGTACGAGGCTCACGGGCGCCCCGAGATCAGCGGGCGCGGCGGCCGAGGCGACGACGCTCGGAGCCGCCGCCGGCACGGACTCACCCAATGTGGGACTCCTACAGCCCGGACTCGGACGTACGGACCAGAATGCGGCGGCAGTTCTCGCAGCGCAGTACCGCGTCCGGGGCCGCCGCCTTCACCTCGTTCACCTCGGTGATGTTGAGCTCCAGGCGGCAGCCCTCGCAGCGGCGCTGGAAGAGGCGGGCCGCGCCGATGCCGCCCTGCTGCCCGCGGAGCTTGTCGTAGAGCTTCAGCAGGTCGGCGGGGACCGAGGCCGCGATGACCTCGCGTTCCTTCGTCGCCGTCGCGATCTCGCTGTCGAGGGACTCCGTGGCCGCGCCCCGCCGCGCCATCGCGTCGTCGGTCTTCGCCTGGACGGAGGCGACCCGCCCGGTCAGCTCGGCCACCCGCTCCTGGGCGGACTCGCGGCGCTCCATGACCTCCAGGACCACGTCCTCCAGGTCACCCTGCCGCTTGGCGAGCGAGGCGATCTCGTGCTGGAGGTTCTCCAGGTCCTTGGGGGAGGTGACTGCGCCGGAGTCCAGGCGCTGCTGGTCGCGGGCGGCGCGCTGGCGCACCTGGTCGACGTCCTGCTCGGCCTTCGTCTGCTCGCGGGCGCAGTCGCTCTCCTCGGTCTGCGCGGCGACGAGCAGGTCACGCAGCTGGGTGAGGTCTTTGTTCAGCGACTCGATCTCGGCGTGCTCGGGCAGCGACTTCCGCTTGTGCGCCAGCTGTTGAAGGCGTACGTCGAGGGCCTGGACGTCGAGAAGTCGGATCTGGTCGGCGGGCGCGGCGTTCAGTTGGGGGCTCCAGGTGAAAGCGAAGGGGAGTGGGTGGTCCAGGGGTCGGTGACCGTCTTGGAGACGTGGACGCGAAGTCCCCATCCGTTCCGGTCGGAAATCTCGTCGAGCTGGGAGGCGGCCAGCTCGCACCAGGGCCACTCGGTGGCCCAGTGCGCCGCGTCGAGCAGCGCGAGAGGACTGTGGGCGCGGGCCTCGGACGCGGGGTGGTGGCGGAGGTCCGCGGTGAGGAAGGCGTCGACACCGGCGGCGCGTACGTCGTCGAAGAGGCTGTCGCCGGAGCCGCCGCTGACCGCCACGGTCCGTACGAGCGCCGCCGCGTCGCCCGCGACCCGGATGCCTTGCGCGGTGGCGGGCAGCCGCTCGGCGGCGCGCGCGGCGAGTTCGCGAACGGTCAGCGGATGGTCCAGCTCGCAGACGCGGCCGAGGCCCCGGCGGCCCTCGGGGTCGGTCGGATCCGGCACGAGGGGCCGTACGACCCGGATGTCCAGCGCCCCGGCGAGGGCGTCGCTGACGCCCGGATCCGCCTGGTCGGCGTTGGTGTGCGCGACGTGCAGCGCGATGTCGTTCTTGATCAGGGTGTGCACCACGCGGCCCTTGAAAGTCGAGGCCGCCACCGTCGTCGTACCGCGCAGGTACAGCGGGTGGTGGGTGACCAGCAGGTCGGCGGCCAGCTTCACCGCCTCGTCCACGATCTCCTGGACCGGGTCGACGGCGAACAGTACGCGCGTGACCTCGCCATCCGGGTCTCCGCAGACGGTGCCCACCGCGTCCCAGTCCTCTGACCTCTCGGGGGGCCAGAGGGAGTCGAGCGCGGCGATGACTTCAGACAGACGGGGCACGTAAGAAAGGCTACCCGCCTCTGCCGCGTACGCCGTAGGCAGAGGCAGGGAGGCAAAGGTCGAGGCAGGGGCCGGGAGGCAGAGGCCGGACGCCGGGCGGCGCTGGAGGTCGCCGCCGGGCGGCCTGCATGGAAGACATGGAAGGCGGTGCCGGGGAGCCGGCCAGCACACCGGCCCTCGTTTCCTCAGGCGAATCGCCGGTTGGCCACCCATATGTGTGAAGCGTCTGCCTGTCGATGCTCCGTCTGTGCGTACGAAAACTACCTTCATGGCCGGAGGTGACCCAGACGATGACGGCCTGTGCCATCGAATCCGCCGCAGAGAACGGGACACGAGCAGGTTGCGTGATCACCGCCGACGGGTCCTACGCGGCCCGGCTCGCCCCGCGCGGCGACGCCTGGTTCCCGGAGCGCTGGACCCTGGACGGCCCCGAGCCGTACGCCGTACCGCTGCCCGGCAAGCAGCCCGAGGAGCCAGGCACGGAGGTACAGCCGATGGCGGACGGGCGGGTGCTCATCCACCGGGTGCCGGAGGGGCGGCACACGTTCGCGCTGCTGTATCCCACCGGGCCGGGGACCGGTGAGGTGCCGCTGGGCGCCGTGGAATGCCGGGACGGCACAACGGAGTTGCGGCTGCTGCCGCCCGCGCCGGGCGGCCTTCGGGCGTACGCCGTTGCCGTGGGCCGGAGTTCCACCACGGTGTGGCTGGTGGCGGGCGGCGCCTTCGGGCCCGAGCGGCTCGCCGAGGTACCGGGGCGCTGCTCGGGCGGGGTGTGGCTGTCCGGCGACGACCGACTGCTCGCCCTGGACCGGGAGTTGGACGGCCGGACCAAGACGGTCGTGGTCGACCTGGAGCGCGACGGCGAGGTGTCGCCGCTGCTCCAGATCGCCGAAGAGAGCAACGACCGGCTGCTGCTCGCGGACGCCGACAGCGGGCTGCTGCTGATCCGCTCGGACGCGCCGTCGCCGGGCCGGGAGCGGCTCGGCTGGGGCGTGTTGGGGAGCACGCTTCCGGTGCGCTTTCCGGACTCGTTGCGGCTTGGGGAGCATGTGGTGACGCCGTTTGCCATCCAGCCGGGGCAGATGCTTACGCCGGAGTGGTGCGGGGTGGCGTTGCGGATCGCCGTCGCCGGCGCTGACGGTGACGCTCGCGCCGGCGGGGGCAGTTGGCTTGGGGTGTGGCGGCCCGTTGAGCGGCGCGTCCACCAACTTGCCGCGCCCGTGGGGTGGTTGGCGGGTTCTGGGTTGTGGACCCGGGACGGGGTGCTTCGACTGCCGTACTCGACGGGGGCGTTGCCGTGTGGAGTGTCGCGGGTGGTGGTGCCTGCGGAGGTGGTGGACGAGGTGTCGTTGGTCTCGCGTCCGGCGGAGGGGGAGGCGGCGGGGGTGGAGTACGCCGTGTCCCCCGAGCCCTCGGATGTCCCGGGCTCCTCGGAGCCCGTGGCGGCGTTCACCGTACGGAAGCTCTCGAGTGCCTTTGCCGGGCGGCGGTTGGCGCAGGCGGCTCGCGCCGGGCGGGCGGGTGCCGAAGAAGTGACCGTCGAGTAGCCCCTACCACCTCTCACCGGCCAGAAGAGCGCCTATTAGACTCGCCCGCGTTCCAAAGAAGGATCTTGTCAACGGGGTGAATTTCTACATGAACGAGGTAAGTAACACGGCCACGGATCCACGTGTGGCGGGGAGCGATTCGCGGGATCCGCGGATGGCGATGTCCCAGCCTGTCGACGGTGGGCGTGGGCGGCACCGGGGGCCCGTCTCGGCGTCGGACGACGAGGCGACGCCTCGGGGCCGACACCGTAAGCCGGGTGGGCCGAGCGAGGCGTAACGCTCCGCTGAGGGCGCGGTCGGAAGCTGCGGGTGCGTTGTGGCTGGTGAGCTTTGTTGCTGGCGGTTCGGGGAGCGCCCCTTCAGGGGCGCGGGGAACTGCGCAACCAGCCACGACGCATCCGCAGCCGCGACACGAAGCGTCACCCACCACCCCCTGGCGGGGGCCTGGGGGCGCAGCCCCCAGTTTCGGGAAGGGGCGGGG
>NZ_JAAKZX010000169.1 GCF_011045025.1 Streptomyces ureilyticus
GCTTCGGGGGGCGTTGCTGATGGCGCGGGAGGGGGCGCAGGACGAGCTGTTCGCGCCGTAACGCTTCGCTGAAGGACGTACGGGGCCGCTACCGCCTGCCCCCGGACCGAGCCGCCAAATACTCCTCGAACGTGCGCTTCCCCACGGCCCGTTCCGGAGTCAGATGGCCGCCCGAGCGGAAGGCGCGGTACGCCTTGCCGAACAGCGGGACGTTCGCGATCGGCCGTCGGCGACCCGTCGCCTTCAGGTAGGCGCGTGCCAGGTCCGGGAACGTACGGACCTCGGGGCCGCCCATGTCGTCGACGCGCCCGGCGGGTTCGCCCGTGGCGAGGCCGGTCAGACGGTCGGCGACCTCGGCCACGTCGACGGGCTGGTCGCCGACCCCGGCCGGCAGGAACAGGACCGGCAGCTTGGAGAGGGTCTGGAGGAACATCGCGACAAGGTCGTGGAACTGGGTCGCGCGCAGGATCGTCCAGCCGAGCCCCGACGCCTCGATCTGCTTCTCCACGGCCAGCTTCGCTTTGTAGTAGCCGAAAGGCACCCGGTCGATGCCGACGATCGAGATGTAGAGGAGGTGCCGTACGCCCGCCCTCCGCGCTGCCGCGATCAGGTGACGCGCGGCCTGCTCGTCGCCTCCGCGGGCCGTGGTCGCGCAGTGCACGATCGTGTCCACGCCCGCCACCGCCGCGTCAAGGCCGCTGCCGCCCTCGCGCAGATCGACGGCGTACGGCTGGGAGTGCCGGCTGAGCACTCGCACCTCGTGGCCGTTCGCGCGCAGCCGCTGGGCGACGAGCCGACCGAGCGTACCCGTACCGCCGGTCACCAGGATCGTGGTCATGCTGATCAGCTCCTCACTCATCCAGCATGACCGTAGCCGGGCAGGAGACCCGGCGGCGGGGCAAGGGCCTCCGTCACCGCCGCCGGGTCGCTCTTGGGGGCGGATCGGTGAACGCAGACCCTAAGAGGAGTGAACCAGTGCGTCAATAGGTATGGACCAATCGCAAGGGGTCGTGCCCGTACGGAAGTTGGACCGTCATGAGTGTCCCGTGAAGTCCATCGCGATGCGCTGTGAGCCACCCCACAGGCATCGGGTCCATAGGCATCGATCAGGCGTGGCACACTGACTCTGTACCAGAAGCAGCGCACTCCGGGGTCGGTGAAACTCCGAACCGGCGGTTAAAGTCCGCGACCCGGTCGCTTCCAGCGGCCGGTTGACCAGGTGAAATTCCTGGACCGACGGTTAAAGTCCGGATGGGAGGCAGTGCGCGGCGGGCGGGCATTCGTGCGCGTCGCCGTCTGTTTCGACGTGTCCCAGGGACACGTCGCATTCGGCGTCGTTCCCGGTGTCGTCGTCCGTTCATAGCTGTCGTCATCGACAGGCCCCGGAGTCCGTGCCCGAAGAGGCAGGAGGACCCGGGAAGTGTTCACCGGAATCGTCGAAGAGCTGGGCGAAGTCACGGCCGTCGAGAATCTTGACGACGCCTCCCGCTTCCGACTGCGTGGACCTGTCGTCACCGAAGGCGCGCGCCACGGTGACTCCATCGCCGTCAACGGCGTATGCCTCACGGTCGTCGACCACGAAGGCGACGAGTTCACCGCCGACGTGATGGCGGAAACCCTGAACCGCTCCAGCCTCGGCGCCCTCACCGTCGGCTCTCGCGTCAACCTCGAACGCCCCATGGCCGTCGGCGAACGCCTCGGCGGGCACATCGTGCAGGGCCATGTGGACGGCACGGGCGAGATCATCGAGCGCAAGCCGTCCGACAACTGGGAGATCGTGAAGATCTCGCTCCCCGAGGACCTCAGGCGCTACGTCGTCGAGAAGGGCTCCATCACCGTCGACGGCATCAGCCTGACCGTCGTCGACGCCGGCCCCGACTACTTCACCATCAGCCTCATCCCCACGACCCTCGCCCTGACCACGCTCGGCCTCAAGCAGCCCGGCGACCCGGTCAACCTCGAGGTCGACGTCATCGCCAAATACGTCGAGCGGCTGCTCGGCAGCCAGGGGGCCGCGCGGTGAACTGGCTGAATTCCGAAGCCTTCACGGTCTTCGGACAGCACATCAAGTGGGCGGACATGATGGGCAACACCATCGGTCTGATCGCCCTCGCCCTCGGCTGGCGACGCTCCCTGTGGACCTGGCCCGCCCAGTTTCTGGCCGGCGCCATCCTCCTCACGGCCTTCGCCACCGCCCACCTCTCCGGCAGCGCGGGCAAGCAGGTGATCGTCATGGCCGTCGCCGTCTGGGGCTTCTGGCAGTGGAACCGCGGCGAGCGGAAGGCGCAGGACGGGTCCGTCGCCGTACGGTTCGCCACCTGGCGAGAGCGGGCCTACCTGGTCGGCGGCGCCGCGCTCGGCACCCTCGCGGTCGGCGGCCTGTTCACCGCGTACCCGACCCTGTCGTGGGACCCCTGGCCGGACGCGTACATCTTCGTCGGCACGATCGTCGCCATGTACGCCCAGGCGCGCGGCATGGTCGAGTTCTGGTTCGCCTGGCTGCTGGTCGACCTCGTGGGCGTGCCGCTCAACTTCGCCAACGGCTTCGCCTTCTCCGGCTTCGTCTACATCATCTACGGCGCACTCGTCCTGTGGGGCATGCGCGACTGGTGGCTGCGCTCGCGGCAGAGCGCGCAGCCCGTCCTGGAAGGAGCCCCCGCATGACTGCGGCACCCATCCTGTACAGCACCGAAGGCTTCGAGGACCTCACCCTCGACCCCATCGAGCAGGCCATCGCCGACATCGCGGCGGGCCGCCCGGTCGTGGTCGTCGACGACGAGGACCGGGAGAACGAGGGCGACCTCGTCATCGCCGCCGAGAAGGCGACCCCCGAGATCATCGCCTTCATGATGAGCGAGTGCCGGGGCATGATCTGCGCGCCCATGGAAGGCGACGAGCTCGACCGGCTCGAACTGCCGCAGATGGTGCAGCACAACACGGAGTCGATGCGCACCGCCTTCACGGTCACCGTCGACGCCACCCCCGCGCACGGCGTCACCACGGGCATCTCCGCCTCCGACCGCGCCACCACACTCCAGCTGCTGGCGAGCGGTACGGCGCAGGCCGGTGACTTCGTCCGCCCCGGCCACATCTTCCCGCTGCGCGCCAGGTCCGGCGGCGTGCTCGTCCGCAACGGCCACACCGAGGCCGCCGTCGACCTCGCCCGGCTCGCGGGGCTCCGCCCGGCCGGCGCCATCGTCGAGATCGCCGGCGAGGACGGCCAGATGCTGCGCCTGCCCGAACTCATCCCCTTCGCCCGCAAGCACGGCCTGACGATCATCTCCATCGAGGACCTCATCGCCTACCGCCAGAGCTCCGAGCCCACCGTCCGCCGCGAAGCCCAGACCCAACTCCCCACCGCCTACGGCGACTTCACGGCATACGGCTACCGCTCCACCGTCGACGGCGTCGAGCACGTCGCCCTCGTCCACGGCGAGATCGGCGACGGCGAGGACGTCCTCGTGCGCGTGCACTCCGAGTGCCTCACCGGCGACATCTTCCACTCGCTGCGCTGCGACTGCGGCCCCCAGCTGGAGGCCTCCCTGGAGCGCATCCACGCCGAGGGCAGGGGAGTGGTGGTGTATCTGCGCGGGCATGAGGGACGCGGCATCGGGCTGCTGTCCAAGCTGCGCGCGTACGAGCTCCAGGAACGCGGCCGCGACACCCTCGACGCCAACCTGGAGCTGGGCCTGCCCGCCGACGCCCGGGACTACGGCGCGGGCGCGCAGATCCTGGAGGATCTCGGGGTGGCGAGCGTTCGCCTGATGACCAACAACCCCGACAAGACCGACGCCCTCGTCCGCCACGGCCTCAAGGTCACCGACCGCGAGCCGATGCCCGTGAAGGCGGGCGAGCACAACCTCCGCTACCTGCGCACCAAGCGGGACCGGATGGGGCACGACCTGCCCTGGCTGGACACGACCACCGTGTCCCCCTGCGGCAACCAGTAAGAGCACGAAAAGAACGAGGAGACACGTGAGCGGCAAGGGTGCACCTGAACTGTCCGTAGGCAACTGCGGCGACCTGCGCGTCGCGGTGATCGCGGCACAGTGGCACGAAAAGGTGATGGAAGGCCTCGTCGACGGCGCCCTGCGCGCGCTGCGCGAGTTGGGCATCGACGAGCCGGCCGTCCTGCGCGTCCCCGGCAGCTTCGAGCTCCCGGTCGTCGCCAAGGTCCTCGCGGGCCGCGGCTACGACGCGATCGTCGCCCTCGGCGTCGTCATCCGAGGCGGCACCCCCCACTTCGAGTACGTGTGCCAGGGCGTCACCCAGGGCCTCACCCAGGTCTCCGTGGACACCGGTGTCCCCATCGGCTTCGGCGTGCTGACCTGCGACACCGAGGAACAGGCCCTCGACCGCGCGGGCATCGCGGGCTCCAGCGAGGACAAGGGACACGAGGCGGTGACGGCCGCCGTCGCGACCGCGGCCACACTGCGCTCGGTATCCGAACCCTGGCGCTGAGGAACGGGCGGCTGCGCGTAAAGTGGGCGCCACCATGTCCAATAAGACGTTCGAGGAGCTCTTCACCGAGCTCCAGCACAAGGCCGCCAACGGCGACCCCGCCACCTCCCGCACCGCCGAGCTGGTCGGCAAGGGCGTCCATGCCATCGGCAAGAAGGTCGTCGAAGAGGCCGCCGAGGTCTGGATGGCCGCCGAGTACGAGGGCAAGGAAGCGGCCGCCGAGGAGATCTCGCAGCTGCTCTACCACGTCCAGGTGATGATGGTCGCCCGCGGCATCTCCCTGGACGACGTGTACGCCCATCTCTGAGCCGTCACGCCGTACCGACGCAACCCCGACTCCCGCACCGTACGCACGAACAAAGGAAGCCGACCTCATGCTGCGCATCGCCGTCCCCAACAAGGGTTCCCTGTCAGGCCCTGCGGCGGAGATGCTGCATGAGGCCGGCTACCAGCAGCGCCGGGAGTCCAAGGAACTGCGGATCGTCGACCCGGAGAACGACGTCGAGTTCTTCTACCTGCGCCCCCGCGACATCGCGATCTACGTCTCCTCCGGGCAGCTCGACATCGGCATCACCGGCCGCGACCTGCTCATCGACTCCGGCGCCGACGCCGAGGAGATCCTGCCGCTCGGCTTCGCCCGCTCGACGTTCCGCTACGCCACCAAGCCCGGCACCGCGAACGGCGTCACCGACCTGAACGGCATGACGGTCGCCACCTCGTACGAGGGCATCGTCGCGAAGCACCTCGCCGACCACGGCATCGACGCCTCCGTCGTCCACCTCGACGGCGCCGTCGAGACCGCGATCGAGCTGGGCGTCGCGGAGGTCATCGCGGACGTCGTCGAGACCGGTACCTCGCTGCGCAACGCGGGCCTCGCGGTCATCGGCGAGCCCATCATGAAGTCCGAAGCCGTCGTCATCCGCCGGACGGGGACGGACGGCGAGGAGCCGAAGGTGCAGCAGTTCCTGCGCCGTCTCCAGGGCGTCCTGGTCGCGCGGACGTACGTGATGATGGACTACGACTGCCGCGTCGAGGAGCTGGAGAAGGCCGTGGCTCTCACGCCGGGCCTGGAGTCGCCGACGGTCTCGCCGCTGCACAACGAGGGCTGGGTCGCCGTCCGGGCGATGGTCCCGGCCAAGGAAGCCCAGCGGATCATGGACGACCTGTATGACATCGGCGCCCGGGCCATCCTGACCACGGCCATCCACGCCTGCCGTCTCTGACCGGGATCCGGAGCACGCCCATGTCGGATCTGCCCGCCCTGCCCGTCACGTTCCGGCCGGGACGCACTCGTGCCGTCCTGCTGACCGCCGGTGCCACGATCTTCGTGGTCATCACGACGGTCGCGATGCTGCTGGAGAACCTCAGCCCGGGGGAGCGCCTCAGCTTCGTCTTCACCGGGGCCCTGCTCTGCGGGGTGCTCATCCTGCTCTCACGGCCGAAAGTCGTCGCCGACGAGTCCGGGGTCACCGTCGTCAATATCGCCAGCCGACGGCACCTTGCCTGGGCAGAGATTCTGCAGGTCAACCTGCGTCCCGGCGACCCGTGGGTGTTCCTGAACCTCAGCGACGGCACCAGCCTGCCCGCGCTAGGCATCCAGCCGGGCATCGCGAAGCAGCGGGCGATCAGGGATGCCCGTACGCTGCGGGCGCTGGCCGAGGCCCACGCGATCGGCGATGCCGACGGACAGCACGAAGGACCGGGCGACGGCCGGTCCGGCGAACATCACGGCTGATCGCAGGAATTCACCCTGCCGCTTTTGCCGTTGTCTTGATTAATCTGGTGCCGGAGGCGTTTTCGTTGCGCCTCCGCCCCTGATGTTCCGCCCCGGAAGTCAGGGGATCCTGCTACTCGAGGAGTGACTCCCTCCAGCGATGGACGGATCGTCCTGTAGTACCTGCGCCGCCCCCTCCCGGTATATCGAGGCGGCGGCATGACCATCCCCCTGCTGCTCCTCGGGGCGGCGTTCCTGCTGATTCTCGCCAACGGCTTCTTCGTGGCGGCCGAGTTCGGCCTCGTCACGGTGGAGCGCCCCGACGCCGAGAAGGCCGCCGCCGAAGGCGATCGACGGGCCCACCGGGTCGTCGAGTCGCTCAAGGAGCTGTCCTTCCAGCTCTCCGGCACCCAGCTCGGCATCACCATCACCTCCCTCGTCGTCGGCATGCTCGCCGAACCGGCGCTCGCCGAGCTGCTGGGCGGCCCGTTCACCTCGGCCGGCATCCCCGAAGGCGCCGTCCCCGGCGTCTCCGTGATCGTCGGCATGCTGCTGGCCTCGGCCGTGCAGATGGTGATCGGCGAGCTCGTGCCCAAGAACTGGGCGGTGTCCAGGCCGATGCAGGTCGCGCGCTTCGTCGCGGGACCTCAGCACCTCTTCTCCAGTCTGTTCAGACCGGTGATCGCCAGCCTGAACGCCGTCGCCAACCGGCTCGTCCGCGTCTTCGGCGTCGAGCCCACCGCGGAGCTGGCCTCCGCCCGCACCCCCGGCGAACTCGTCTCACTGGCCCGGCACTCCGCCCGGGCCGGCACCCTGGAACAGGACACCGCCGACCTCTTCGTCCGCACCCTCTCCCTGGCGGACCTCACCGCGCAGCACGTCATGACGCCGCGCGTGAAGGTCAGCGCCCTGCAGTCCTCCGCGACCGCCGAGGACGTCGTCAACCTCACCCGCGCCACCGGCCTGTCCCGCTTCCCCGTCTACCTGGAGCGCATCGACGAAATCGTCGGCATGGTGCACCTCAAGGACGCCCTCGCGGTGCCCGCGCACGAACGGCTGCGCACGCCCGTCGGCCGGATCGCGCAGGCCCCGCTGCTCGTCCCGGAGACCCTGCCGGTGAAGCCCCTCCTTGAGCGGCTGCGCAGCGAGCAGCCCATCGCGGTCGTCGTCGACGAGTACGGCGGCACGGCCGGCGTCGTCACCCTGGAGGACATCGTCGAGGAACTCGTCGGCGAGGTCCGCGACGAGCACGACGGACAGGACCTGCCCGAACTCGCCGTGGCCCCCTCCGAGGACGGCCGCCCCACCTGGGACGCCGACGGCAGCTGCCGCGTCGACGTCCTCCAGCGCATCGGCCTCGATGTGCCCGAGGGTCCGTACGAGACCGTCGCCGGGCTCGTCGCAGATCTGCTCGGCCGGATCCCGGCACCCGGTGACAAGGCCGAACTCCCGGGCTGGCGCCTGTCGGTGCGGCAGGTCGGGCACTACCGGGCCGAGCGGGTACGTCTGGTCAAGGCCGCGGACGCCGTGGCGGAGGCCGTCCGATGAGTCTGCTCCAACTCCTGTTCGCCGCCCTGCTCGTACTCGCCAACGGATTCTTCGTCGGTGCCGAGTTCGCGCTCGTCTCCGTACGCCGCAGCCAGATCGAACCGCTCGGCACCGCACGCGCCCGGCAGGTCATGTACGGCCTGGAGAACCTGCCGCAGATGATGGCCGCCGCCCAGTTCGGCATCACCGTCTGCTCGTTGACGCTCGGCGCCGTCGCCGAGCCCACCGTGGCCCGCCTCCTGGAACCCGTCTTCCACGCGGTGCACCTGCCCGAGGGCATGATCCACCCCCTCGGCTACGTCATCGCCCTCGCCGCGGTCGTCTTCCTCCACCTCGTCGTCGGCGAGATGCTGCCGAAGAACCTGGCGATGGCCGCACCGGAGAAGACCGCGCTGTGGCTCAGCCCCGGCCTGGTCGCCTTCGCCCGGCTGTGCAAGCCGGTCACCGCGGGCCTCGGCGCCTGCTCCCGGCTGATCCTCAGGCTCTTCGGTGTCGAGCCGAAGGACGAGGTCGAGGCGGTCTTCACCAGTGAGCAGCTCAACCGGCTTGTAGAGGACGCGGGTCAGGCCGGGCTCCTCGACCCCGAGGAGCAGGAGCGCCTGGAGGACGCCCTGGAGCTGGGTTCCCGCCCGGTCACGGATGTGCTTCTGGACCGCGAGTCACTGGTGACAGTTGGTCCCTCGGTCACCCCGGGCCAGGTCGTCGCACTCACCGCCCGCACCGGCTACTCCCGTTTCCCGGTGTGCGCGGAGAACGGCGCCTTCATGGGCTATCTGCACGTGAAGGACGTACTCGACCTGGAGGACTCCGACCGGGCCGTGCCGCAGCAGATCTGGCGCCCGATGACGACGCTGCGCTCCGAGCTCCCGCTGGACGACGCCCTGACCGTGATGCGCCGCGCCGCGACGCACCTCGCCCAGGTCGCCGACGCCTCGGGCCGTGTGCTCGGCCTGGTCGCCCTGGAGGACGTACTGGAACTCCTGGTCGGCGAGGTACGCGACCCGGCACACCGGGCCGTTCCGGAGACCCAGCAGACTCAGCAGGTGACGACGCTGGCGGAGCCCGTCCCGAGCAGTGCCCCGGAGGAGGCTCTGGCGAGCTGAGGGGTAAGGGGCTGTTGCGGGAACTTGTGACACTTGCACGTGCAAGTGTCACAAGTTCCCGCAACAGCCTTGGCCCCCGGAGGCCGCCCGGTCACAGCGCCGACGGATCCTGGGGCCCCCGGCCCGACAGCACCTCGCCGTACGCCTGCATCAGGTCCGGCAGGCGGAGGGTGGACAGGTCGTCGCGGGTCAGCTCGCCGGTGTAGCCGGACAGCCGCAGATCGCGGTAGGCGCAGCTCTTCTCGTACAGGGTGCGCAGGAAGCGGCCGTTGCCGAGTTCGTCGATCCAGCCCTGGTCGACGACGTGCCCGCTGATGGAGCGCAGCTCGTCGAGCGCCTCCTCGTCCCACACGTCGCCGTTCTCGGCGGCCAGCACCTCGCCGATCGAGGTGAGTTCGAGGGGGCGGTAGGAGGGGAAGTCGACGCGGGTCGTGAAGCGGGACGAAAGCCCGGGGTTGGCGGCGAGCAGGCGGTCCATGCCCTCCGGGTACCCGGCGAGGATCACCACCAGGTGGTCGCGGTTGTCCTCGGCGCGCTTGAGCAGCACCTGCAGCGCCTCGTCGCCGTAGGCGTCGCCCTTGCCGTAGCCGGAGTTGGACAGCGAGTAGGCCTCGTCGACGAAGAGGACGCCGCCGATCGCGGAGTCGATCAGTTCGTTCGCCTTCACAGCGGTCTGGCCGAGGTACTCGCCCACCAGGTCGGCGCGCTGGGCCTCCACGAGGTGGTCGCCGCCGAGCAGCCCGAGTGCGTAGAAGACCCGGCCCAGGATGCGGGCCACCGTGGTCTTGCCGGTGCCGGAGGGCCCCGAGAACACGAAGTGCCTCTTCGGCGGCTGTACCGGGAGCCCCTGCCCGGTGCGCAGGCGGGCCATGTTCAACTGCGCGGACAGCGCCTTCACTTGGCGCTTCACCGGCTCCAGGCCGACCATCCGCTCGAGTTCGGCGAGCGCCTCCTCGAGTAGCGCGGGGTCGGTGGGGCCGGTCTGCGGATGCGGAGGCCGGACCGGCACTATGGCCTTCTCGCGGACCGTGTCGGCCTCCGGCGGCAGCCCGCCCGACGGCGGAAGATCGGGTTCCGACAGCTTGAGGTCCCGGCCCTCCGGGCCGAACAGGGCGTCCACGCCGTCCGGTCCGTCGATCATGTCCTGGACGCCGGTGAGCGTGATCGCCGCGAGGTCCGTCGCGTCGTCGTATCCGTCGCCCTCGGCGATCGCCGCGAGCCGCGCCGAGGTGTCCATGAAGGCTGGGTCGACCCGGTGCACCGCCCGGTACAGGGGCAGCGCCGCCGCCGACCGTCCCGTGCCCTCGTGCGCCCGCGCGAGCCAGTACCGCAGCTCCTTGCGCTGCGGCTGCTCGCTGCGACAGCGCATCAGTGCGGCCGACAGCAGCGGCTCGGCCTGCCCGTACATCTCAAGGCGTACGCGCGCCATGCCGCCGAAGAGCCCGGCCTCGATGCCCAGCATCGGATCGTCGATCAGCGGATCGGTGTGCCGGACCAGCTGCTCCCAGTCCTTGACGAGGTAGGCCCGGCAGGCGTGCAGAAACCGCACCTGCCGGTCGGCGTCCACCGGCGGCAGTCCCGCGAGCGCCCGGTCCAGCTCCGGGACATGGCGCCCGTCGAGCCAGTGCGAGGCGTGCGCGAGCAGCAGATCGCGCGGGCTCTCGAGGACGGGCTGCACCCACCAGCCCAGCCAGTACCAGGAGTTGAGGGTGCGCCGGTGGCGGGCGCGCTGTTCCCCGAAGCGCTCCCGGTGCCGGAACATCCGCAGCAGCGCGGTGGTGGTGTCGATGCGCAGCGCGTGCAGTCCGAGCCATCCGTCGGCCATCCCCGGATCGATCCGGACCGCCGCGCGGAACTCCTCCTCCGCCTGCGGATAGGCCCCCATCGTGTAGGCGTCCACACCTCGCAGCCAGGCGAGGTCGGCCGGGGCCTCGGGGCCCTGCGTGCCGAAGTCCATCACGTCCCCCACATACCGTGCCCCCGTTGAGTGCCGGTCGGGCAGATGCCCGTCGGCAGCCTTCGTCGAACCGCTGTGCTGTGGACGGGAGTTGCGCGTTCGGTGCGGAGAGCAGCCGTCCGAAGGTCGCACCGAGAGGCATCGTACCCGCGGGGTGGTACCCGGCCGAAGAGTGCCCGCACGACGGGTTCTTCGAGGTGGGAGCACATGGGGCGCACTCAGCTCGGTGACCGAGGGTGAGCGAAACATGTCGAGATGCGTCCGGAATCCGGAATGAGGACAGAACGAAGCCCCCGATCACGGGGGAACAACCGGGGGCTTCGCGTCTGTCGGCGACTCCGAAGAGCCGCACATTGGAAACGTAAGACCTGTACGGCCCCTCGGTCAAGCCGAGTTGAAGCACTTGGGGCAGTTCTCGGACACACCTCTTCACAGGTTCAGCACACAGCCGATGGTCCGTCACGTTGCGTGACAATCTGGTCTGGTCCTGGAGTCTCAGCAGGTCCCGGAAGTACCTCAAATCCCTCTGAAAACCCCCGCACCAAGAGATCGGCAAAGGGCCGGGAAGGGTCCTCGGCGAAGTGGCGGCGCTCGGCGACGACCCACCCTTCCCAGAAGTCACTCTGCTCCGAACCGTCCCGCTGCCGACCGCGCGCCCAGGACTCCTCCGCTGCAAACTCCATCCACAGCAGGCACGCAAGAAACGGCCGCAACGCACGGCGTCCCGCACCCACCCCCTCGACGAGCACCACGGGCGCGGGCGGCAGGGCGTGGACCGACCCGAAGCGGCGCGCCTGCCAGTCGTACGCCCGGTAGTGCGCCCGCTCAGCGCGGCTCAGCGGCTCTACGACGTCCCGGAGCAGCCGTCCCGTCCACGCGAACAGCTCCTCGTGCGTGGCGATGTCATCGAGGTGCAGTACGGGCGCGCCGCGCAGCGCCTCGGCCAGCCGTCCCGCGAACGTCGTCTTTCCGGAGCCCGCGTGCCCGTCGACGCCGATCAGGCGGACGGGACCGCAGGAAGGTGGCAGCCGGCGGAGACGGGAGGCGAGGGTGTCTGGCGAGGTGTGCACATTGCCAGGGTATTTCCCGAACGTTGTGCCAATGGTTGTGACCAATATTGATCGGTGCCACGACCCTCGAAGTGCTGGCAGCACACAGCACAGCCCTCCATAGTGGGCCGCACACCCGCACTTTGGACTCGCCCGTTCCGGAAACCTGGGGGTCTCCCGCCCATGACCAGAGCCCAACAGCCCTCCCGCAGAAGCCTCTTGGCCGTGGCGATGGCCGCGGCAGCGGCGGGCGCCGCGAGCCCGGCAGCAGCCGCCGGCTCCTCCGCCCGCGCCGCGCACGCCCCGTCGAAAGCGCCGTCCGGCCAGGTCGACAACCGCGCTTGGACCTCGTACGCCGACTGGCGCGGCGGCACCGCGAAGGGCACCCGAGCCGTCTCCGGGAAACGCCCGGGCCTGGTGATCGCGACCCCCGCGGGCCGCACCGACTACGCGGACCCGCACACCGGCAGGACGACGACCTGGGAGTACGCGCGCTGGACCTCGCCCGTCCACCGTCTCGCCGTGCCCTCGACCGAGGTCATCGCCTCCTGGAACGCGCACACTCCGGCCGGGACCTGGCTCCAGATCGAGCTGGCGGGCACCTACTCCGACGGCACCAAGACTCCCTGGTACGTGATGGGCCGCTGGGCGGCCGGCGATCAGGACATCAGGCGCACCTCGGTGGACGACCAGAGCGACGACAAGAGCAGCGTCTGGACGGACACCTTCGCCATCGACGACCCGGCCTCCGGCCTGCGCCTCGACTCGTACCGGCTGCGGCTGACGCTGTACCGCAAGCCCGGCGCGAAGAGCACCCCCACCGTGTGGCGGCTGGGTGCGATGGGCTCCGACATCCCGGACCGCTTCACCGTCCCGGCCTCGAAGCCCCGCCTCGCCAAGGAGCTGACGGTCCCGCGGTACTCGCAGGAGACCCACATCGGCCAGTACCCGGAGTACGACAACGGCGGCGAGGCCTGGTGCAGCCCCACCTCCTCGCAGATGATCATCGAGTACTGGGGGCGGAAGCCCACGGCAGAGGAGCTGGCCTGGGTCAATCCCGACTTCGCGGATCCGCAGGTGTGCCATGCCGCCAGGTTCACCTACGACTACCAGTACGAGGGCTGCGGCAACTGGCCCTTCAATGCCGCGTACGCCGCCACGTACAAGGACATCCAGGGCGTGGTGACGCGGCTCGGTTCACTCACTGATCTGGAGACGCTGATCGCGGCGGGCATCCCGGCCATCACGTCCCAGTCGTTCCTCGAGTCCGAGCTGCCCGGAGCGGGCTACGGCACCGCTGGCCATCTGATGACCGTCATCGGATTCACGGCCGACGGCGACGTGATCGCCAACGACCCGAACTCACCGAGCAACGAGGCGGTGCGGCGGGTCTACCAGCGGCGCGCCTGGGAGAACATCTGGCTCCGCACCAAGAGGTACAACGCCTCCGGGAAGGTGGTCTCCGGGACCGGCGGCGTCTGTTACCTCTACTTCCCGGCACATCCCACAGCGCGCCAGCGCAAGGCGCTTGCGGCGGTCGGCATCCGCTGACCGGCGCGCTGACCTGGGGGACTGGGCATTCGGGACGTGAGCAAGGTCTCCCTCGCGCAGACCGATTCGGGTGGCAAGGTGGACAGCCCCCGGGATCCCCGGGACGCGGGGGAGTCCACCGACCGAAGCCAAAGCGAGCGAGCTGCCATGACCGCGACCTCTGCCACCGCCGGACGCCTCCGGAGCGGACGCCTTCAGACCCGTACGGGCGGTCCCGAGGACGACGGCCCGAAGATCCTTGAGCACCTTGCCGGGTGGACCCTCGTGGTGGTGCTCGCGATGCTCGTCACACAGCTCGGGATGATCTGACGCCTGGCCTGCGGGGCTGCGGAAGCCGTCGAAGAGAGTCGAACGGGCCGGTCGCGGAGGTCTGCCATACTGCCAGCGAAAGTTTCGGAGGCAGTTGAAGACCAGGGCTGGAATTGAACCACAGTCAACGGCACGGCGACCGCCCACAGGCACGCGGCACCGACCGCTCCTTGGCCCGTCGTGCCGAACTCATCGCCATCGGGCGGAAGTTATTCGCCGACACGTCCTACGACACCCTGTCGATGGACGACATCGCCAAGCAGGCACATGTCGCCAAGGGCTTGATCTACTACTACTTCAAGTCCAAGCGCGGCTACTACCTGGCGATCATCGAGGACTCGGTGGCCGACCTGATCTCCCGCGCGGCCGGCGGCCTCGAACTGCCGCCCGAGGAGCGGGTGCACCGCACCATCGACAGCTATCTGCGTTACGCCGAGCAGCACCAGGCCGCGTACCGCGCGATCATCACCGGCGGCGTCGGCTTCGACGCCGAGGTCCTCGCCATCCGCGACGGCGTGCGCGAAGCCATCATCGAGACCATCGCCGAGGGAGCGTACGGCAGCCGCAAGGTCGCCGCGCTGCCCCGCACGGCGCTGCTCGGCTGGCTGTGCAGCGTCGAAGGCGCCACCCTCGACTGGATCGACCACCAGGCGCTCCCACGCGACATGATGCGCGAACTGCTGGTGAAGATGCTCGTCGGTGCACTGAGGGCGATCGAGGACCTCGACCCCTCGTACCCGGCGCCTGAGGCCGCCCGCCTGGCCTGAGTGAGGAGCGGGGGTCCGCCGACCCCCGCCCCAAGTGACGTACGGAACGAGCTAGTTGATCGCCTTGATCAGCTCGCCGTCCGAGGTGTCACCGCTCAGTTCCCAGAAGAAGGTGCCTCCCAGGCCCTGCTGGTTCTTGTAGGCCGTCTTCCCGGCGATGGTCGACGGGGTGTCGTAACTCCACCAGTCGCCGCCGCACTTGGCGTACGCCGTGCCACCGACCGTGCCCGTCGCCGGGCACTTCGCCTTGAGCACCTTGTAGTCGTCGATGCCCTGCTCGTACGTCCCCGCTGCCGGACCGGTGGCGGTGCCGCCGGGCGCGTCCTGGGTGACACCGGTCCAGCCACGCCCGTAGAAGCCGACGCCGAGCAGCAGCTTCGAGGCCGGGATGCCGAGCCCCTTGAGCTTGGCGATCGTGGCCGAGGTGTGGAACTCCGCCTTCGGAATCCCCGGATACGAGGTCAGCGGCGAGTGCGGAGCCGTCGGACCGGTCGCGTCAAAGGCGCCGAAGAAGTCGTACGTCATCGGGAGGTACCAGTCGACGTACTGCGCGGCGCCCGCGTAGTCCGTCGCCTCGATCTTGCCGCCGCTGGTGGCGTCGGCCGGGATCGCCGCCGTGACCAGAGAGGAACCGCCGAACTTCGCGCGCACTGCCGACATCAGCTTCCCGTACGCCTCCCGGCCGCTGGTGTCGCAGGTCAGACCGCAGGCGTTCGGGTACTCCCAGTCGATGTCGATCCCGTCGAAGACGTCGGCCCACTGGGAGTTCTCGACCAGGTCGTAGCAGGACTGGGCGAAGGCGGCCGGATTCTTGGCGGCCTCGGTGAAGCCGCCGGACCAGGTCCAGCCCCCGAAGGACCAGAGGACCTTGAGATCCGGGTGCTTCTTCTTCAGCTCGCGCAGCTGGTTGAAGGTGCCGCGCAGGGGCTGGTCCCAGGTGTCGGCGACGCCGTCGACGGACTCGGCCGCGGTGTACGTCCGTTCCGTCGCCGCGTAGGAGTCGCCCATGGCGCACTTGCCGCCGGTGACGTTGCCGAAGGCGTAGTTGATGTGGGTGAGCCTGGCCGCCGAGCCGGATGTCTCGATGTTCTTGACGAGGTACTGGCGCTGGTAGGTGCCCCACTCGGTGAAGTAGCCGACGACCTTCGAGCCGGCGGCGGCCTTGCCTGCCGATTTCCTTGCCGAGTCGGACGCCGTGGCGTCCTTCGATGCGACGGCCTCTTGCGACGCCGTGGCGGGGCCCGCGCCGGCGAGCAGTCCCGCGCCGAGGACGGCGCAGCACACGGCGGAGAGGAGTGTCCGGAAGCAGGCGGCGGGACGTTGCGGTCTGAGCATCGGGTCTCCTCGTGGGGAGGGGAGAGTGGGGGAGTGGTGCTGGGCCTGCCGAGGGGGTGTTCGGGCAGGACGGTACCGCTTGGCATGAACGCGTTCGTCGCTGGGGGAACAGTAGGAGGACTAGACCAGTGCGTCAATGGTCCGGACCAATATAATGTGTTCTAATTAACGACCGTTAACCGGTGACGCGCTGACGCGGATCGGGCATACTCACAGCGCACAGCCGCTGGTCAGCTGCTTTCCGCGACCCGGAGGGACAGCATCGGCTGGGCACTGTGAAACCCGGTGGACCCACCGCATCCAAGGTCGGCGTTCGCCGAAGTGCCCGACAGGGAGGAGAGCGTCGCCATGCCCGACCGCGCCCCGCAGCCGGTGGACCGGCAACTGCCCACGGACGAGGCCCGGGATCTGATCTCGCTCGTCCGCGACATCGCGCAGCGCGAGATCGCGCCCAAGGCGGCCGGGGAGGAAGACGCCGGACACTTCCCGCGCGACGTCTTCACACTGCTCTCCGAGTCGGGGCTGCTAGGCCTGCCGTACGACGCCGGATACGGAGGCGGTGAGCAGCCGTACGAGGTCTACCTCCAGGTCCTCGAAGAGCTCGCCGCGGCCCGGTTGACCGTAGGCCTCGGCGTCAGCGTGCACTCGCTGTCCTGCCACGCCCTCGCCCACTACGGCACCAAGGAGCAGCAGGTCGAGCATCTGCCGGCCATGCTCGGCGGTGGCCTCCTCGGGGCGTACTGCCTCTCCGAGCCGTCCTCCGGATCCGATGCCGCCGGCATGCGCACGAAGGCCGTACGGGACGGGGAGGACTGGGTGCTCACGGGCACCAAGGCCTGGATCACTCACGGCGGGATCGCCGACTTCTACACCGTGTTCGCGCGCAGCGGCGGCGAGGGGACGCGTGGCATCACGGCGTTCCTGGTGCCCGGCGACGCCGAGGGCCTGAGCGCGGCGGTGCCAGAGAAGAAGATGGGACTCAAGGGCTCGCCCACGGCTCAGATCCACCTTGACGGGGTGCGGATCTCTGACGACCGGCGCCTCGGCGACGAGGGCCAGGGTTTCGCGATCGCCCTGTCCGCACTCGACTCCGGGCGGCTCGGCATCGCGGCCTGTGCGATCGGCGTGGCCCAGGCGGCGCTGGACGAGGCGGTCGCGTACGCCACCGGACGCGAGCAGTTCGGGCGGCGGATCGCGGACTTCCAGGGCCTGCGCTTCATGCTCGCGGACATGGCGACCCAGATCGAGGCGGGCCGGGCCCTCTATCTCGCGGCCGCCCGGCTGCGCGACGCGGGGCGGCCGTTCTCCAAGCAGGCGGCCATGGCGAAGCTGCTGTGCACGGACGCCGCGATGAAGGTCACCACGGACGCCGTCCAGGTGCTCGGCGGGTACGGCTACACCGCGGACTTCCCCGTCGAGCGCTACATGCGCGAGGCCAAGGTGCTGCAGATCGTCGAGGGCACCAATCAGATCCAGCGGATGGTCATCGCCCGTCACCTCGCTGGTCCCGAGTCGCGGTGAACAACCGCCCGTACCCGTAGCCGTACACAGCGGAGGGCGCGATGAGCCGGGCCCACTCGGGATCGTGACGCCCCGGCAGGGTCCGTCCCCGGTTGGCCCAAGTGCGCATCAGGGCGCGGTAGATGGGGGGATCCTGCGGCTTCCGCGGCGCTTGCGGCGCCTGTGCCTGCGGTGTCTCTGCCTGCGGCTTCTCAGGCTGCTGCTGCGCGCTCTGCTGCGGCGCACTCTTGGAGGCCGACCCCGCGGCTGCCGGAACGATAATCCTGCGGCGCCGACTCGTCTCTGTATAAGTGGAGGTCATACCGGGGCCAACGCGCCGAGCCCGGACAAGTCACCAACCACGGATTCGCCCGTGAGTTCAAGGCGGAGCCCGTACGGGGGTCTGAACCGAGCCCTCATGGCGTCAGGTCCGTTGAAGTGCTGCACTGCCGCGCCCCCTCAGGGGCGCGGGACTGTATCGATGTGCGGCTCTGCCGTGTGGGCGCGACCAGCGCCCCTTTAGGGGCGCGAGGAACTGCGCGACCAGCCACAACGAACCTGCAGCTTAGAAACTGCCGAACCCAGCGGAGCGCCTACGCGGCCTGCCGCCGGCGCATCACCGGCACTCGGATGGGCCGCGACCCGGGTCCGCCGGCGTGCGAAAAGGGCTGAGTGCGCCAGTCGAGCCCCTGAGGCAGCGTCAACAGCAGCGCTGTGTCCTGCTCCTGAGCGTCCATCGACTCGTCGGCGGGCCGGGCCTCGGCCGCCGCACGGCCCGTGCCGGCGCAGACCGTGAGCCCGAAGGGGTTCCACGGCGTGGCGCACAGCGCGTGCTCCGGCAGGACCTCCTCGTCCGCGAGGAGCGCGATGGGCTGCGCGCAGTCCGGGCAGATCACCCGGTACATCTCGAAGGTGTCGTACGCGGCGGGCTCTTCCTCAGCCGGTTCAACACCCTCCGGCGCGGGCTCGACGACCGGCTGCTGCCGCTTGGGTGCGGTACGACCGGGGCGCTTCAGACTCTGCATAGATTTTCTCCCCCTCGGGTGGGCCGACAAGGCGCTGCGGCCTCGACCACAGCAAGCACTTCCCGTCCCGTCTCGGCGGTAATCACGAGAACATCACGGAACCCGTGGCCATACTGTGGCGTTCGTCACATGCCGCCCGCAGGTGCCGGACGCGGTGGATTTGTCCCCGCACGAATCGCCGGCTCCGCCCCCTCAGATCACAAACCGGGCATGACCTGCGCCGCTGAGGTACCCGTGGGGATCAAGGGCCCTGTAGGTTCCTGCCATGGAGGAGCTCGACCGACAGATCGTGCAGCTGCTCGTCGAGGACGGGCGGATGAGCTACACCGACCTGGGCAAGGCCACCGGTCTGTCCACGTCCGCCGTGCACCAGCGGGTGCGCCGGCTTGAGCAGCGCGGCGTGATCCGCGGCTATGCGGCGGTCGTCGACCCAGAGGCCGTCGGGCTGCCGCTGACGGCCTTCATCTCGGTGAAACCGTTCGACCCCAGCGCCCCGGACGACATCGCGGAACGCCTGGCCGGCGTCCCCGAGATCGAGGCCTGCCACAGCGTCGCGGGCGACGAGAACTACATCCTCAAGGTCCGCGTCTCGACCCCCCACGAGCTGGAGGAACTGCTCGCGCGCCTCCGCTCGCTGGCCGGCGTGTCGACGCGTACGACGGTCGTCCTGTCGACGCCGTACGAGGCACGGCCACCCAGGATCTGAGTCCCGGCAGAACTCTGGAAGAAACCCCGGACGAACCCCGGAAGAGGGGTTCGGGCGCCGAGGCGCGAGACTGTTCTCCATGAGTGAGAGCACCGCCACCCCACGCACCGTGCTGCTGCGCGGCGGCGAAGTCCACAGCCCCGCCGACCCGTTCGCCACCGCGATGGTCGTGGAACGGGGGCAGGTCGCCTGGGTCGGCTCCGAGGGCGCGGCCGACGCGTTCGCGGACGGGGCCGACGAGGTGGTGGACCTCGAAGGCGCCCTGGTCACCCCGGCGTTCACCGACTCCCATGTGCACAGCACGGCCACCGGGCTCGCCCTCACCGGCCTCGATCTGTCCGGCGCGCTCTCCCTGGCGGCGGCCCTCGATCGCGTACGGGACTTCGCGGCGGCCCGCCCCGGCGACCGGGTCCTGCTCGGCCACGGCTGGGACGCCGCCCGCTGGCCCGAGCGGCGCCCGCCCCGGCGGGACGAACTCGACGAGGCAACCGGCGGTCGTCCGCTCTACCTCAGCCGTATCGACGTGCACTCCGCCGTCGTGACCACGGCTCTGCTGGATCTGACACCAGGGGTACGGGAGCAGGCGGGATTCGAGGCCGGGCAACCGCTCACCCGGGACGCCCACCACGCCGTACGCGCCGCGGCGCTGGGAGCCGTCACCCCGGCCCAGCGCACCGAGGCCCAGCGTGCCGCGCTCGCCCACGCCGCCTCGCTCGGCATCGGCTCCGTCCACGAGTGCGCGGGACCGGAGATCTCCTCCGAGGACGACTTCACCGGGCTGCTGCGGCTCGCCGCGGAGGAGGCCGGGCCGCGGGTCGTCGGTTACTGGGCCGAGCAGGACGTCACCAAGGCCCGCTCGCTGGGCGCGATCGGCGCCGCGGGCGACCTCTTCGTCGACGGCGCGCTCGGCTCCCACACGGCCTGCCTGCACCAGCCGTACGCGGACGCCGGCCACACGGGTACCTCCTACCTGGACGCCGCCGATGTCGCCGCCCATGTGGTGGCCTGTACGGAGGCGGGGCTCCAGGCCGGCTTCCACGCCATCGGGGACGCCGCCGTGACCGCCGTGGTCGAGGGAGCGCGCGCCGCCGCCGAGAAGGTCGGCCTGGCGCGTATCCGGGCGGCTCGGCACCGCGTCGAACACGCCGAGATGCTCACTCCCGAGACCATCGCGGGCTTCGCCGAACTCGGCCTCACCGCCTCCGTGCAGCCCGCCTTCGACGCGCTGTGGGGAAGCGAGGACGGCATGTACGCACAGCGCCTGGGTGCCGAACGGGCCCGTACGCTCAACCCGTTCGCGGCCCTGCTGCGGACCGGCGTGCCGCTCGCCTTCGGCTCGGACAGTCCCGTCACCCCGCTCGACCCGTGGGGCACCGTCCGTGCCGCGGCCTTCCATCACACACCGGAACACCGGATCTCCGTACGCGCCGCCTTCACGGCCCATACGCGGGGCGGCTGGCGGGCGATCGGCCGGGACGAGGCGGGCGTTCTGGTGCCGGGCGCACCCGCCGACTACGCCGTGTGGCGCGCTGAGGAGCTGGTCGTCCAGGCCCCGGACGACCGGGTCGCCCGCTGGTCGACCGACCCCCGCTCCGGCACGCCCGGACTGCCGGACCTGACGCCCGGGACACCCCTTCCCGTCTGTCTGCGGACTGTCGTCGGGGGCCGCACCGTGTTCGTACGGCCGGAGGGGTGATGCGCCGGGGCGGCTCGGCGCCGGTCATCACCGGGCGCTGCGTGGTGCGACCTGCGTGTCCTCGGCGCTGACCAGGCAATTGAGCGAAAGTCCGCAGCTCGAACGGCTGTTGACAGAAAGCGGCGGGTGGCGGGTAGGTTCGGCCGGGTCCACCACCGGACGTCCGACCGCGGAAGTTCCGAGCAGCCCTCGAAGCGCCGCTGTGTCAGGGGTGGTGTGCCGCACCGGCGCACCACAACTGGGAGCCAGGCCCAGCGCTCGCGCCACGGGGGCGGGGGAACGTTCCGCCGGTCGGCAGGTGTGACCCGGGTGGGGCCCGGCGCTCAGTAGACAACGGCTCTAGGTCGACCCGCAGCCAGCGGGTCCCAGGTCGGCCCGAAGGGCGCCGGGTCCCGATCCGCAGTACCTTTCCCATCTCAAGTCTCCCGGGCCGCCACCCCCGCCTCCGCCGGAGGGGACGCTCGCTAGGGTGGAGCCTCGCACGGATGTTTTAAGGGGAAGCTGTGAAAGACGGCGGTGGGCGACAGTTCGGTCCGCTCGGCACCACCTTGGTGATCATTCCCACCTACAACGAGGTGGAGAACATCAGGGCGATCGTGGGCCGGGTGCGGGCCGCTGTGCCCACGGCGCACGTCCTGGTCGCCGACGACAACAGTCCCGACGGGACCGGCAAGCACGCCGACGAACTGTCCGTCGAGGACGACCACGTCCATGTGCTGCACCGCAAGGGCAAGGAGGGCCTCGGCGCGGCCTATCTCGCGGGCTTCCGCTGGGGGCTCGAGCACGGTTACGGCGTACTGGTCGAGATGGACGCCGACGGTTCGCACCAGCCCGAGGAACTGCCCCGGCTGCTCACCGCGCTCAAGGGCGCCGACCTGGTCCTCGGCTCCCGGTGGGTGCCGGGCGGGCGGGTCGTGAACTGGCCCAAGTCCCGGGAGTTCATCTCGCGCGGCGGCAGCCTGTACTCGCGCGTCCTGCTCGACGTACCGCTCCGCGATGTCACCGGCGGCTACCGCGCGTTCCGCCGGGAGACCCTCGAAGGCCTCGGTCTCGGCGACGTCGCCTCCCAGGGCTACTGCTTCCAGGTCGACCTGGCACGCCGCGCCGTCAAGTCCGGCTACCACGTC
Organism: Streptomyces ureilyticus; assembly: GCF_011045025.1. Lineage (GTDB taxonomy): Bacteria > Actinomycetota > Actinomycetes > Streptomycetales > Streptomycetaceae > Streptomyces > Streptomyces ureilyticus. The sequence continues at coordinate 21,849 of NZ_JAAKZX010000169.1, forward strand.
GTCGAGGTCCCCATCACCTTCGTAGAACGCGAACTCGGCGACTCGAAGATGAGCCGTGACATCCTCGTCGAGGCGCTGTGGCGGGTCACGACGTGGGGTGTGGGGGAGCGGGC
>NZ_JAAKZX010000016.1 GCF_011045025.1 Streptomyces ureilyticus
CAACCCGCCCTCCCCGCAGGCGAGTTGAGCCCTACGCAGCCGATTCACTCCCCGAACGCAGCAGCAGGGGCCCCTCCGCACCCGCCGCGAATTCCACCACCGCCGTGTAAGCCCGCGCGTCCCCGATCGTGCGCTCCCGAGGCGTCTCGCACGCCCCCGGCTCGTCGTCCGCGCCCACCGCGCAGTGCATCCGGACGGTACGGCCGCCGGGCGCCATGAGGGTCAGTACGGCGGTGAGGTCGTCGCCGGTCGCATTGCGGTAGTACGTACGCGCCCAGGTGTCCCGCCCCTGGGTCAGTACGCAGGTCTGCGCCTCGATGCCGTCGGGGGAGGCGAGTTCGGGTCCGCAGTGGGAAGTGCCGACGGGATCCCGACCCAGCAGCAGCGGACTCCGGACCGGGCCGGGTCGCGGTGCGGCCGCCCTGTCGGCGACGCGTTCGGATGTACGTACGACCGCGGGATTCTCCTGGCCCGCCGGCCCGGCGGAGGCCACGGCCAGCGGCAGCGTGGCCGCGAGGACGGCGACGCCCGTCAGCGTCGGGAGACGAACTCTTCGGAAGCCCGGGGGTCGCCCTCCGGAGGAACGCAGCATGAAAGGGACGATAACGACCAAGAGTGGGCGCGCGGTTCGCCGCGCGCCCGATTCCCCTACAACTCGGGTGCGCTCACACCCGGACGAGTGAGGGCCTCCACCACGGCGTCCACGACGGCCTCCACATCGGGCACCCAGGGCGCGGCCGAGCCGGGCAGCGGTGCCCGCTCCCAGCGGATCTGGCCCTGTCCGGTCTCGGACGGGGGCAGCGCGAGATAGCCGCCCTCTCCGTGGAAGCGCAGCGAGCCGGGCACGAAGTCCTTGGCGTACAGCAGCTCACCCAGCTGCTCGAAGGAGTACGGCTTCACCAGCAGCGCCCAGCGCGTGGGGGAAGCGATCACCGGGCCGAGGCGCATGCCCATGTGGTCGAGCGCCCCGAGCGCACGGGGGGCGGCGAGCGCCGGCAGGCTCACCGCGCACGGGGCCTGGCCCCCGGTGGCGAGGATGACCGGCGCCGCGGGGCGGTTCGTCCACCACCAGCGCACCATGCGCTCGTCGGTGGTGGCCGCGAGGAGACCGGGGTCGAAGGGGTGAGCACCGGGAACCGTGCACTCCGGATCGGGGCACCCGCAGCGCGCCCGCCCTTGCGGGTCCGGCGCGACGCCGGGGAGTACGGGCCACTGCCATGCGGTCGCGAATGTCAGGGCCGCGCCGAGCATCTCAGGCCTTCCATTGTTCCGCCTGGAAAGGAGCCTGCGTCGCCTTCCGAGGATCTCGCGCATGAGCGCTCGTTCCTTTCCGTTGCACGCCTGGCAACACCGAGGACCACATCACATCATGTGTCGATCACTTCACTGTGCGTACCTGCTGACGCATCACACCCCGGCCAAGGACAAGGGGAACCCCTATGGGTCGAGCATTGGCTTCGTCCGCGTCCATACTGCGCCTATCAACAGCATGGGCATGGCGTGGGGGTGGCGGCGCCTGGCGATTGCTGTCCCGCGTGTTGCTTGCCGCCTCCGCCACGGGAGGATGGGGCACGGTCGTCGATGGTTAAGACGCCCGGGTCCGTCGCCAGGTTCCGGGAGGATCCCAACCACCCCTGGCCTTCACCGAGTACGTACCCATCACGACCGCTGTGACGCTCCGTCGAACAAGGCCAGTCGACCGCAATACGCCGTAACCCGAGGCAGTTTTAAGCCAACTTTGCTTTTCTCAAGTTCCCCATCGGACACCAGGAATCCCAGCAGGACAATGCTGGACATCCCCTCACGAGTACGTGTACATGTGGAGACAGTGCTAGCGGCGCAGAATGACATGGGGGTTTGCGATGCTTTTGAGCAAAACGCACTGGTCCGAAAGTCGGACGCCATGAACTCCCCTCACCCTCCGAAAGTGGCCGGAATCGATTCAACTGTTCCGGCCCCCACACACACTGTCGCGCCCGCGCCTGCCGTCCCCGGTACCTCTGCAGCCCCTTCCCCAAACCCCCCGGGCGCCGTTCTCCAGGACCGTCTCGCCGGCTGGGTGTCCGATCTCACGACGCTGCACGAACTGACCGAGCGGATGGTCCGCACGGCGTCGCTGAGTGACGCACTTCATGAACTTCTGCGTGCGGGAGCCGCCCTCGTGGGTGCCCGGCGCGGTCTCGTCGTCATGGAGCCGGGGGACGGCCTCGGCCCGGACACGACCATCGGCCTGGGCCTCGCCCGCGCCGATCTCGGTCACATCGAAACGATTCCGCGCCGCTGCATGTCGTACGGGAAAATCCTGGACGGACTGCCCGGCGGCGAGGGTGAGATCGCACAGCCCGATTTGTTCTCCGAGGACGGGCTCGACCCGCGTCACCGCGAGGTGGCCGCCCGCCTCGGCTATGCCGCGAGCTACGCGCTCCCACTGTCCACCGAGACGGCGGGCCGACTGGGTGCCGCCGTCTGGCTGTACGACGAGCCCGCCGAACCGGTTGAGGGGCAGCGGCACCTCGTCGGCCTGTACGCCCGGTACGCGGCCGAACACCTGGCCCGGCTGGTCGAACTGGAACGCACGCGCGCGTGCATGACGACGATCACCGACGAGCTGCTGCCCTCGCGGCTGCCCCGGGTCTTCGGCGTCCAGCTCGCCGCCCGGCATCGCACCGGTCCGCGCGGCGGCGGCGACTGGTACGACGCGCTGCCCCTGCCGGACGCCGCGCTCGGTCTCGCGGTCGGGTCCGTCACGGGGTCGGGGCCCAGCGCGGTGGCCGCCATGGGACGGCTGAGGGCGTCCCTGCGGGCGTACGCCGTGATGGAGGGCGAGGACCCCGTCGCCGTCCTGTCCGACCTGGAACTGCTGCTCAGGCTGACCGAGCCCGCTCGCAGCGCCACCGCCCTGTTCGCGTACTGCGAGCCCGCCTCGCGCAAGATCACGATGGCCGGGGCCGGGCACAGCCCGCCGCTGCTGATCGGTGAGCGGCGCACGGAGTTCGTGGAGACGTCGCTGTCGGCGCCGCTGGGCATGCTCGCCTGCTGGGAGGCGCCGAGCGTTGAATTCCGGGCAGCGCCAGGAGAGACGGTTCTGCTGTACACGGACGGTCTGCTGCAGCGCACCGGCGACCCCATGGACCGGGCCTTCGCTCGACTGCACGCGGCGGCGGCGAGCGTGCCCAGGCCACTGCGTGCGGACCCGGGGGCGATCGCCGACCATGTGCTGCGGACGGTGCTTCCGGAGGAGCTCGACGCGTCCGACGGACTGGAGGACGTGGTTTTGCTGGCGGCACGCTTCGAGTGAGCCGCGCGGAGGGCACGTGGCTCGGAGGGCACGTAAAAGGGCTTCCGGCCCCCTGGGCCCCCTCCCGTACGACCGTACGATGGAGGGGGTCCAGTGCCGTATCTAGGAGGATGACCGTGGCCGAAGAGCTCACTCCGGAGACTGGGGACGAGTCTGAAGAGCCGATCAAGCAGCGCAAGAACGGTCTGTACCCCGGTGTGTCCGACGAGCTCGCCGAGAACATGAAGTCCGGCTGGGCCGACACCGAGCTGCACGGCCTGGAGCCCATCCCCCAGGCCGCGTACACCGCCGCCCGCCGCGCCGCGCTCTCCGCGCGCTTCCCGGGCGATCGGCTGGTCATTCCCGCGGGGAACCTGAAGACCCGCTCGAACGACACGGAGTATGCCTTCCGCACCTCCGTCGAGTACGCCTACCTGACCGGCAACCTCACCGAGGACGGCGTCCTCGTTCTGGAGCCCAAGGGCGACGGCCACAAGGCGACGATCTACCTGCTGCCGCGCTCGGACCGGGAGAACGGCGAGTTCTGGCTTTCCGGCCACGGCGAGCTGTGGGTCGGCCGCCGCCACTCTCTGGCCGAGGCCGAGCAGCTGTACGGCATCCCCGCCGCCGACGTCCGCGAGCTGCCCGACAAGCTGCGCGAGGCGACCGGCCCTGTCCGTGTCGTGCGCAGTTACGACGCCGGGGTCGAGGCGGCGCTCACCGACAAGGTGACCGCCGAGCGCGACGAGGAACTGCGGGTCTTTCTCTCCGAGGCCCGGCTGGTCAAGGACGCGTTCGAGGCCGGCGAGCTGCAGAAGGCCGTCGACTCGACCGTGCGCGGCTTCGAGGACGTCGTACGGGTCCTCGACAAGGCCGAGGCGACCAGCGAGCGCTACATCGAGGGCACCTTCTTCCTGCGCGCGCGGGTCGAGGGCAACGACATCGGTTACGGATCCATCTGCGCGGCCGGCGCGCACGCCTGCACCCTGCACTGGGTACGCAACGACGGTCCCGTCCGCTCCGGGGACCTGCTGCTGCTGGACGCCGGCGTGGAGACCCACACGCTCTACACGGCAGACGTGACGCGCACGCTGCCGATCAGCGGCACGTACAGCGAGATCCAGAAGAAGATCTACGACGCCGTGTACGAGGCCCAGGAGGCCGGTATCGCGGCGGTGCGGCCGGGCGCCAAGTACCGCGACTTCCACGATGCCGCGCAGCGCGTGCTGACCGAAAAGCTCGTCGAGTGGGGTCTGGTCGAGGGCCCTGTGGAGCGCGTGCTGGAGCTGGGGCTGCAGCGCCGCTGGACGCTGCACGGCACCGGTCACATGCTCGGCATGGACGTCCACGACTGCGCGGCGGCGCGGACGGAGACGTACGTGGACGGCACGCTGGAACCGGGCATGTGCCTGACGGTGGAGCCGGGCCTGTACTTCCAGGCGGACGACCTGACCGTGCCCGAGGAGTACCGCGGCATCGGTGTCCGCATCGAGGACGACATCCTGGTCACCCAGGACGGCAACAAGAACCTCTCGGCTGGGCTGCCGCGCCGCTCCGACGAGGTCGAGGCGTGGATGGCGTCCCTGAAGGGCTGACTTTTCGCGCTTTTCGCGAGTGCTCGACGAGGACGTCACGCGGGGCCGAAATGGCCTCCCTATAAGGGCTGATACGAGAGTGATGGCCGGGTGCCCTTCTGGGTACCCGGCCTTTCGGTGTGTCTAGGGGGGCGGCTTTGGTGGACGACTTCTGGTCCGGCGTCGGTGTCGATCTGCATCTGGAGCCGGATGCGCGGGCAGGGCGTCGGGCGGGGCTTGAGCGGGCTCTTCGGGATGCCGTACGCGAGGGGCGGCTCGCTCCTGGGACGCGGCTGCCCGCGACACGGCGGCTGGCGGCCGAACTGGGCGTCTCCCGTGGGACGGCGAAGGCGGCGTACGACCAACTGGTGGCCGAGGGCTATCTGACGGCTCGGCAGGGTTCGGGAACCGAGGTGGCGGCGCTGCCCACGACATCTCTGGACGCGTCCGGGAACGGGGCACACGCGCGTGCGCCCCGTTTTGATCTGCGGCCCGGCAGTCCGGACGTCGGTACGTTCCCGGCGGCGGCCTGGCTGCGGGCGTTGCGGCGGGCCATCGCGGTGGCGCCCTCCATGGCGTACGAATACGGCGATCCGCGCGGCCGCATCGAGTTGCGGACCGCCTTGTCGGGGTACCTGGGGCGGGCGCGCGGGGTGATCGCGCCGCCCGAGCGGATCGTGATCACGTCCGGTTACGTTCAGGGGCTCGCGCTCCTCACGCGCGTACTGGGGTCCGGGGTGATCGCCATGGAGGACCCGGGGCTGCCCTTCCACCGGGACGTGGTGCGGCACAACGGCGGTTCCGTGGCCCCGGTGAGCGTCGACGAACGGGGCGCCCGCGCCGAGGAGTTGGGCGGCGTGGCGGCTGTCGTGGTCACGCCCGCGCACCAGTACCCGACCGGAGTCACGCTCCACCCGGAGCGGCGGCGGGCGCTCACGGACTGGGCACGCGCGCGTGGTGGGCTGATCGTCGAGGACGACTACGACGGGGAGTTCCGCTACGACAGACAGCCCGTGGGCGCACTCCAAGGGATGGCACCGGGACAGGTCGTCTACCTGGGGACGGCTTCCAAGACGCTCGGGCCCGCGCTGCGGCTGGGCTGGATGGTGCTGCCGCCGCACCTGGTCGACGCGGTCGCCGACGCCAAGCTGCACAGCGACCACCACACCGAGTCGATCGGCCAGTTGGCCCTCGCCGAGCTGATCACCAGCCACGCCTACGACCGGCACATACGCGCCTGCCGACTGCGGTACCGGCGGCGGAGGGATCAGCTGCTCGCCCGGCTGGGGCCGCGCCGCAGTGTGCTCGGGATCGCGGCCGGGCTGCATGCGCTGGTGGACGTGGCGTACGAGGACGCGGTACTCGCGCGGGCCGCCGAGGAGGGGCTTGCGGTGGGGTGCCTCGGGGAGCACTGGCACGGGGCGCGTGAGGGGCGGCCCCAGGGGCTGGTGGTGGGGTACGGGACGCCTCGGGAGCGGGTCTATCCGGAGGCGTTGGAGCTCTTGGGGCGGGTGCTGGAGGACTGAGGGCGCGGGCACGCGGGTTTCTCGAGGGCTGGGCAGGGAGCACGGGTGCCGGACGATTGAGCAGGGGCACGCGGGTTTTTCGAGGCTCGTCAGAGGGCACGTCGGCGCTGGAATTGGGGCATGAAATGGCTTGCTGATTGGTTCTGTTGAGGGGCCCACTGTCTCCGTAGCGTCGTCCCCATGACGAACTCGCTTCTCCCGCCCGCGGGCCCGCAGCGCGTCCTGGCCGTCGCCCAGTTGAGCAACTCCGTCGGAGACGGGGCCTTCTACGTCACCTCCGTCCTGTACTTCACCCACATCGTCGGGCTCGCCCCCACGCGCGTGGGCCTCGGGCTCACCATCGCGTGGGCGGTCGGGTCACTGGCGGGTGTGCCCCTGGGGCGGCTCGCCGACCGGCACGGCCCGCGTGGCACGGCGGTGCTGCTGGCGCTGGCGACCGGTCTCGCGGTGGCGTCCTTCCTGGTCGTACGCGGCTTTGTGCCGTTCGTGCTCGCGGCGTGCGGGTACGCGGCGGCGCAGTCGGGGCTCGCGGCGGCCCGGCAGGCCCTGCTGGCCGGGCTGGTGTCCCGGGAGGAGCGTACGGGGCTGCTCGCGCACCTCCAGTCGACGCTCAATGCCGGTCTCGCGGTGGGGGCGGGACTCGGCGGGCTCGCGCTGCACATGGGGACGCGGGAGGCCTACCTCGGGGTGTTCGCGCTGGACGCGGTGAGCTTCCTGCTGTGCGCGGGGGTACTGCTGCGGCTGCCGGCCGTGAGGCCTGTGCACGCGCGCGTGGGCGCCGGTCAGGGGCGCGGAGGGAACGGCAGGGGCGACGCCCTCGGAGTGCTGCGCGACCGCCCGTACGCGGTCGTCACGCTGCTCAACACCGTGCTGCTGCTGCGGATGCCTCTGCTCAGCCTGGGCATCCCGCTGTGGATCGCCGAGCGGACCGATGCCCCGGCCTGGCTGGTATCCGCGCTGTTCGTGCTCAACACGGGTGCCGTGATGCTCTTCCAGGTGCGTATGGCGCGCGGGGTGACGGGCCTCGCGTCGGCCACGCGCGCGGTGCGGCGTTCGGGGCTGGTGATGCTGGCGTCGTGCGCGGTGTTCGCGCTGTCGGCCGGGGTCTCGGCCTGGGTGGCGGTGGGTTTGCTGGTCGCCGGCGCGGTGCTTCAAGTCGTGGCCGAGATGCAGCAGTCGGCGGGTTCCTGGCATCTGTCCTTCGATCTCGCCCCTGCCGACCGGGTCGGCGAGTACCAGGGCTTCTTCGGCACGGGCGTCACCGTGGCGCGCACGGCGGGACCGCTGGTGCTGACGGCGCTGCTCGTGGGGTGGGGGACGCCGGGCTGGCTGGTCCTCGGCGGACTCATGCTGGCGGCTTCATACGGGATGGGGCCCGCGGTGCGGTGGGCGGACGGAAGGCGGGCCACCGCACCGCGGGTCAGGCAGCCCGTGCCGGTGAACTGACCACCACCGGGAGCGGGAGCGAGTCCAGGAACAGGGCGCCCGCGAGGAGGCCGCTGCTTCCGCGGGGGCTCCACGCGCGCGCATGGAGGACGTCGTCGAAGGCGGCCAGAGCCGCGCGGCCGGCTTCCGTGGCCGTACCGCCCGCTTCCAGGACGCCGCGAGCGCCCGCCTGGACGTGCCGCAGGCCGTGCGGGCCCGCCGTGTACAGCAACTCCGTGTCCTGAAGGGTGGACATGACGGTGAGCAGGGCGTCGAGGCGGGCGTACGGCTCGGGGGCGCCCGCCGAGCGTGCTGCGGCCAGCGCGCTCAACGCCCGCCGTACGTGCGGGAATCCGGCCCGGGCCTCGCCCCGCGCCCCCGCGGCGCCGTACTCCACCGAGACGGAGGAGCCGCGGGAGGGGCGGCGCGGCGCTTTCCGGTCGGGATGTGCCGCGAGCCGCTTGGCGGTCGCGGCGAGGTCCCGGCCGGTGGCCCGGGGCTCCAGGGCGGCCGCGGCGACCAGCAGGCCGAGGACCCACAGTGCCCCTCGGTGGCCGCCGCCCGCGAGCCCTACCGAGTGCTCGGTGGACCGCCCGATCGCGCCCAGTTCGGCGCGGAGTTCGGACGTCGCCGAGCCGGTGCGGTGCGCGGCGGCCGCCATCGCCGCCAGACCGGGCTCCAGCGCCTTGGCCGACCAGCGCAGGGAGTTGTGGTCCCGGCCGGTGGCGCGGGCGCCGCGATCGCGCGGGTCGGGCAGTCCGGGCTTGGGGGCCAGCGCGAGTTGCCCGGTCAGGGCGGTCACAGCGGCCTGCGCCAGCGTTTCGTCCGGCGGGTTGCTCATCGACGTAAGCCTTTGCGTAAGCGTTTACGAGGAAGTGGCGGCAGAGGAGGCCGACGCGGGACAGGCCGTGACGCCGCCGTCTCCGCGGGGGTCGCTTTCCCGTCATGCGAGGAAACGTAGGGAGGGCAACCGTCAGGGAGCTGATGGGCAGCTGTGAGGGGCCTGAGAGTGGGTGTGCGACGGACGTCGCTCGCCGTCTCCCGTGGGCGGCATCACAGCTCGGGGAGGATTGCGCGGGGATGGGGTGAAACATAGCTTGTACGACTGCTGTGCGGGTCAAGGCATGTGAAAGGTGTTCCTGGTGGGACGACGCGAGAAGCCGGTCGACCCCGATGCCGGTCCCGTACAGCGGCTCGCGCACGAACTGCGTCTCCTCAGGGAGAAGGGCGGGAAGCCCCCGTACCGGGAGATGGCCAAGCGCGCGGGCTACTCCACGACCGCGCTGTCCCAGGCGGCGGCCGGTGAGCAGCTGCCGTCCCTGGCGGTGGTACGGGCGTACGCCGAGGCGCTGGATGCCTACCCGGACGAATGGGAACGGCGCTGGCGGGAGGCGGACACCGATCTCCGGGCGCCCACGCCGGACGAGAGGCCGCCGTATCGGGGACTGGCCCGCTTCGAGCCGGACGACAGCGATCTGTTCTTCGGCCGGGAGACACTCGTCGCCCCACTGGTGGAGTTGGTGCGCGAGCACCGGTTCGCGGCAGTGTTCGGGCCGTCCGGCAGCGGCAAGTCGTCGCTGCTGCGGGCGGGGCTGATCCCGCGGCTGCGGCAGGGGGCGGAGCGGCCGGCGGTGATCCGTGTGCTCACTCCGGGTGAGCGGCCGGCGCGTACGCACGAGAAGGCGCTCGTCGCGCGGGACGGCGACGGGGAAACCTGGGTGATCATCGATCAGTTCGAGGATCTGTTCACCCTGTGTCAGGACCGTGCTGAACGCGGCCGGTTCCTTGATCTGCTGCTCGCCGCGCGACGGCCGGAGAGCCGGCTGCGCGTGGTGATCGCCGTTCGTGGTGATTTCTACGGGCACTGCGCCGGCCACCGTGACCTGGCCGAGGCCGTCTCCCGGGCCAATCTGCTGGTCGGGCCGATGAGCCGGGACGAGCTGCGCGAGGTGATCACCGGCCCGGCCACCTCCGCCGGCCTGAACGTGGAACGTGCTCTCACCGCCGGGATCATCGACGAAGTCGTCGACCAGCCGGGCGCGCTGCCCATGCTCTCCCACGCGTTGCTGGAGACCTGGCGCCGCCGCCGCGGCAGGTTGCTGACTCTGGCGGCGTACGAGGAGACAGGTGGCGTACGCGGCGCGATCGCCGCCACCGCGGAAGAGGTGTACGGCGGGCTGTCGGCGGAGCAGGAACGTGTCGCTCGGCGGATTCTGTTGCGGCTCATCGCACCCGGATGGGAAGCCGAGAGTGGGGGAGAAATCGGGACTGGGGGAGGTACGGCGGACACCCGTCGTCCGGCGTCCCGGGCCGAACTCGGCAGCGGTGCGCAGGACGTGCTGGAACGTCTCGTCGTCGCCCGTCTGGTCACCCTGGACGGCGACACCGTGGAGCTTGCGCATGAGGCGCTGATCACCGGCTGGCCGCGCCTGGCCGGCTGGATCGAGGAGGGCCGGGACCGGCTGCGCGCGCAGCGCCGGCTCGGCGAGGCCGCTCGCGCCTGGGAGGAGCTGGAGCGCGACCCCGGCGCGCTCTACCGAGGTACGCGGCTGGCCCGTGCCGAGGAGTTGTTCGCCCGGCAGCCGGACGACAGCGGCACGCGGCCGGAGGAGGACGACGACCTCACCCGGCACGGGCACCCGAACGACGACCTCACCCCGCTCGAGCGGGCCTTCCTCACCGCTTCCCTCGCGGCCCGGGACGCCGAGCGGGAAGCCGAGACCCGCACGGCACGGCGGACGCGTTCCCTGACCGTCGGTCTGTCGGTGTTCCTCGTCCTGGCGCTGGCCGCCGGTCTGGTCGCCTGGCAGCGCGACCGGGTGAGTGAGGAGGAAGCCGCCAAGGCCGCCGCCCGCCGCCTGGCCACTGTGGCCGGCAGTCTGCGCTCCACCGATCCCCGTACCGCTGCCCTGCTCGGGGTGGCGGCGTGGAAGGTCGCCCCGCTCACCGAGTCCCGCTCGGCGCTGCTTGGCGCGCTGGCCCAACCGGAGCGCGATGCCTTCACCGATCCCCTGGCCGGGAGGGGCGTCCGGCGTTACCTCGCCGACGGCGGCCGGACCCTGCTCAGCGTCGACGGCACCGCGGTGACCGCCCGGAACGTGGCCGACCACAAGGTCACCGCCACCTACCGCCTGCCCAGCGGCACGGAGGTGGGCGGTGTCGGACCCGACTCCCGGTTCCTCGATGTCACCGGGCCGGACGGGGGCGCAAAGCTGTGGGACCTTCCGCTGGGGAGACCTGCCGCCGAGCTGGGCGGCGTTTCGCTGCAGGGCAGCGCGTCCGACGGGAGCGCGTACCTCACGGGACCCACGGACGGCCCGGGCACGGTCGGGCTGCACCGTGCGGACGACGGCGAGGTCCTCTTCAGCACCGGCATCCCGCGCACGCTCTCCACCTCGGCCGTGGGCCCTGGCGGGCGTCTGCTCGCGCTCTGCCCCGCCGAAGGGCCGCTCCAACTGTGGGACACCGCGGACGACAAGCGGCTGCCGGGAGACTGGGAGCAGGCGGACGAGACCCTGTGCGGCACCGGATCCGGCGCGGACGGCGGCCCACGTCTGCTGCGGTTCAGCGCGGACGGCAAGCGGCTGTCCGCCGCCTACAACACGACAGCCCTGGTCTGGGACGTCCGCAGCGGACGTACGATCGCCGAATTCTCCAGTGGCGGGATCACCGGCTTCACCCAGGCCAGTCTCTCGTCCGACGGGGAGTTCCTGGCCACGGCGGACGACCACGAGCTGGCCGTATGGCGGCTGGCCACCGGCGGTACGCAGGTCTTCCGCCGACCGCTTTCCAAGGATGAGGCCACCGGGCTGACCTGGGACCGGGGCATGCCTCGGCTCCTGCGCTACCTGGATGGCGCCACGGTCCACACCTTCGACCTGACCGACCGGCTCACCCCGCGGTGGCAGAGCACTCCGGCCGACGCGAGCGTGCTCAGCCCGGACGGCGCCGCCCTGGCCACCGTCACCCGGTCCGGCGGCGGCTACCGTCTCGAACTGCGCGCCACCCGGACAGGAACAGTCCTCGCCCGCGCGAAGCTCGGCGTGCTGCCGGGTCAGTTCGACGAGGAGACCCCCCGGCTGGCCTTCAGCCCGGACGGCCGGGCATTGGCCGTCGCCGATGCCGTGTCCTCGCGGGGCGCGCTGCGACTGCGCTTCACCGTGTGGGACGTACCGGCGCACAAGGTGCGTACGGTTTTCGACACTTCCGGTGCGGTCGGCCGCCCGGCCACCACTCTCGCCCTGGGGCCCGGCGGCCGCACGCTGCTGGCCGGCCGCTCCGCCACCGACAGTGACGGCTATGGAACGGAGATCTGGGACACCGAGAAGCACCGGCGGTCGGGGACCGTGGAGGGCTTTTCCGGGGTGGCACTGGCCGTGCGGCCGGACGGGGATCTACTCGTGAGCTCCGACGACCAGTACGCCGATCCAGGGACCGGCGACGTCACCGGGCGCGCCCTCGCCGACGGCCGGGAGGTCACCGCGCTGGCGTTCAGCCCCGACGGCACCCGGCTCGCCGTCGGCGACTCCACCGGGCACGTCACCCTGTGGGACGGCGACGTCCGGCACCGTACGGGTGCGCTCACCGGCACCTCCGACACGGCCACCCAGGGCGAGCCGGAGGCCGTGGGGGCGCTCGCCTTCTCCTCCGACGGCGGCACGCTGGCCGTGGGCGGCGCGTACGGAACGCTGCGGCTGTGGGACACCGAGGGACAGCAACTCCTCGGGACCGACCTGCCCACCCCCGGCGACGAGATCCGCTCCCTCGCCTTCGCCGAGGACGGCGGCACGGTCTACGCCGGCGGCGCCCACGTACCGCTCCAGCGTGTCCCCGTCGCCCCGGACCAGGCCGTCCGCACCATCTGTGCGCGCACCGGCGGCGGGCTGACCGAAGCGCAGTGGCGGACCTATGTCCCTGACGCGCCGTATGAGCAGACGTGCGCCCAACGCGATAGAGGCGCCTGAAGCGTCTGAAACCGTGAGAAATCAACCGGGACTGATTGTTCAGGGTGGCTCTGTGCGTCGCTGAAAAAGGCCTCTGACCCGAACGATCAATGACCAGAACGACCGCGGCGTCCCGTCGTCGGCGTCCGCCCGTCTCCTCCGTCAGGTTCTGGTCTCATGCGCACTCGCACTCTGCTCCCTTCGCTTCTGCTGCTCGCTGCCCTCTCCTTCACAGCCCTCTCCTTCACAGCGGCCTGCTCGTCCGGTTCGGACGGCTCCGCGGGTACGGGATCCGCCGGCGGGCGTCCCGGATCCACCCCCGCCCCCTCGCCGGTCCGCACCATTGATCCGTCGAAGATCAAGGGTCTGGAGATCGTCAGCGACAGCAGCGAGCACCGTTCCTGCTCCTTCGCGACGAGCTATCCGGACGTGCCCGGCGCGGAGGCGATGACGGCCGCGATGAAGAAGGACGTGGAGGAGCGCCTGGCCAACTTCCGCTCGGGGGTGTGCGAGGGAGGCTCGGCCACCGCGGAGGGCCGCGAGCTCAACATCAGCCATCACTTCCTGGCCGCCTCCGGCGACGTGCTCGGCGTGCGGCTCAGCACGCAGGACCACAGCGGCGCCGGGTCGGGGCTGTCGACGAGAACGTACTGGTACGACGGCAAGGCCGACGCGTACCGACCGGCCCTAGGGCTAGTCGCCGAAGACTCCCGAGACGCCTTTGTCGGCGCCTTGAAGGATCAGCTCAAGGGCCGCGAAGGCTTCGACCCCGACCTCTTCGACGCCACGCTCTCCGAGGACTCCATCACCGCCGCCCTGGACGATATGACCTTCACCGCCGACGGCGGACTGCGCGTGACCTTCGACCGCGGCGAGGTCGGCGTCCCGCCCGCCGGGACCTACATCGTGACCCTGTCCAAGGGGACGGTCACCCCCTGGCTGTCCGCGTTCGGACAGCGTGTCCAGCGGCAGGCCATGAAGCCCAGCCGCTCGCTCAACCTGGGTGCGACACACGTCCCCGAACCGGCCGTCCCCACCCACACCGCCCCCGGCGACGACGACACCGACTGCAAGAAGGTCAAGTGCATCGCGCTGACCTTCGACGACGGACCGGCGGCGCCGGAGACCGGGACCCTGCTGAGCTACCTCGCGCAGTACAAGGCGCGCGCCACCTTCTTCACCACCGGACAGAACGTCGCCGCCCACCCCGAGCTGGTGCGCGCCGAAGCGAAAGCCGGACACGAGGTCGGCAACCACTCCTGGAACCACCCCGATCTCACCAACCTCACCCCCGAGCAGATCGCCTCCCAGCTGGGCCGCACCAGCAACGCCATCAAGACCGCCACCGGCAAGGCTCCTACTGTCTTTCGTCCGCCCTACGGCGCGATGAACGCCCAAGTGAAGGCCGCGACCACGCTCTCGCCGGTGATGTGGGACGTGGACACCGAGGACTGGAAGTACCGCGACGCGGCCAAGGTCGCCCGGACCGTCATCGACCAGGCGCAGCGCAACGACGTCGTCCTGATGCACGACATCCACCCCACCTCGGTCGCCGCGGTCCCGCAGATCCTGCGCACCCTGACCGCCCAGGGCTACCACTTCGTCACCATCAGCCATCTGCGCGCCACCCTCTGAGGCGCTGAGCAGCCCTTCCGTACAGGTGGGCCGGGGTGCTGTTTCACGTGAAACAGTGCCCCGGCCCACCTTCAGCAGCACTACACCGCCACCAGCGGCGCGTCTTTCCTCCACTTGAGGATCTTGTCGAAGCTGACCACCGCGCCGCCCCGGCCCGGCTTGTTGCCGATCTGGACGTGGTCGGCGAGCTCCTCGATCAGACACAGTCCCCGGCCGTGCTCGGCGTCGCCGGGGGCAGGTCGGAGGAGAGCGCGCCTGCGTGCGGAGGGGAAGCCGGGGCCGGTATCGGCCACTTCGATGCGGCATTTCTCGCCATCAAGGTAGGCGGTGACCCGGAAGGCCTCAGCTGACTGCCCTTCGGGCGTTGCGCCTCCGTGTTCGACGGCATTGGCGCAGGCTTCACTCAGGGCGACGGAGAGGTCGTACGAGATATCCGGATCCACCCCCGCGGTCTCCATCGTGCCGATCAGGAGACGTCGGGCGAGCGGGACGCTCGCGGCTTCGCGCCGGAGATGGAGGGACCACCAGATGCTCATGCTCCCGCCTCCTGGCCGCGGCTCGACATACCGTTACGTATTGCCCCAGGGGGCGGTCTGTAAGCGCGAGATTGACGTGATGCCGCCCATACGGCGGATGTTCCGCCGACTGCGATCGGTGTAGATGAGGGCGTCTCCTGCCAGAACGTGATCTTCCGGGCTGTACGGCACCTTGCGGACCTGCTGTATGGAGCGGGTGGGCCCAGTGCGATGATGAGCCCGCAATGAGTGTCCCCCGACTACGCGCACGCACCGGAGGTGATCTCCGGGTTCCAAGGGCCGCGATGTTCGCCGCGGTCTGCGTTGTGCTGGCCGGGGCCGGGCATGCGATCGCCTCCTGCGAGGGCATTCCGCTGTGGTCGCTGGGGACCGGATTCCTCGCCGTCTTCGCCGTCGCGGCGCCGCTCGCCGGGCGTGAGCGCTCGCTGCCGGGCATCGCCGCGCTGCTGGTGGTCGGCCAGACCGTGCTGCATGCTCTCTTCGGGCTCGGCCAGCACGGCACGGCGGTGGCGCCCGGGAGCGCGGACGCCTCGCTCGTGGCGCGGGCCGCGCGGATCGTGTGCGGCACGTCCGTCGCGGCGATCAGCCCGGCGCAGGCCCGGCGGATCCTCGCCGACGCGGGGATCGACCCCAGCGCGAGTACCGGCGCGGGGCACTCGGCGCACCACCACTCCGCGGACGCCGTCACGGCCGCCGCGGATCCCTCGGTGTCGCTGCTGCCCTCGCTGCCCATGCTGCTCGGCCACGTTCTCGCGGGCGTAGCCGCCGGGTGGCTGCTGCGCCACGGGGACCTCGCGCTGCGGCGCCTGATGCGGCTGTCGGCGCACGGGGAGGGGCCGGCCCACGCGCTGCGGCGGGCCCTGGCGCTCGTACGGGCCCTGCTGGCTGGGCTTCCGGGTGCGCCCGAGGCGGTGCCCTGCGCGCCGCGCGCGACGCAGCTCGGGCCGCCGGTCCCCCGTACGACCGTTCTTCAGCACTCGGTGATCAGACGTGGGCCGCCGTCGGACGGGGATCTCGTCCTCGCCGCCTGACGCGACGCACCGCCACTCCTAGGGGTGCCGTCATGCGGCACGCGCGCGTGCCCGTCTTTTCGCGTGCGCAACCCCGTTCTTTCACCGAACCACTGCTGAAAGTGGAGTACTCCCTGCCATGAAGGCTTCCCGTATCGCCGCCGCCGGTGCCGTCGCCGCCTCGGCCGTCTTCGTTCTGTCCGCCCCCGCCTTCGCGCACGTCAGCGTGACGCCTGAGGGCACGGCCGCCAAGGGCGGATACGCGACGGTCAACTTCAAGGTGCCGAACGAGCGCGACAACGCCTCGACCACCAAGCTCGAGGTGAACTTCCCGACCGAGCACCCGCTCGCCTCGGTCATGCCGGCGCCCGTAGACGGCTGGAAGGTCGAGGTCACCAAGTCCAAGCTCGCCAAACCCGTCGAACTGCACGGCGAGAAGATCGACGAGGCCGTCAGCAAGGTCACCTGGACCGCCGACGGCAAGGGCATCGAACCCGGCTACTTCCAGAAGTTTCCTCTGTCGATCGGTGCGCTGCCCGAGAACACCGATGAGCTGGTGTTCAAGGCACTCCAGACCTACTCCAACAAGGAGGTCGTGCGCTGGATCGAGGTTCCGCAGGAGGGTCAGGAGGAGCCCGAGAGCCCGGCGCCGGTACTCGCGCTGTCCGCCGCAGAGGACGGCCACCACGGTTCGGCGGCATCCGACAGCGGCTCCGGCGACGCCGAAGACGCTGAGGCCGCCTCCAACGAGACGACTGAGGACGCGGCCGCCGCTTCCTCCGACACCAGCGACACCACGGCCCGCGTTCTGGGCATCGTGGGCATCGTCGTCGGCGCGGCGGGCGTGGCGTACGGCGTTCTGGCCGGTCGCCGGCGTTCCGACGCCTGACAACCAAGACATTTCTGGTGCGTGCCCTCAGGGTCGTACAGCGCCGTACGACCCCGATGCGGGCCGCAGCTCTCACATCTGGGACCTTTTCCTATGCGCAAGAAGACGTTCGCCGCCGCCCTGGCCGCCGCGGCCGCACTGACCCTGACCGCCTGCGGCAGCAGCGACAACAGCAGCAGCTCGCCCGTCGCCGAGGTGTCCGCCGAGACCGGCTCCGAGAAGGCCGCGACGGTCCTCGACAAGCCCTTCGAGAAACCGGACCTCGTCCTCACCGACACGCAGGGCAAGTCGTACGACCTCCGCGAGGCGACCAAGGGGCAGCCGACGCTGATCTACTTCGGCTACACCAACTGCCCCGACATCTGCCCGCTGACGATGAACAACATCGCCGTCGCCAAGAAGCAGCTGCCCAAGGCCGAGCAGGACAAGCTCCGCATCGTGTTCGTCACCACCGACCCGGAGCGGGACACACCCGCCGAGCTCGGCAAGTGGCTCAAGGGCATCGACCCCGCCGTCGTGGGCCTGACCGGCTCCTTCTCCACAATCCAGGGAGGCGCCCGGCAACTCGGCATCTCCATCGACCCGCCCACCAAGGACAAGGACGGCAAGGTCATCTCGGAGCACGGCACCCAGGTCGTCGCGTTCTCGCCGAAGACCGACGCGGGCTATGTGCTGTACGGGGAAGACGCCACCGTCGACGACTACACCAAGGACCTGCCCAAGCTGATCAAGGGGCAGACACCGTGAGGCGTCCCATCGCGCCGGCCCTCGTCATGGCGGGCTGTCTGGCCCTTGCGGGCTGCGGCGGCTCGGCCGACGGCTCCGACGCGGCCCCTGACCTGTCGGTCCGCTCCGCTTACATGCCCCAGCCGGTCACGGACTCTCTGGCGGCCGGTTACCTGACCGTCGTCAACGAGAGCGACAGCTCCGACGACCTCGTCTCCGCCACCAGCGATATCGCCGGGGACGTCACCGTCCACGAGACGTCCGGTCAGCGGATGAAGGAGGCCGGCCGGCTGGAGATCCCCGCGGGCGGCCGACTCGTCCTCGAGAGCGGCGGCACCCACCTGATGTTCGAGAAGCTGAAGCGCAAGCCCAAGGAGGGCGAGACGGTGTCCGTGAAGCTGCGCTTCACCAAGACAGACCCGATCACGGTCGAGATGCCGGTGAAGTCCGCCACGTACCGGCCGACGTCCACGAAGTCGTCGGGGTCCTCGACGCACTCGAATTCGCATCACTGAGGGAGGGACCACCGTGAGGCAGGCCATCGCTCCCCGCGCACGGATCCTGTTGTTGCTGCTCCTCGCCGTCACCGGCGCGCTGTTCGCCCAGGCCGCGCCCGTCTCGGCACACGCCGCGCTGACCGGGAGCGACCCGCAGCAGGGAGCGGTGGTCGACCAGGCACCCTCCCAGGTGTCGCTGACCTTCTCCGAGAAGGTCGCGATGTCCGACGGCTCGGTGCGTGTCCTGGACCCGAAGGGCAAGCAGGTCGACGAGGGCAAGACCACCGACCTGGGCAGCAACACGTACGCCGTGAATCTGCACGAGGGCCTGCCCGACGGCACGTTCACCGTCGTCTACCAGGTGGTGTCGGCGGACAGCCATCCCGTGTCGGGGGCCTTCACGTTCTCCGTGGGTGCGCCCTCGAAGACCTCCGTCGCGCTGTCCGACCAGGAGGCTGGCGGCGGAGTCGTGGGCGGACTCTACGGTTTTGCACGCTATGTGGCGTACGCGGGATTCGCCCTCTTCGTCGGCGGTGCGGCCTTCGTCCTCGCCTGCTGGCAGCGCGGTGCCGGGGTGCGGCCGGTGCAGCGCCTCGTGGTCTCCGGGTGGATCGCGCTCACCGCGGCCACGCTCGCCATGCTGCTGCTGCGCGGCTCCTACGCCGGCTCCGGGAAGGTCGGGGACATCTTCGATCTGAGTCTGCTCAGCCAGGTGCTGGAGACCAAGACGGGTGCGGCGCTGGTCTCGCGGCTGCTGCTGCTCGCCGCGGGCGCACTGTTCATCGCCGTACTCTTCGGGGCCTTCGAGAAACGCGAGGACGAGAAGGAGAGGCAGGACCTCACCTTCGGCCTTGCCATCGGCGGGATCGTCGTGGCGGCAGGCCTGGCCGCGACCTGGGCGCTGGCCGAGCACGCCTCGACCGGCATCCAGACCGGGATCGCGATGCCCGTCGACGTCCTGCATCTGCTGGCCGTCGCCGCCTGGCTGGGCGGCCTGTCGGCGCTGCTGGTGGCGCTCTACCGCGCCCCGTCCATCGAGGCGTCCGCCGTACGCCGCTTCTCCGGCGTCGCGTTCGGCAGCGTGGCCGTCCTCGCCGCGACCGGGATCTACCAGTCGTGGCGACAGCTCGGCTCCTGGTCGGCGCTCACCGGTACGTCGTACGGGCAACTCCTGTTCGTCAAGATCGGACTGGTGGCCGTACTCGTCGGCGTCGCGTGGATCTCCAGGCGCTGGACCGCCCGGCTGACGTCGGCACCGGAAGCCGTGAGCGAGAGCGATGACTCGGAAGAGTCAGAAGAGGCGGAGGAGCGTACGGACGAGAAGGAGCCGGCCGCCGCGCAGGTGGGCGGCGGCGACCGCAAGCGTGCGGCCCAACTGGCCCGGCAGCGGGCCGCCGTGGCCACCGCCCGCGAGAAGCGCGCCCGCGACGCCGACCCTCGACGCTCGGGCCTGCGCCGCTCGGTGCTCGCCGAGGCGGGTGTCGCCGTGGTCGTGCTCGCCGTGACGACCGCGCTGACCTCCGCCGAACCCGGTCGCACGGTCGAGGATGCCAAGGCTGCCACCGCCGCCGCCTCGCAGCCGGAGAGCGCAGCACTGTCCCTGGAGATGCCGTTCGACACGGGCGGCCAGGACGGCAAGGGCATCGCACGGCTCGAACTCGACCCGGCTCGTGTCGGCGGCAACGACTTGCATGTCTACGTAGAGCGGCCCAACGGCAGGGCCTTCGACATCCCCGAGGTCAAGGTCGCCCTCACCCTCGAGGAAAAGGACATCGGGCCCCTGCCCGTGGTCCCCGACCGCATCGCCACCGGACACTGGACGGCGACCGGGGTGCAGATCCCCATGACGGGCAACTGGAACATCGAGGTCACCGTCCGGACCTCCGACATCGACCAGGTGACCGTCGACAAGAACGCGCAGATCGGCTGAACGACACCATGGCTGAACAGTCCACTCCGGAGACCTCTCCCAAGGGGGTCATTTCGCGGCGGCGGCTGCTCGGTACCGCCGGTGCCACGGGGCTCGCGCTCGGTGCGGCAGGCGGGGCCGCGGGTTACGCCGTGGCGCCCTCCGACGAGCAGGCCGTGCCCCTCAGCTCACTCGGCGCGGACGAGGTGATGTTTCACGGGAAACATCAGCCGGGCATCACCACCGCCCTCCAGGCACGCGGCCACCTCGTCGCTTTCGACCTGGCGGCGGGCGCGGGCCGCAGAGAGGCCGCCGCGCTGCTGCGCCGCTGGTCAGCCACGGCCCAGCGGCTGATGGCGGGCGAGGCGGCCGGCAGCGAGGACACGGCTGTCGCACGTGACGGGGGCCCCTCGTCCCTGACCGTCACCTTCGGCTTCGGGCACAGCTTCTTCGCCCGTACGGGACTGGAGAAGCAGCGCCCCATCGCCCTCGACCCGCTGCCCGACTTCTCCTCGGACCACCTCGACAAGGCGCGCAGCGACGGCGACCTGTGGGTGCAGATCGGCGCGAACGACGCCCTTGTCGCCTTCCACGCCTTGCGCGCGATCCAGAAGGACGCCGGTTCGGCAGCCCGGGTCCGCTGGCAGATGAACGGCTTCAACCGCTCGCCGGGCGCCACCTCTCAGCCGATGACCGCCCGCAACCTGATGGGCCAGATCGACGGCACACGCAACCCCAAGCCGTCCGAAGCAGACTTCGACCAGCGGATCTTCGTACCCGATTCGGAGGAGCCCTCATGGATGGCCGGGGGCTCCTACGCCGTCGTACGCCGTATCCGCATGCTCCTCGACGACTGGGAGAAGCTCCCGCTCAAGGACCAGGAGGATGTCATCGGGCGGCGCAAATCGGACGGGGCACCGCTGACCGGCGGCACCGAGACAACCGAGCCCGAGCTGGAGAAGACGGACGCCTCCGGAAAGCTCATCATCCCGATCAACGCTCACGCACGCATCACCCGGCCCGACCAGAACGGCGGCGCCGCCATACTGCGCCGGCCGTTCTCCTTCCACGACGGCTTCGACGAGGACGGCGTACCGGACGCGGGCCTGCTCTTCGTCTGCTGGCAGGCCGACCCGCTGCGCGGCTTCGTACCGGTGCAGCGCAAGCTCGACCGGGGAGACGCGCTGTCGGCGTTCATCCGGCACGAGGCGAGCGGACTGTTCGCGGTGCCGGGCGGGGCGGCGGAGGGGGAGTACGTGGGGCAGCGGTTGCTGGAGGGGTGAGAAAGTCCCCTGGGGTGGCCGGGACCGGAAGCGTCGGCCCGGCTGCGCACGGCGCATTAGGGTGAGGCCATGCCAGCCAGCTACGCGTATCTCGGCCCCGAGGGCACCTTCACCGAAGTCGCCCTGCGCACACTCCCGGAGACCGCCACCCGGGAACTCGTCCCGATGCTGTCCGTACCCGCCGCGCTCGACGCGGTCCGAGGCGGCGAGGCCGAGGCGGCTTTCGTCCCGATCGAGAACTCCGTCGAAGGCGGCATCACCACGACCCTCGACGAGCTGGTCGCCGGTGAACCGCTGATGATCTACCGCGAGGTGCTGCTCTCAATCACCTTCGCACTGCTGGTCAGGCCAGGCACGAAGCTCTCGGAGATCAAGACGGTCACCGCGCACCCGGCCGCCCAGCCGCAGGTGCGCATCTGGATGAAGAACAACCTTCCGGACGTGATCTGGGAGTCGGCGGCCTCCAACGCGGACGGCGCGCGCCTGGTGCAGGAGGGACGCTACGACGCGGCCTTCGCGGGTGAGTTCGCGGCCCAGAAGTACGGCCTCGTACCGCTGGAGACCGGCATCCACGACGCGGAGAACGCGCAGACCCGGTTCGTGCTGGTGGGCAAGCCCGCCCGGCCCGCGGCGCCGACCGGCGCGGACAAGACGTCCGTGGTCGTCTGGCAGCGCGACGACCACCCGGGCGCTCTGCTCGAACTGCTCCAGGAGTTCGCCGTACGCGGCGTCAACCTGATGCTGCTGCAGTCCCGGCCGACCGGTGAGGGCATCGGCAACTACTGCTTCGCCATCGACGCCGAGGGCCATATCGCGGACCGCCGGGTGGGCGAGGCGCTCATGGGCCTCAAGCGGAGGTGTCCGCAGGTGCGGTTCCTCGGGTCCTATCCGCAGGCCGAGGTCGACCCCCAGGACGTACGCGCGCCGGGGGCAGGTACGTCCGACGGCGAGTTCGCGGCGGCCTCCGACTGGCTGGCGCGCTGCCAGGACGGCCGTTTCTAGCCGGTCCAAGCCCTGTCCATGCCCGTCCATGCCGGTTCTACCAGCCGCTCTTCTTCATCCACAGAAGTTATCCACAGGGCCCGTTCTCGACCTGGGGACAAGTCGACAACGGAGCGTGATGCAGTCGACAAATCGCCCTACGATCCCCAACTGGGCCCACAGCGTGGCAGGTCACGCTTCGTCCACCCGTTTCCCTCAACCAACCCTTTGGAGCGAACCATTTCCACTCGAAAGTGGATGGAGAGCGGGTCGGGTTCGGGGGCTTTTCATCCCTGCATGACGCTTTCGGAACAATCATCTCCGCAGTCCACAGATCTTTCACACAGCCTGTGGATAACTCTCCGAGGGGCGTCGACCCTGTGGACAACCCGCGACCCAAGTCCCGCTCCTCGCAAGGAAATCAGGTCAAGTCGTGGAACCATAACTGCCCCATTCGGGGGAGTTAGGTGTCTTTTATTAACATAGACGATCAACTCTCGCATAACGGTCAGCGGCGACAGATCGGAATACCGGGTCGTGGGCCCGAACACCACACCGGTAGCCTTGAGGGGTGATTGACCTTCGCCTGCTCCGTGAGGACCCCGACCGTGTGCGTGCGTCGCAGCGCGCCCGTGGAGAGGACGTCGCGCTCGTCGACGCCCTGCTCTCCGCCGACGAGCGGCGCAGGTCGTCCGGCGTCCGCTTCGACGAGCTGCGCGCCGAGCAGAAGGCGCTCGGCAGGCTCATCCCCAAGGCTTCCGGCGACGAGAAGGCCGAGCTCCTGAAGAAGGCGGGGCAGCTCGCCGCCGACGTCAAGGCGGCCGACGCGGCGCAGGACGAGGCCGCGGCCGAGACCCAGGAGCTGCTGCTCCAGCTGGGCAACCTCGTGCACCCCGACGTCCCGGTCGGCGGCGAGGAGGACTTCGTCACGCTGGAGACGCACGGCGCGATCCGTGACTTCGCGGCCGAGGGCTTCGAGCCGAAGGATCACCTGGAGCTCGGCGCGACGCTCGGGGCGATCGACGTCGAGCGCGGCGCCAAGGTCTCCGGATCGCGCTTCTACTTCCTCACCGGCATCGGCGCGCTCCTGGAGCTCGCGCTGGTGAACGCGGCGATGGCGCAGGCCACGGCCGCCGGCTTCACGCCGATGCTGACTCCGGCGCTGGTCCGCCCGCAGGCCATGGCCGGCACGGGCTTCCTCGGCCAGGCCGCGCAGGACGTGTACCGCCTGGACAATGACGACCTGTACCTGGTCGGCACTTCCGAGGTGGCGCTCGCCGCGTATCACATGGACGAGATCATCGACGGCGACCGCCTCCCGCTGCGCTACGCGGGCTTCTCGCCCTGCTTCCGCCGCGAGGCCGGTTCGCACGGCAAGGACACCCGCGGCATCTTCCGGGTGCACCAGTTCGACAAGGTCGAGATGTTCTCGTACGTCGACCCGGCGGACGCGCGGGCCGAGCACCAGCGCCTGCTGGACTGGGAAAAGCAGTGGCTGACCTCGCTGGAGCTGCCCTTCCGGGTGATCGACGTGGCTTCGGCGGACCTGGGGTCCTCGGCGGCCCGTAAGTTCGACTGCGAGGCGTGGATCCCCACCCAGGGCAAGTACCGCGAGCTGACGTCGACCTCGGACTGCACGGAGTTCCAGTCGCGGCGCCTGGCGATCCGTATGCGTGACGGCAAGCAGGTGAAGCCGCTCGCGACGCTGAACGGCACGCTGTGCGCCGTACCGCGCACGATCGTGGCGATCCTGGAGAACCATCAGCAGGCCGACGGCTCCGTACGCGTGCCTGAGGTGCTGCGGCCGTTCCTCGGTGGCCGGGAGATCCTGGAGCCGGTCGCCAAGGCCGCCAAGTGAGCGACTCCGCTCCCGCCTTCCCGTACAAGCTCGTCGCGACCGATCTCGACGGAACGCTGCTGCGCTCCGACGACACGGTCTCGGAGCGCACCCGTGAGGCGCTCGCCGCGGCCACCGCGGCGGGCGCCGCGCACATCGTCGTCACCGGACGGGCGGCGCCCTGGACCCGCCACATCCTCGACGAACTCGGGTACGACGGGATCGCGGTGTGCGCTCAGGGCGCGCAGGTGTACGACGCGGGGGCGCACCGGCTGCTCACGACGCTGACCCTCGACCGGCAGCTGGCCGGCCTGGCGCTCGCCAAGATCGAGGCGGAGGTCGGTCCGCTGGCCCTGGCCGCGAGCCGTGACGGCCTCGACGGCGACGTCCTGATCGGCCCGGGCTACCAGGTCCAGGGACAGCTGCAGGCCGTCCCGTTCACCGACCTCGCGGAACTGTGGGCTGAGCCGCTGACGAAGCTGTACATCCAGCACCCGCGTCTGACCGACGACGAACTCGCGGACGCGGCACGTCAGGCGGTCGGCGGTCTGGTGTCCGTCACCATGGCGGGCGAGGGCATCGTCGAGCTCCTTCCCCTCGGTCTCTCCAAGGCCACGGGCCTCTCGCTCGCGGCCCGCCGTCTGGGTGTCAAGGCGGCGGACACGATCGCCTTCGGTGACATGCCCAACGACATCCCGATGTTCGGCTGGTCCGCGCACGGCGTGGCCATGGACAACGCCCATGAGGAACTCAAGGCGGTCGCCGACGAGCTGACCCTCTCCAACGAGGAGGACGGGATCGCGGTGGTACTGGAGCGGTTGCTGGGCTGAGCGCGCAACGCTGCCGCTGTGACCTGGCACCTGGCATGTCACAGCGGCAGCGTTCCGGCAACGTCGGGAGGGGCGGCCCGCGCATGATGCGCGCTCGAAGCGGCCGCCCCGGGCAGCTCCCCGTGCGGGGCGGACTCGACGGAGCGGTAGCTACTCCGGAGTGCGCCGCGGGCTGCCCTGTCGGGAGCTCGACGGACTGCTACTGATGGGCATCGTCGCGCTCCTCTCCCAGAATGTGGCACCGGAGGAACCCGGCGACCTGGACATAACTACTCTGCCCCTACGCCGAGTTGGGCGCCACCGAATTAAAAGGGCACCCCGGCTGGGCGGCCCGGGAGCGGCTGAGCGGCCTTGGCGAAGTCCAGCGGAGCGCTCAGCGGCGCCATCTGCGTCGCCGCGCCTTGCTGAAGAACCAGCCTGCGGGCGGCTCGTCCGACCGCCAGGGCTGCGGTTCGGGGCCCCCTTTCCGCCAGCGGGCCGCGAGCATACGGGCGCGCGCCGACGGCTCGGCCGTCTCGGCGGACCGTATGAAGTCCTCGTCCAGGACGAGGTCGTCCCAGGTGTCCTCGGACTCCCCCTGACCATCGCTTCGTGGTTCCTGCCTTGCCATCCCCGTTCCTCCTTGCCGTGCATTCCTTTGGACAAGTGTGCCGTTGCGCCCGTAAAACCGATCTCAAGATCAAAAGAGGCCCCACGCGCGCGTGACCCCCAACAGCGAGCACGCGCACGTGGAGCCGCCCCGACTCCCCGGAGCGCTTACTCCTCGCCGGCCAGCGTCAGCGTCCGCAGCTTCTGCCCCGCGAACCAGGTGGCGACCACGGTCACCGCGATCAGCAGCACCGTCCCCGTAGCAAGGCCCACATCGGAGGTGACGAGGTCCCCGCCCGTGACCTCGTGGGCCACGGCGAGCGACCACTGCTGAACGCTGAGCGTCCGCGCCCCGGCCACCAGGGACCCGAAGAGGGCTTCCCAGACGAGGGCGTAGACGAGCCCGAAGACCACCGCGTGCCGGGTGATCGTGCCGAGCAGCAGGAAGAGGGCGGCGTACGCGATGGAGGCGACCAGCGCGGCCACGGTGTACGCGACGGCGATCTGCTGACCGTTGCCGTTCAGGATCATCCCGGCGAGGAACGTCGGGATCGCGGAGAACGCCATGGTCACCGCGATGGCGACGATCAGCTTGGTGAAGATGATCGTGGGGCGCTTGATCGGCTTGGCGAGCAGATACACCACCGAGCCGTCGTCGATCTCCGGGCCGATCGCGCCCGTACCGGCGATGACACCGATGATCGGCACCATGGTGGCGAGCGCGAACCCGCCGAGGACGTCGGCGGCGACCTGGTCGTCGGTGCCGGTGAAGGCACGGACCGCCACGGAGATCACGATCAGCAGGACGGGCAGCGCGCCCAGGATGAGAGCCCGGCGGCGGCCGAGCAGGCCGCGGTAGGTGAGCCGGGCGACTGTGGGGTCGTACATCTTCGGCCTCCTACGCCGCGACGAGATACGAGAAGACGGACTCGAGCGACTCGTCCGAGGGCGAGACCGCCAGCAGGCGGATGCCGTGGTCCCTGGCCACCCGCGGCAGCAGTGCCGTGAAGCGCCCGAAGTCGACCGCCTGGATGCGCAACGCGCCCTCCTGGAGGTCCACTTCGATGCCGGATGTCGACGGGTCCGCGATGAGCGCGGCCGCGAGCGCGCGGTCGTCGCTGGAACGCACTAGGTAGCGGTGCGGGCGGTCCGTCATCAGACGCCGGATGCGGCGGAAGTCACCGCTCGCTGCGTGCCGTCCGGCGACGATCACCTCGATGTGCGAGGCGAGTTGCTCGACCTCTTCGAGGATGTGCGACGAGAACAGCACGGTGCGGCCCTCGTCGCCCATGCGGCGCAGCAGGTCCATCAGCTGCATGCGCTGGCGCGGGTCCATGCCGTTGAAGGGCTCGTCGAGCAGCAGCAGGGACGGCTCGTGGACGAGCGCGGAGGCCATTTTCACGCGCTGCCGCATGCCCTTGGAGTACGTCGAGATCTTCCGGTCCTGCGCGTACTCCATCTCGACCGTGGCGAGGGCCTTCTGGGCGGCCTTCTTGCCGAGGCCGTGCAACTCGGCGTTGGCGACGACGAATTCGCGGCCGGTGAGGAAGTCGTACATCGCCTCGCGCTCGGGGACGATGCCGATCTGCCGGTAGATCTGTTCGTTGCGCCAGACCGCCTGGCCGTCGAGTGTGACGGAGCCCGTGGAGGGGGCGAGGAAGCCGCCCATCATGTTGATGAGGGTGGACTTTCCCGCGCCGTTCGGGCCGAGCAGGCCGGTGACACCGGGGCTGATCGTCATCGTGATGTCGTTGACGGCGACCACGTTGCCGAACCAGCGCGATACGTGGTCGATGTTGAGCGTGGTCACAGTCCGACCTTTCGGTAGCGGCGCATCAGGAGGCCGTAGCAGCCGGCGATGAGGCCCAGGACGACGAGGAGATAGACGACGCCCTCACCGCTCGACGGGCCAACTTCTCCGGGGAAGGAGGATGTGGCTCCGAGGAAGGCGGTCTGTACTCCGTCGATGAGCGTGATGGGCGAGAAGAGGCCGAGCCAGGCGATCGCGTCGGTGCTGTTCTGGTCGAATGCGATGGCCTGGACGGTGGACACCGCCCCGTAGGAGATGGTCAGCGTGGCGATGACGGCCGCGATGCCGAAGCCGCGGCGCGGAGTGACCGCCGAGATGACCAGGCCGATACCGGCGAAGAGCAGTGAGAGCAGTGCCACGGAGAGGAGCCCTTGGGCGAAACCCTTGGTCTGGTCCGCGAAGTCGAGTTTGGCCAGCAGTGCGCCCACATAGAGCACGACCAGGGGTGCGGCGGTGAGGATGAACATCGCCGAGGCCAGCGACGCGTACTTGGCGCGCACGTAGTCGGCGGTCTCGATGGGGCGCGAGAAGTACAGCGGCACGGTCTTGAAGCGCAGGTCGCGCGACACGGACTGCGGTGCCTGCGAGGCCACGTACAGGCCGATGACCGCCTGGAGGAAGATCGCGTACTGCGTGTAGTCGACCGGCAGGTCCTTCGCCTTGGTGGCGACCGCGACGGCCACCATGATGGCGGCGGGCACGCACATCACCACGAAGAGCAGCATCGGCAGCACCTTGGACTTCACCGAGCGGCCGAGGCCGTACGCGCCGCGCAGGGACTGCGAGTAGAGCGAGCGGCGGGCGTAGGCGCGGCCCAGGCGTGGGCCGTCGTAGTTGCGGTAGCCGATGTTGTGGATCCGGGTCTGCTCCCCGGTCCGGGCCGGGCTCTGCTCAACCGCCATGGCCGACCGCCTCCTTCCGCTCTTCGTCCCGCGCGTCGTCGGCGTCCTTGAAGACCTCCGAGATGTGGTGCCTGCGCTGTTCCATACGGACCAGGCCGAGGCCGAGGTCGGCGACGATGTCGCGCACGAGGTCGTACGTCTCCTCGCCGTCCGCCGTGAGGAGCAGGATGTGGCCGGCGCCCGGCAGTCCGCTGCCGTCGTGGGTGTCGATCCCGCGCGCGTGCAGCACCTCGCGCACCGCACGGGTGCCGTCCGGGTGGTCGTCGGTGTCAGTGACCTCGATCGCGAGGGTCGTCGTGGTCTGGGTGAAATCCGTGGTGGAGCTGGACCGCAGGAGCTTGCCGCCGTCGATGACGACGACGTGGTCGCAGGTTCGCTCCAGCTCGCCCAGCAGGTGGGAGGTGACCAGGACCGAGATACCGAAGTCGGTGTGGATGCGGCGGATCAGGCCGAGCATCTCGTCGCGGCCGACCGGGTCGAGGCCGTTGGTCGGCTCGTCGAGGAAGACCAGCTGGGGGTCGTGGACGAGGGCCTGCGCGAGCTTCACGCGCTGCTTCATGCCGGTCGAGTAGCCGCCGATGGGGCGGTAGCGCTCCTCGTAGAGGCCGACGTGGCGCAGCGTGTCCGCGGTGCGCTCGCGGGCTGCCGCCGGGGGCAGGCCGGACATGCGCGCCATGTGGACGACGAACTCGGTGGCCGAGACATCGGGCGGCAGGCAGTCGTGCTCGGGCATGTATCCGACCCGCTCACGGATGTCGCCGCCCTTGGTGGCGACATCGAGGCCGAGCACTTCGGCGCGGCCCTCGGTGGCGGGGGACAGACCCAGCAGGATCTTGATCAGTGTGGACTTGCCGGCTCCGTTGGCTCCGACGAGTCCCGTCACACCGGGCCCGACGTCCACGGAGAGCCGGTCAAGCGCGGTTACCCTCGGGAACCGCTTGCTCAGGCTTTCGGTCGCGATCACAGTCACGATTCGAAGGTAGTGGCGCAGGCCACAGCAGGACGTCACCCCAGGGAGCTGTATCGGCGTCACTCTCCGGTATTACGGGCCCGTAAGGGTCCCCCTGAGGTCGAACAACCCACGGCAGTTGTCCACCTCCGGCTGGTTGTCCACATCGGGCGAGTTGTCCACAGGCCCCGCACCTGCCTGTTGACGCGGCTTCCAACAATTGGAACATTCGACAGGGCCCGGCACGCAACCGCTGACGGGCCTGATCGGCCTGTGTAAAGGGGGCGCGTGAGCAAGCGAGGCCGTATGGGCACGGGGGATCGCATGACAGGCGAAGGTCTACTCAAGGGCGCGCGCGAGCGCTGGGTGCGGACGGGCAGGGTCGAGTTGTGTGTCGCCGAACTGGGCGACCCCTCGCAGCCGACCGTCCTGCTCGTCCACGGCTACCCGGACACCAAGGAGGTGTGGTCCGAGATCGCTCCACGCCTCGCCGAACGCGGATTCCACGTGGTGATGTACGACGTCCGGGGCCACGGCAGATCGACCGCCCCGCAACCGCTGCGCGGCGGGTTCACGCTGGAGAAGCTGACGGACGACTTCCTGGCGGTCGCTGACGCGGTCAGCCCCGACCGGCCGGTGCATCTGATCGGGCACGACTGGGGCTCGGGCCAGGGCTGGGAGTTCGCCACCGTCGGGCGCACCGAAGGGCGGATCGCCTCCTTCACATCGATGTCCGGCCCCTCCCTGGACCACCTCGGGCACTGGATCAAGAAGCGCACGACCCGCCCGACCCCGCGCAGACTCGGTCAACTCCTCGGCCAGGGAGCCAAGTCCTGGTACATCTACGCCCTGCACATCCCCGTCCTGCCCGAACTCGTCTGCCGCGGCCCGCTCGGCAAGCAGTGGCCGAAGATCCTTCGGCGAGTCGAGAAGATCCCCACGGACGAGTACCCGACCGCCTCCCTGCCCTCGGACGCGGCACACGGCGTATGGCTGTACCGGGACAACGTACGGAGGCGGCTGCGCAACCCGCGCCCGGACGCGTACGCACACGTGCCCGTGCAGCTCATCACGCCCCTGGATGACGCCTTTCTGTCCCAGCGGCTCTACGACGACCTGGAGCATTGGGCCCCGCGGCTGGTCCGCCGCACACTCCCGGCCAAGCACTGGATCCCGCGCACCCGGCCGGATCAACTGGCCGCATGGATCACCGAGTTCGTTACCTCGGCCGAGAAGGGAAGACCCGCACCGGTGGCGACCGTCAAGTACTCGGACCGTTTCGGCGGGCAGCTCGTGCTGGTCACCGGAGCCGGCAGCGGCATCGGGCGGGCGACCGCCCTGGCATTCGCCGAGGCCGGCGCACGCGTCGTGGCCGTCGACCGGGACGCGGAGAGCGCGGCCCGCACCGCGGAGCTGTCCCGTCAGGGCGGAGCCCCCGAAGCGTGGGCCGAGGCAGTCGATGTCGCTGACGAACAGGCCATGGAGAAGTTCGCCGACAAGGTCGCCGCCGAGTACGGAGTGGTCGACGTACTGGTGAACAACGCCGGGATCGGACTCGCCGGCTCCTTCTTCGACACCACCACGGAGGACTGGAAGAAGCTCCTCGACGTCAACCTGTGGGGCGTGATCCACGGCTGCCGGCTCTTCGGCAGGCAGATGGTCGAGCGCGGACAGGGCGGCCATATCGTCAACACCGCGTCGGCGGCGGCGTATCTGCCCTCGAAGGCGCTGCCCGCCTACAGCACCTCCAAGGCTGCGGTGCTGATGCTCAGCGAATGCCTGCGCGCGGAGCTGGCGGGCCAGGGCATCGGCGTCTCGGCGATCTGCCCCGGCTTCGTCAACACCAACATCACCTCGACCGCGCACTTCGCGGGCGTCGACGCCGAGGAGGAGAAGCGGCGCCGGAAGAAGGCCGCGCGGCTGTACGGGCTGCGCAATTACGCACCGGAGAAGGTGGCGGACGCCGTCCTGCGCGCGGTCGTCCGCAATCAGTCCGTGGTGCCTGTGACTCCC
Organism: Streptomyces ureilyticus; assembly: GCF_011045025.1. Lineage (GTDB taxonomy): Bacteria > Actinomycetota > Actinomycetes > Streptomycetales > Streptomycetaceae > Streptomyces > Streptomyces ureilyticus. The sequence goes on from NZ_JAAKZX010000016.1 coordinate 31,141, forward strand.
GAGGCCCGAGGGGCCCACCTCATGGCCCGCTTCGCACCCAGGGCACTGCGCGCGATCGGACGGATGGAGCCACCGCTGTGAGGAGATGGCTGAGGAAACACGGAAAGCGACGGAGAGTTGTCCACAGGTAACGTCAACTTGTCCTGTGGATAACGCACTTGGCTGTGGATCAAACCTCCGCGCCCAAATAAAATGCGTGATCAGCGTCTCGCCAGGCACTCTGGCGCCATGAACGAATCCGAGACCGATGGCGAGATCGGAGCGGAGATCGATTCCGGGACCGACTCCGCGATCCATTTCGAGATAGATGAACGCCGCACCGTGAAGGTGTCGAAGTACCTCTCAAAACACCTGCGGCATCAGCCCGACCGGATCGGGCTCACGCTAGACGAAGGCGGCTGGGTCGAGATCGAGACGTTGATGGCCGCGGCGTCAGCCCACGGCTTCCGGTTCACGCGGGCCGAGCTCGACCACGTGGTGGCCACCAACGACAAGCGGCGCTTCGCGATCGAGGGCAACCGGATCCGCGCCAGCCAGGGCCACTCCGTCGAGGTGGACCTCGGTCTGTCCCCGGCGACGCCGCCCGCATACCTCTACCACGGGACCGTCGCCCGCAACCTGGACGCGATCCGCGCCGAGGGCCTTAGGCCCATGAACCGGCACGACGTGCACCTCTCTCCGGATCGCGAGACCGCGACCCGCGTCGGTGCCCGCCGCGGTCGTCCCGTCGTGCTCTCCGTGGACGCCGCCGCCATGCACCGCGACGGCCACATCTTCCGGGTCAGCGCCAACGGCGTCTGGCTCACGACCGTCGTTCCCCCGCGCTACCTGCGGTTTCCCGAGCGGCACTGAACTGCCGCATCGGCAGGCCCCTGGCGGCGTGGGCCCGTATGTGCGGTCCGTCGCACGGTCGTGCGGGCATCTGCGGGACAATGACGGCGTGACCTCAGCGACCCGCCGGCCCCAGACTCCGGCCTCCACCGTTCCACCCCGGCTGATCGCAACGGATCTGGACGGCACCCTCCTGCGCGACGACCACTCCGTCTCGCAGCGCACGGTCGCCGCTCTGGCCGCCGCCGAGGAGGCCGGCATCGAGGTCTTCTTCGTGACCGGCCGCCCCGCCCGCTGGATGGATGTCGTCAGCGACCATGTCCACGGCCACGGCCTCGCCATCTGCGGGAACGGCGCCGCCGTGGTCGACCTGCACGGCGGCGCCGGCAACCACCGCTTCGTCAAGATCCGGGAGTTGGCACGGGAGAACGCGCTCGATGCCGTACGGCTCCTTCGTGAGGCCGCGCCGGGAACGGTGTTCGCCATCGAGCAGACGTACGGCTTCCACCAGGAGCCGTCGTACCCGAAGCTGCACATGGAGATCCCGGACAACCTCGCGCCCGCCGAGAAACTCCTGGCGCCGGACGGTCCCGGCGCCGACGAGCCGGTGCTCAAGATCCTCGCGTTCCACCACGAGATCGCCCCGGACGACTTCCTGATGACCGCCCGCCTGGCCATCGGCGACCGCGCCAACGTGACCCGTTCCAGCCCCAGCGCACTGCTGGAGATCAGCGGCCCCGGGGTCTCCAAGGCCAGCACGCTCGCGCTGTGCTGCGCCGAGCGCGGCATCTCGCACGAGGAGGTCGTCGCCTTCGGGGACATGCCGAACGACGTGGAGATGCTCACTTGGGCAGGCACGTCGTACGCGATGGGCAACGCGCACCCCGACGTGATCGCCGCGGCCTCCGGACGCACGGTCGCCAACAACGAGGACGGGGTGGCGGTCGTGATCGAGTGGATGCTGGGTCTCTCCTAGTCGAGAGAGGCCGACTCTCCCCCTAGAGCCGCGCCCCGCGCTCGGCCAGCCACCGCACGGGATCGACACCCGAGCCGTGATACGGCGTCAGGCGCACCTCGAAGTGGAGATGCGGGCCGGTCGAGTTGCCGCTGGTGCCCGACTGGCCGATCCACTGCCCGGTTGTCACCCGCTCCCCCTGGTCGACGGCGACCGTCGCGAGATGCGCGTACTGCGTGTAGTAGCCCCCGGCGTGCCGCACCACGGCCTCGATGCCGAACGGGCCACCGCACGACACCTTGACCACGCGCCCCTTGCCCACCGACCGCACCGGCGTACCGATGTCCACCGCGAAGTCCTGCCCCGTGTGCCGGCTCGCCCAGTGCTCACCTCCGGTGCCGAAACCCGCGGAGAGTTTGTACGTCTCCAATGGCGCGACCCACGCCGCTGTGGAGCCCGTCTCCGGCTGGTCAAGCCGGACAGCGCCCCGGCACGCACCCGCCGCGACCGAGGCGTCAGCCTGCCCTTGAAGTGTCGACTGCGCCTTCTCGAGCCTCCGCTCGATGCCCTGCTTCATCTCGGCGAGCCGTACATTGCGCCGTTTCAGCGCCTGCCAGGCCTTCGCGGCCTTCGCCTCGTCGGCGGTGAGCCGTGCCTCGGCGCGGTGGCTCTTCGTAACGGCGTTGTTGACCGCCAGGTCCGCCTGCCACACGGCACGCTGACCACGCATCAACTCGTCGGGGCTGTCCGCGAGCAGCAACTGCGCGGTGTAGGAAAGCCCTCCACCGCTGCGGTACTGCTCGCGCGCCATCCGGCCGAGGTCCCCGTGCAGTACGGCGACGTTCCGCCGCTCCCGCGCGAGAAGCCGCTCAAGCCGCTGCGCATGGGCCCGCTGCACCTCGGCCTTCCTGCGCCCTGCCTCGTACCGCTGCGTCGTGGCGGACGCCTTCTCGAAGAGCCGTACCACCTCGGCGCTGAGGCCACCGGGATCGCCGGCGTCACCCTTGGCAGCCGTGGGTCCGGCCGCCAGAAGGGCCAGCGCGCACAGCAGCACCGGTACGAGCAGGGGGTGGCGGCGAGATGGGCGCATGCAACGGATGGTGTCCTGCGCCGGAGCCGCGATCCTGTTCATGTCGTACGCCTGGGGGACCGAATGCCACGGACGGACCACTTCGCTGCTCCGAACAGCGGCCTGGTTCAGGGCACTTGAATGGCTCGTCAGCGGGGCGGCGCTTCGTGCGGCGGCTTCGCCGGCTCAACGAACCGCCGCCAGCAGCTCCGACGCCTCTTCCCGGCAGCGCATCTCCCGCAGCGGACCGTCCACGGCGGTCAGTTCCCCGTACGTGCCTCGCTGTACCACGCGCCCGTCCGCCAGCACGATCACCTCGTCCACGGCCTCCAGACCGGCCAGCCGGTGGGTGATCAGCAGTGTCGTGCGGCCCTCGGTCGCGGCGAGCAGATCTGCGGTCAGCGCGTCGGCCGTCGGAAGGTCGAGGTGCTCCGCGGGCTCGTCGAGGACGAGGACCGGGAAGTCGGCGAGCAGCGCACGGGCGAGCGCCAACCGCTGCCGCTGCCCACCGGACAGCCGCGCCCCGTGCTCGCCGATCAGCGTGTCGAGCCCCTCGGGCAGACCGTCGGCCCAGTCGAGCAGCCGGGCCCGCCCGAGCGCGTCTCGCACGTCTTCCTCGGTCGCGTCCTTCCGCGCGAGCAGCAGGTTCTCGCGCACCGAGCTGTCGAAGAGGTGCGCGTCCTGCGCACACAGCCCGACCAGGCGTCGTACGTCGTCACCGCCCAGGTCGTACGCGTCCACGCCGCCCAGCGTGTACGTTCCCGCGCCCGCGTCCAGGAACCGCAGCAGCACCTGCGCGAGGGTCGTCTTGCCGGAGCCGGAGGTCCCGACGACGGCGATCCTCTGCCCTCGTGCGAGCGTCAGGTCGAGCCCGGCCAGCGCGTCCCGGTCCTGCCCGTGGTGGCGGGCGGACAGTCCCTGGAGGACGAGCGGGAACGGCGACGCCGGTGCCTCTCGTGGCATCTCCGGTTCGCGTACAGGATCGGGGGCGTCCAAGACCTCGTACACGCGCTCCGCGCTCTTGTGCACCCGCTGCCGGTACTGCACCGCGAGCGGCAGGCCCAGGACGGCCTCGAACGCGGCGAGCGGGGTGAGGACGACGACGGCCATCAGCACGCCGCTGAGGCGTCCGTCGGCGACTGCCTGGGCGCCGACGAGCGCGGTGACCGCCACGGTGAGCCCGGAGACGAGCGCGATGAGCCCGTCGCCGAGCGCGGTGGCGGTCGCGGTCCGCGACGCGATGCGGGTCAGCGCGGCATCGGCCCGCCGCACCTCGGCGGTGCGTGCGGGCAGTGCCCCGGCGACCGTCAACTCGGCCGTCCCCGTGAGGAGATCGGCCACGCGGGTCGCGAGGACGCCGCGGGCGGGGGCCAGCCTGCGCTCCGCGCGGCGCGCGACGGCACCGGTCACCAGCGGGACGCCGGCTCCGGCGGCGAGCAGCCCGAGGGCGAGGGCGGCCCCGGCCTCGGGCAGCAGCCAGGCCGTGAACCCCACGGATGCGGCGGACACGACGACCGCGGCGGATGCGGGCAGCAGCCAGCGCAGCCAGTAGTCCTGCAGCGCGTCGACGTCGGCGACCAGCCGCGAGAGCAGGTCACCGCGCCGTGCGGTGCGCAGCCCCGCGGGAGCGAGCCGCTCGAGCCGGCGGTACACGGCGACGCGGGTGTCGGCCAGCATCCGCAGCACGGCATCGTGCGACACCAGCCGCTCGGCGTACCGGAAGACGGCCCGCCCGATCCCGAACGCCCGCGTGGCCGTGACGGCGACCATCAGATACAGCACGGGAGGCTGCTGCGAGGCCCGCGAGATCAGCCACCCGGAGGTGGCCATCAGGCCCACGGCACTGCCGAGGGCGAGGCTGCCGAGCACGAGAGCGAGCGCGAGCCGACCGCGCCTGGGTCCGGCCATGGCGCGGACGCGGGCGAGGACGCCACCCCGTTCCTCAGTGGTGAGCGGCGGTTCGTCCTGGTCGGCCGTGGAGACTGCCACCGCTCCGGTGCGGCGCGCCTCCGTACCGCCGGCGTGCGTAGATCCGGCTCCCGCGTCGGGCACTGCGGACTCCAGCCGCACCACCCGATCCGCCACCCCCAGCAACGCCGGCCGATGCACCACGAGCAGCACCGTCCGCGCCACCGCCAAGCGCCGGACAGCTTCTACGATCTCGGCCTCGGTCTCCCCGTCCAGCGAAGCCGTCGGCTCGTCGAGCAGCAGCACGGGCCGGTCCGCGAGGAAGGCCCGGGCCAGCGCGAGCCGTTGCCTCTGTCCCGCGGACAGCCCGGCCCCGTCCTCGCCGAGTACGGTCCGTATCCCGTCGGGCAGCGCGTCCACAAACTCGAGCGCGCCCGCGTCACCCAGCGCCCTGGCCACCTCGGCGTCGTCCGCGTCCGGCCGAGCCAGCCGTACGTTCTCGGCGATGGACCCCGCGTACAGATGGGGCCGCTGCGGCACCCAGGCGACCTGCGAACGCCACTTGGCCATGTCGGCCTCGGCGAGGTCGACTCCCCCGACCCGCACCCGGCCCGACGTGGGCTTCACGAACCCGAGCAGCGCGTTCAGCAGCGTCGACTTGCCCGCGCCGCTGGGGCCGACGACCGCCACCGTCTCGCCGGTTTCGACCGTGAAGGACACATCCGATACGGCGTCGGACGACCGCTCCGAGTACCGGACCGTCACCTCGTCGAAGCGAATCCCGCCGGAGGCGGGCACGATCGCGGTCCCGGAGTCCGGCACGGGCGTCTCCAGCACCGAGAAGATCTCCTCGGCGGCGGCCAACCCTTCCGCAGCCGCGTGATATTGCGCCCCCACCTGCCGCATCGGCAGATACGCCTCGGGCGCGAGAACGAGGATGACCAGCCCCACGTACAGATCCATCTCGCCATGGACGAGCCGCATACCGATGGTCACCGCGACCAGGGCGACCGAGATCGTGGCGAGCAGTTCCAGTGCGAAGGACGAGATGAAGGCGATCCGCAGCGTCCGCATGGTCGCCCGTCGGTAGTCGCCGGTGATCCGCCGGATCGACTCGGCCTGCGCCTTCGCCCGCCCGAACACCTTGAGCGTGGGCAGGCCGGCGACCACGTCCAGGAAGTGCCCGGACAGCCGCGACAGCAGCCGCCATTGACGATCCATCCGGGACTGCGTGGCCCAGCCGATGAGCACCATGAAGACGGGGATGAGGGGCAGCGTGCCGACGATGATCGCCGCCGACACCCAGTCCTCCGTGACGATCCGCGCCAGCACCGCCACTGGCACAACCACCGCGAGCCCCAACTGCGGGAGATAGCGCGAGAAGTAGTCGTCGAGCGCATCGACTCCGCGGGTGGCGAGCGCGACCAGCGACCCCGTCCGCTGCCCGCTGAGCCAACCAGGCCCCAGCGCGCCCGCACGCTCCAGCAGCCGTCCTCGCAGCTCCGACTTGACCGCTGCACCGGCCCGGTGCGCGGCGAGTTCCGTGAGCCAGGAGACGAGCGCCCGACCACCTGCGACCGCCACCAACAGCAGGAGAGGCGTACGGAGTTCGGCGACCCCAAACCCGTACTGAAAGGCGCCGACCACCATCTCGGCGATGAGCATGGCCTGGGCAATGACCAACGCTGCCCCGGCAGCGCCCAGCACTACGACCGCTACCAGGAAGAGGCGAGTGGCGCGGGCGTACCGGAGCAGTCGCGGGTCGATCGGTTTCACGTGAAACACACCCTCGGGTCAAGCAGGTGTGTTTCACGTGAAACACACCTTCTCCTCAACGGGCACGTTTCACGTGAAACGTGCCCCGGAATTCAGCTGGCGAGCGAACTCAGTGCACGGCCTCAGCGATGTGCTGCGTACCGATCCGCTTCCGGAACACCCAGTACGTCCACGCCTGGTAGATCACCACCACCGGCGTCGCGATCACCGCACACCAGGTCATGATCTTCAGCGTGTACGGGCTGGACGAGGCACTGGTGACCGTCAGGCTCCACTCGTCATTGAGCGAGGACGGCATGACGTTCGGGAAGAGGGTCAGGAAGAGCATCGCCACGGCGGCCACGATGGTGATGCCGGACAGGGCGAACGCCCAGCCCTCACGCCCCGCCTGGTTCGCCCCGATCGCCGCGACCAGTGCGACCACCGCCACGATCATTGCGGCCAGGCTCGTACTGTCGCCCTTGTCGGCCTGGGTCCAGCCCAGGAAGACCAGCGCGAGAACAGCCGTCACCACACCGAGTCGCAGCGCCAGTTGCCGCGCCCGCTCCCGGATGTCACCTAGCGTCTTGAGCGCGGCGAACACCGCCCCATGGAAGGTGAACAGTGTCAGCGTCACCAGGCCGCCCAGGATGGCGTACGGGTTGAGCAGGTCCCAGAGGTTGCCGACGTACTCCATGTCTCGGTCGATCTTCACGCCCCGCACGATGTTGCCGAAGGCCACGCCCCACAGGAACGCGGGGATCAGCGAGCTCCAGAAGATCGCGCTCTCCCAGTTGCGCTGCCAGCTCTCCTCGGGCCGCTTCGCCCGGTACTCGAAGGCGACTCCACGGACGATCAGGCAGACCAGGATGAGCAGCAGCGGTAGATAGAAGCCGGAGAAGAGCGTGGCGTACCAGTCGGGGAAGGCGGCGAAGGTCGCGCCGCCCGCGGAGAGCAGCCAGACCTCGTTGCCGTCCCAGACCGGCCCGATGGTGTTGATCAGTACTCGCTTCTCGGCCCGGTCGCGGGCGAGCAGCCGGGTGAGGACACCGATCCCGAAGTCGAAGCCCTCCAGGAAGAAGTAGCCGATCCACAGGACGGCGATGAGGACGAACCAGACGTCGTGAAGTTCCATGGCTCTGCAGCTCCCCGGGCCTAGTAGGAGAAGGCCATCGGCTTGTCGGCGTCACGGGAGTCGCCGCCGATCTTGGTGGGCGGATTGAGGTCGGCCTCGGTGAGTTCGGGCGGTCCGGCCTTGATGTACTTCGCGAGCAGCTTCACCTCGATGACGGCGAGGATCGCGTAGAGAGTCGTGAAGACGATCATCGAGGTGAGGACCTCACCCTGCGACACACCGGGGGAGACCGCGTCGCGGGTCTGCAGCACGCCGTACACGACCCACGGCTGGCGGCCCATCTCGGTGAAGATCCAGCCCCAGGAGTTGGCGATCAGCGGGAACCCCAGGGTCAGGAACGCGATGCGCCAGTACCACTTGGTGAGCGTCGGGCCGAGTGCCTTCCTGGGCAACAGCACCAGATACGGCACCTCGTCGTCCCCCACGCGCAGGTGCTGCGGCAGCAAGAACTTCTTCCGTGTCAGCCAGAGCCCGACCAGACCGATGGTCAAGGACGTCATGCCGAAGCCGATCATCCAGCGGAAGCCCCAGTACGCGACCGGGATGTTGGGCCGGTAGTCGCCTGGGCCGTACCGCTCCTGTTCGGCCTTGTTGACGTCGTTGATGCCGGGGACGTACGAACTGAAGTCGTCCTTGGCGAGGAAGGAGAGCAGCCCTGGAATCTCGATGGCCACCTTGTTGTGGCCCTTGTCGACGTCCCCGTAGGCGAACACCGAGAAGGGCGCGGGCGCCTCGCCGTCCCACAGTGCCTCGGCCGCCGCCATCTTCATCGGCTGCTGCTCGTACATGATCTTGCCGAGGACATCTCCGCTGATCGCGGTGAACATGCCCCCGATGACCACGGTGACCAGGCCGAGCCGCAGCGAGGTCTTCATCACGAGGATGTGCTTCTTGCGGGCCAGATGGAAGGCCGCGATGCCGACCATGAAGGCGCCACCTGTGAGGAAGGCCGCGGAGAGGGTGTGGAAGGCCTGGGCGAGCGCGGTGTTCTGGGTCAGGACCAGCCAGAAGTCGGTGAGTTCGGCACGGCCCCGCTGCTCGTTGATCCGGTAGCCGACGGGGTGCTGCATCCAGGAGTTGGCGGCGAGGATGAAGTACGCCGACAGGATTGTGCCGATCGAGACCATCCACATGCACGCGAGGTGGATCTTCTTCGGCAGCTTGTCCCAGCCGAAGATCCACAGACCGATGAACGTGGACTCGAAGAAGAACGCGATCAGCGCCTCGAAGGCGAGCGGAGCACCGAAGACGTCACCGACGAAGCGCGAGTAGTCGGACCAGTTCATGCCGAACTGGAACTCCTGCACGATGCCTGTCACGACACCCATCGCGATGTTGATCAGGAAGAGCTTCCCCCAGAACTTCGTCGCCCTGAGGTACTTCTCGTTCCCCGTACGCACCCAGGCGGTCTCCAGGCCGGCGGTGAGCGCGGCGAGCGAGATGGTCAGGGGGACGAAGAGGAAGTGGTAGACGGTGGTGATGCCGAACTGCCATCGCGCCAGGGTCTCCGGCGCCAAAGCCAGGTCCACGTCGTCATTCTCCTTACGTCGCCGTGGTCACAGCGGCAGTTTGACCCGCTTGTTCGCAGACATCACGGGATCAACCGGGCAAGCTTGTGAACGCGTTCACATTCACAAGCAATTATGACGCATGGCTGTTCGGAGCATGAGGGGTGGGGGGTCCCTAAGTTCGGACCATTCGGGTCCCTGGCACGAAGACGCAGGTCAGAGCCTAGCGACACGAATACGGGTGCAGCAGACCACCGGCAGAGCCCCGTCCACGACGGAACCCTGCCGGCCGCCGGAGGCTAGAGCTCCTTGCGGAACCCCTCCGTCGTCTTCAGGAAGATGTCGTTCGCCTCGGTCTCACCGATCGTCACGCGCACGCCCTCCCCCGGGAACGGCCGCACGACGACCCCGGCCTGCTCACAGGCCGCCGCGAAGTCGACCGTACGCTCGCCGAGCCGCAGCCAGACGAAGTTCGCCTGCGTCTCGGGCACCGTCCAGCCCTGCCCCCGCAAGGCCTCGACTACGCGCGTGCGCTCGCACACCAGCGAGCCCACCCGGCCGAGGAGCTCGTCCTCGGCACGCAGCGAGGCGACCGCCGCGTCCTGCGCGAGCTGGCTCACACCGAAGGGCACGGCGGTCTTGCGCAGTGCCGCCGCCACCGGCTCATGGGCGATCGCGAAGCCGACGCGCAGCCCGGCGAGTCCATACGCCTTGGAGAACGTACGCAGCACGCACACGTTCGGTCGCTGGCGGTAGATCTCGACGCCGTCCGGCACCTGGGGATCGCGGATGAACTCCCGGTACGCCTCGTCGAGAACCACCAGCACATCGCGCGGCACCCGGTCGAGGAAGCGCTCCAGCTCGGCCCGGCGCACCACGGTGCCGGTGGGGTTGTTGGGGTTGCAGACGAAGATCAGCCGCGTCCGCTCGGTGACCGCGTCCGCCATCGCGTCGAGGTCGTGCACGTCCCCCGGCGTCAGCGGCACCTGCACCGGCGTCGCCCCGCTGATCTGCGTGATGATCGGGTACGCCTCGAAGGACCGCCAGGCGTATATGACCTCGTCACCGGGACCGCTCGTGGCCTGCAGCAGCTGCTGGGCGACGCCGACGGAGCCCGTGCCGGTGGACAGATGCGTGAGCGGCACCGCGAACCGGTCCGCCAGTTCACTCATCAGCCCCGTGCACGCCATGTCCGGGTACCGGTTGAAGGATCCCGCCGCCGCGGCCACTGTCTCCATCACCCCGGGCAGCGGCGGATACGGGTTCTCGTTGGAGGACAGCTTGTACGCCACCCGACCGCCGGCCGCAGCGCCCGCGGCGGGCTTCCCAGGCTTGTACGTGGGGATACCCTCCAGCTCGGCACGCAGCTTGGGGCTCGTCTCGCTCACCGCAGTCCTCCTCGTGACCACCACCGGCTTCCAATACTGCTCACCTTAAGAGGATTCGGCGCCGCTGCGTATGGCTCGGGACCGACCACGTAGGCGGTCCTCGGGCATCGGCCCACGGAGGCGTACGAAGTGGGGGGCGCGCCGCTGTCCGGTTCAAGCGCCGGTGGCTCACGCCGTGGCGCGCATCCCCCATGCAGGTGAGTTGAGACCTCTTCGAAACATCACCCCTTCGGCAGGCTCATGCGTCCCGACAAGTGACGTACTGTCATTGAATCGCTCAACTACCTTCCTTTCCAAGCCAATTGAGTGCTGTCGACCTTGCAGAAACGTGCCTGTCAACGAGTGAATATGCGCCCGCACTACCCCACCGCATGAGCCCTACTATCGGCTCGCCATGACAGCAGCAGGGAAGCACCAGGTGAGCCGGGCGGAGACCTCCCGTCGAAGCAGTCGGCCGGGCCGGGCGGGCATCAGAGACGTGGCCGCCGCCGCGGGGGTCTCCATCACGACCGTGTCCGACGCACTCAACGGCAAGGGCCGGCTCCCGGACGCCACCCGACGCCATGTCCGCGAGGTCGCCGACCGGCTGGGCTATCGCCCTTCCGCCGCGGCCCGCACGCTCCGTACCGGAAAGTCGGGCCTCATCGGCCTGACCGTCACGACCTACGGGGATGAACCTTTCACCTTCACGGAGTTCGCGTACTTCGCGGAGATGGCCAGAGCCGCCACCTCGGCCGCGCTCGCCCGGGGCTACGCCCTGGTCATCCTCCCCGCCACCTCGCGGCACGACGTGTGGTCGAACGTGGCCCTGGACGGAACCGTCGTCATCGACCCCTCCGACCAGGACCCTGTCGTCAGCGAACTCGTCCGGCAGGGTTTACCGGTGGTCTCCGACGGCCGCCCCGCCGGCTCGCTGCCGGTGACCGCCTGGGTGGACAATGACCACGAAGCCGCGGTCCTGGGCATCCTCGACCACCTGGCCGACGCGGGAGCCCGCCGGATCGGCCTGCTCACCGGGACCTCGACCGACACGTACACACATCTGTCGACGACCGCGTACCTGCGCTGGTGCGAGCGCGTCGGCCAGGAGCCGGTGTACGAGGCCTACCCCGCGCACGATCCCTGCGCGGGATCCGCCGCCGCCGACCGGCTGCTCGCCCGGCCCGACCGGCCCGACGCCGTGTACGGACTGTTCGACCCGAACGGCACCGACCTCCTCGCGGCCGCCCGCCGCTACGGTCTGCGCGTACCGGAGGATCTGCTGCTCGTGTGCTGCAGTGAGTCCGCCGTGTACGCCAACACCGAGCCGCCCCTCACTACTCTTTCGCTCAAGCCGCGTCACATCGGCACAGCCGTGGTCCAGCTCCTCATCGACGCAATCGAGGGGGTCGAATCAGACCAACCGGTCGAGCAGGTGATACCCACGGAGTTGATCGTGCGGTCCTCCTCCGATCGACGGCCGACGCGTACGACCGTCAGCCCGCCCCGATCACCCGAGGAGAGGTGACCTCAGGCGGTGACATCCGGTGAGAAGGCCCCTCCCAATTCGGGAGAAAACCACGGTGAACTGCGGTCCTGCCCCGATTCACCACCCCTGGGTCATCACATGGCGCGATCCGCATTCCTATGATGGGCGCACGACACCGCGGGCCGCTGCGACCAGGCAGTCCAATGCGGTGCAGATGCGGCGCGATGGTGGTGGAGGGGTCGATGACTCAGGGGGCCGGTCAGGGACCCGAGGTGCGGACGCCGACGGTGCGCGACTTCCGCGCGCCTACGGACGTCCACGAAGCCGATCCGTATGCGCAGCCCTACGGCCCGTACGGCCAGCCCGGACCCCATTGGCAACAATCGCCTCATGCGCAGCAGATGCCTCCCGGCGAAGGCACCAGACCGGGTGAGGACGACGAGGGCTACACGCCGACGCAGCGCGATCTGCCCGTCATCAACCGCGGTGACACCCTTCAGGTGCCGGTCAGCCCCGAAGCCGCGACCGTCCCGCAGTCCACCGCCGGGCCCGGCCCGCTGTATGTCGTCGGCGACGTGCACGGCTACCTCGACGAACTCGTCGCCGCGCTGCGCGAGAAGGGCCTCATCGACATCGACGGCCGCTGGTCGGCGGGCACCGCACGGCTGTGGTTCCTCGGGGACTTCACCGACCGAGGGCCCGACGGCATCGGCGTCATCGACCTCGTGATGCGGCTGTCCGCCGAGGCCGCCGCGGCCGGCGGCTACTGCAAGGCGCTGATGGGCAATCACGAGCTGCTGCTGCTCGGCGCCAAGCGATTCGGCGACACCCCCGTCAACTCCGGTGCCGGTACGGCTACTTTCCAGGCCGCCTGGCTGCTCAACGGCGGCCAGAAGACCGATATGGAACGCCTCGAAGATCACCATCTGCAGTGGATGGCCCGCCTCGACGCGATGGAGCTGGCGGACGGGCACCTGTTGGTGCACTCCGACACCACCGCCTATCTCGACTACGGCGACTCCATCGAGGCGGTCAACGACACCGTCCGCGAAGCCCTCACGCGCAACGACGCGGATGAATGCTGGGACCTCTTCCGCAAGTTCACCAAGCGCTTCGCCTTCCGCGACGACGGGGGCGCGCAGGCCGTGCGCGAACTCCTCGACATGTACGGCGGCTCCCGGATCGTTCATGGTCACAGTCCCATTCCGTACCTTCTCGGCGAGGTCGGCTCAGAGGAAGACGACGATTCCGCGGGCCCGGTGGTCGAAGGACCGCATGTGTACGCGGACGGGCTGGCCATCGCGATGGACGGCGGCGTGACCATGGCCGGAAAGCTATTGGTCCAGCAACTGCCCCTGGATAGCTGACCCTTTTCCGGGCAGGCGTTCTTCCACCTGGGACAGGGCCTACCGAGGGGCAATTTCTGGAAACCCCCTGTCACCTCGTGCCGTCCCGGCTCTACCATCAGCTTATCCGTAGCAGGCTCCCCTCCGTTTCTGCCCGACGGCTCGTCAGCATGCCGAGCCCCAAGCCCTACGGAGCATCGGGGGATGCACATGAACAGCGTTCCGCAGCACCTGCTGAGCGAGGACCGCCAAGAGTACGAGCGGATCCTCGATGAGGCGCTGCGCTCCGCACCAAACCGTCCAGAACTCGCCGCTGTCGGCCAGCGCCTCAACCCCGAACAACTGCGCACCATGGCGCTCGACGCCTCCGCTCTCATCACTGCGGCCGCGGCGACCGAATACCAGCACTACGTGAAGGTCCGTGAGGAACTGCGCCAGCCGGCGCCGCCCACCTCACGCGTCCACGAAGGATCCGGCTCCACGGACCCGGGCACGAGCGCGGTGGGGCTCGCCGCCACGGTGGGGGAGGCCGCCGGGGCGGGCGCCGTCGCCGTCGCCGCGGTACTCACTCCCGTCCTCGCCGGCACCGCCTCGGCGATCTTCCTACTCGTCGGCTACCTCCTGAAGATGCTCAACCCCGAGCCGGCATTCGCCCAGACCCTCCTCACCACCGGGTGGGTCTTCGGCGCGGTGACCGCGGCCGCGATCCTGATCGCCGCGGTCGGTCTGCTGCTCACCGCACTCCGCAACGGAGAGAGTTCGCTGCAGGCCGACGCGCGAGGTGAACGCAGTGAGGAGCTGACCGGGGCCAGGGAAGCCTGGCACGAGGCCCTTCTGGAGCGCGGCATCATGCCGTTCCTCCGAGAGGCACTCGCCGACCCGGGCTCAGCTGCCCTCGGCCGTACGACACCGCCACGACCGACCAGCCGAATCCCCCATCTCGGCTACAACCGCCCGGGCTTCAGCAGCCCCGACGGCGGCCCAGCGGCAGGTCCCCGCCCCCGCTACTCGAGCCCGGACTTCTCAAGCCCGGACTTCGGGGGACCGGAGCATCAGCCGGAGTAGGGACGGCCGGGCGAGACCAGAGGCAGCCGAACCGGGACCCCGAACGCCCGGCCGGCCGGACAAGCCGTACGGTCACTCCGGCCCACGACCACGAAGTCGAGGGCCGGAGCCCGGAGCCGTGCGCTGTCGCTGTGCCCGGAGCGGTGTGCTGCCGCCGTGCCCGGACCAGGTTCAGTCCGCGAGCGGCAGATACACCCGGTTTCCGCTGGCCGCGAACTCCTTCGACTTCTGCACCATTCCTTCCTCGATCTCCGCCTGCGTACCACCGTGTTCGCGGCGGATGTCCTGGGAGATCTTCATCGAACTGAGTATTACTTAAAACCACACATGCGCTAGAGTCGTTCCACCAGCCCGTTCAGTGGACCGAGGGGGACCCGTGGGCAAGCGCGAAGAGGTCATCAGCAACTTACGAGGCGTACCTGAGGGACTGCCGTCCGTCGAGGAAGTCCGCGCCATGGTTGCCGCCGATCCCGATCTCAAGTGCGTCGTCTGCTACGCGCGGATCTCGTTCGACGGCCGAGTGAAGGACGCCCACGGCATCGAGGATCAGCACCGCGACATGACCGACGCCGCCCGCAGGTTCGGGTGGCTGGTCGTCTACCGCTACACGGACAACGACAAGAGCGCCAGCAAAGAAGGCGTTGTTCGCGACGACTTCGAGCAGCTGATCAGCGATCTTGCGACAGGAACGACTCCCGAGGGCTACCCGATCCACGGTGTCATGGCCGTGAACGACGACCGTCTGTACCGGCGTCCGAGCGACTGGGAGCGGTACCTGAAGGCGTTCACCTCTCACGAGGGACGCGTCTACCACGACTCGAACGGCGTGCAGGATCTGTACGCAGAGGGGTTCGAGATCAAGGGACTTGTGGGTGTCGCCATGTCGCTCAGCGAGACGAGGAAGAAGCAGCGGCGAAGCCGGAACAGCCATCGCAGCCGTGCGGTCCGTGGGCAGGCCGTCGCAGCTTGGCGCCCCTTCGGATGGGAGGACGACAAGGTCACCTTGCGCTCGGAGGAAGCGGAAGCGATC
Organism: Streptomyces ureilyticus; assembly: GCF_011045025.1. GTDB lineage: Bacteria > Actinomycetota > Actinomycetes > Streptomycetales > Streptomycetaceae > Streptomyces > Streptomyces ureilyticus. Next base: position 46,599 of record NZ_JAAKZX010000016.1, read on the forward strand.
CGCCAGGCCGTAGAGGACGTGATCGCGGGAGCCTCCATTTCGGAGATCACCCGGCGGTGGAAGGAGGCCGAGTTCATCACGAGTCGCGGCAACCCCTTCCAGTACCAGACCGTGAAGCAGGTCCTCATGAACGCACGGCTCTGTGGCTACCGCGAGATCAAGGGCGAGATTGTCCGCGACGGCGACGACCAGCCCATCGTGGGCGAGTGGAAGTCGATCATCACGCCAAAGCAGTGGTTCGCCGTCACTGCCAAGATCAGGGAACGCGGGGGCGGGACCGGCATGCCTCGCGGTGGGCTAGTCCACAAGTACCTTCTGACCGGCATTCTCCGTTGCGGCAACGTGCTGGAGGACGGCACGACCTGCAACAACAAGATGATCGGGATCAAGGCGAACGACTGGCTCAAGTACCAGCACGCCTACATGTGCAAAAAGACCGTGGACGGCGGCTGCAATAAGACGTACAAGCGGGGCGACAAGACGGACGAGATCATCGAGAAACTGGTGATCGCGAAGCTGGAGAAGGACGCCGCGAGCAAGGCCCAGGACGTGCCTGACTGGGACAAGACCGAGGCGTTGGAACGTGCCATCAAGAGCCGCAACGAACTGGAGCGTCGTTGGCACGACGACGAAGATACGGACATCGACGACGAGACGTTCTTCCGCAACCTCCCGGTCCTGGAGAGGCGAATCAAGGAGTTGCGTGCCGACGAGGCCAAGCACGAGGCGTTGAAAGCCGAAGCCGAGTCGGCGCAAGAGGACATCGCGAAGGCGTGGAAGTCGAAGACGATCACCCAGAAGCGTGATGCGATCAAGAAGGTTCTGAGCGCGGTGGTCGCGGTGCCCGGCGGGAAGGGCAACAAGACCTTTGATCCCGACCTCCTTAAGCCGGTTTGGCGGTCCTCCGGCGAGTGAGCTGAAGCCCAAGGATCTCCCCCACACTTCGCAACTGATCATCGGAGAGCGGGGGAGATTCGCGTAGATGCCGCTCGATCCATGCATTGACGGCCGCCGCTTCCTCCCGCTCCGGATCGGCGCGTGTCGCTCGGGGGCTACTCAGACGGCATCACCGCCCACAGACCAGGGTCCTCCCGCGCCAACTCGCGCCCTCTGGCAAGGTCATCGGCGATGCCAGCAGCGATGAGCGCAGCTCCCGGAGTGTGGCCGGAGCCGACGTAGCGCCAGTGCGCATCAGTGACCGTGCCGGGCACGGTGTCAAGTCCCACGTGTTCGGCCCGGTCGGCGCGCAGGGCCGCGTATGTCGTCGAGTAAGCGCGGGATTTGGTCAGGATGTGGCCCCGGTAGCCGAGGGTGTGGGCCCAGGTGCGCAGGTGCAGCGGCGCGTACTCGGGGAGGCCGCCGAGGCGCCAGCAGGTACGCATGAGGGTGCGGACGTGGTCGGAGACCGCCGCCGCCTCGATGTCGTCCCAGGTAGTGACCTTGTGGTCGATGCCGGCGCCTGTCTCGCTCGCTCCTTTGGTGACGTACTTGGCCACGTACGCCGCCACAGCGTCATCGTCGGGTCCAGTGCCGTCGACGCGGAGCGGCCGAGCGTCGACCTGGACGCCCCAGCGCAGTGCCAGCTCACCCACGGCGCGGCTGTAGGGCGTGCGGACCAGAACCCGCCGGGCGGACGCACGCACTGCGTCGATGAGCCGGTCCGCAGTGCCCCAGGCTGGTGGTTCGTCGTCAGGTCCGGCCGGGCCGTCGAGGCGTACGACGGCGTGGACGTGGACGGCCGCACGCCGCTGGTATTCGGCGACGCGCGCGAACGACAGGCGCGCATGGTCGCGGAAACGGGACTGCGTCAGGCCGACCGCCGTAGCGAGTTGCCGCCGGACGCCGATGACGAATCGGTCCCAGAGCTTGCCCGCGTGCGCGTGCCAGAGCACGTGCGCGGCGTAGTCGTAGCAGTCGGGGCAGAGCGGCTGACCTACGTCAGGCTCGGCGGGATCGTGAACGGCGTTGCAGCCGACAGGGCGACCGTGTTCGCACGTACCGCCGTCGCGGCGGGGACGGCACAGCTCCCCGGCACGATGTACGGGACCGAAGGACGGGGCCGTGAGTGTCACGAAGAGCCGGGGCCGGTTGCGTACCGTCGCCGGGACGTTCTTGCCGCCGATCAGGCCCGCACGGACGAGGTGGAAGGTGTCGCCCGCGTGCAGGCGGGAGCACGGGGCGCAGACGGTCGCGCGCCTGTTGCGGCAGCGGACGGAGAGCCGTTCACCGGGTTCGGTGCGGGTGTCGTAGTGGTGCAGGATCTCGCCGGTCGCCGCGTCCAGGGTGGTCGTCGCGCCGCACAGGTGGACGGGGTGGGAGCAGCCGCCCGTGGCGGTGATCTGCTCCAGCCAGCGAGGGAACTTGGGGTCTTGGGCGATACGTAGCGCGTCGCGGTCTGCTTCGGGGAGCTGACGCAGGCGCGCCGCGCGGTCGAGGGCGGCGCGCCTGTCAGCCGAGGTGAACTCGGGTGTGATGGTGGTGACCTTCCGGGGTGGGCCGCCGCAGCGGCACGGGTGATGGTTGGTGGCGCGCAGTCGTCCATGGGGATCACTCCTCGCTCGGTCGGGTGTGGTGTGTGCGGATCAGCGGATGGTTCCGGTGCCCCGGCAGACGCGGCAGCGCCGACGCCGTCCGGTCCAGGTCCTACGGGCCCCTTCGCCCTTGCAGATGGGGCACCTCACTCGGCTCATGGGCATGGCGTACGTTTCCTTTCTCTGCTCAGGTGTGGGAGAAGCCGCTGATGACCCAGGTGACGAGCCCGTGGACGGTGAAGACCACGGGGGTCTGGCCGAGGTAGACGCCGAAGAGGCCGACGCAGACCGCTTCCCAGGCACGGACGTCGCGGGAGCGGACGAGGAGGACGGTGATGATCCCGAAGATCACCGCGAACGTGAACGCCGTACCTTCGCTGATCACTTGTCGTCTCCTTCCAGCCCTGCGAGAGCGCGGCCTATGGCGGGCAGTTCCGGGGTCATGGCGGCGTGCTTCCGTGCCGTCGCCACGGCCTCTTCCGTCGGCGTCAGGTGCGAGCGGGCCCGGCTCCAACCGCCGTCCGGGCCGGTGCACACGGCCACGCCCCGTTCCTCCGCAGTGATCGACTGCGCGACGGTCACCGCGTCCTTGTTGAGGTCGCCCAAGGTCATCTCGGCCGTGCCGGGGTCGTTGACCCTGTGGCAGATCCGGCCGCCGAGCTGGGCCCGCAGCGCGGTGACGCCGGGCCCGAGATCCGAGCCGACGCGCTGCCCGGCAACGACCAGGTGCATGCCGAGCGCGGCACCCAGCTGCGCCAGGCGCAGGAGGAGCGTGGAGCACTGTTCGGCTTCCGCCTTGCTCTCCCGCGTGCCGTCGGACAGGTACAACTCCGCGATCTCGTCGACGAGCACCACGACCGGTACCGGCCGCAGTTCGTCGGGCAGTTCCCAGATCGAGCGGACTCCCGCCGACCGGCACGCGCTCATGCGGTCCTGCATGTCGACGACGAGCGCGGTAAGCACTGCGACCGCTTCGCGTCGGCATGTTGCAAGAGCGCTCAACCGGCTTGCGAACAGGCCGAGTTCCATGCCGCCCTTGCAGTCGATGCCGACCAGGGCGACAGGCTGCGGGGCGAGTTGGGTGATCACCCGGGCCAGCAGGGTGGACTTGCCGGACCGGGTGGCGCCCGCGATAAGCCAGTGCGGCACGAGCCGCAGGTCCATGACCCACGCGCCTCCGCTCTCCAGTGCGCCGATGAGCGCGGACAGCAGCACGGCGGGAGCCGTCGCTAAGCCGGGCCGCTCCAGCGGATCACTGGCCGTCGCGGTCAACAGCACGAGCCCGCGTTCCGGCGACGTGACCCGCACGGCGTGGACCTTCCACGCGTGTACGAGGGCATCGGCTGCCTTCAGGTACGTCGCCGGGGTCTGGCCCGCGTGCAGGCGCACGGTCACGGTCAGGCCCATGCGATTGGCGCGCGGGAACGAGATCCGCGGAGCCACCGGCCGCAGCGGATCGCCCTTGACCACCAGGTCGCCGAGCAGCCCGCGCGGCGGACGGCGCGACACGGCAAGGTCGTTGAGCATCGCGACCTTGCGCCAGGTGATCAGGACCCGGCACACGGTCACCGGGTATCCGGCGATGTACCAGTGCCAGGCCGGACGATGCCGCCGCACCAGATCACCCACGACGAGCACCCAGGCCAGCAGGGCGAGCCCGAAGGCCAGCGCGATCGGACCGCTCATCACGCACCACCGCCCTTGGCGTGCGCGGGAGTTCCGTGCACGGGCGTGATGGCGTCAGCGCGGAAGCTGATCCCGTGCCGGTCGCCCATCGACCACGCGAACGCGGTCAGTCCGGTGACCTTGAGGATCTGGCCTTCCTCGATGCCTTTCGGCTCACCGCTCACGGCGATCTCGATCACGGAGATACGCCGCCGGTCCTGCCGCACCGTGACGGCCACGGTGTAGATCGTGTTGCCGTCGCGGTCTTTCTTCACCTCCTGTGTCTCGGAGTTGCTGATCTTTGCTTCGGGCGCGATGGCGCACCGCAGTACGCCGAGCCGCGCCGTGTCCACGGGAATGGACTGCATTTCGTGGCCTCCCTGGCCAGTCAGGACGCCCGACACATTCGGACGTCACTTGTCCTTACGAGTTATGACTATGAGGTTCTGTACGGACGGGAGTCAACTACTTATGCTGACGAGTGATGTCACGCGTGCGACGTGACTACAACCTCAACCCGAAGGTGCCCAGATGACGGAGATCCAGCGCCCCGGAGCCCTGTACCAGCAGGTGGCCGCCGCGATCCGTGAGGCGATCCTCGCGGGCGAGTTCGCGCCGGATTCGCTGTTGCCGTCCGAGGCTCAGCTCATGGCCCGCTACGGGGTCTCGCGCCCGACGGTCCGCAACGCCATCGCGGCCCTGCGTGCGGAAGGGTTGATCGATGTCCGTCACGGCAAGGGCAGTTTCGTACGCGCCGACGGCCAGCCCGCGCTCACGATCGAGCGCCGCGTGAGCCGCACGGCGGACGGTCGGTTCGTCATGCCCAACGGCGACGTGTGGGACGAGGCCGAGGAGCCGAGCACGTACCGGACGCGTACAACGAAGGCCACGGGGCGACTGCTCGAACTCGGCGAGGAGGAAGCGCTGTTCGGGTGTGACCGGCTGCTCGTCGACTCCGGCACGGGTACGCGTGCGATGCACCGCACGCTGATCCCTTTCGAGGTGGCCGAGGGCGTCCCGCTGCTTGCTGAGGAGCCGTGCAAGCGACCGGCTGCGATCTACTGGGTACTCACCCAGGCCGGGCACAAGCTGTGGTGGTCCGAGACGGTCCGCGCCCACATGCCGCTGCCCGACGAGCGCACCACGCTCCAGCTCCCGGACGCGACACCGATCCTGCACCTGGCCCGCATCACGCACGGCACTGACGACCGCCCCTTGATCCTCGAAGAGCTGCGCGTCGGTGCGGACCGTGCCGAACTCGCCTACCGGATCACCGCCGACAAGCAGCCCGCGCGGCGCGCCCGCACCTGAGCGCCGACGGCCATCGGTCGAAACCCTCTTCACTTCCTCAAGGGCGCGCCTGCGGCGCGCCGGGGCGCCCGGCCGCCCCGGCCGGGCGTGCGGCGTGTCCGCCGGTCCCGTCCGGTCGCCCGACGCCCCGCACCGCAGAACGCCCGAGGAGGCGAGGCGTCGACCGGCCGTCTCAGGTCGGGGCGCACGGGGCTGGGGGTCGACGGCCTCCGAGACTTTAGGCAGCTCCCATGGGGCGAGCCTCGAAGACCAGGGGGCCGATCGGGCTATTGCGGGCAGCTCCAAGGACTGCCCGATCCGCTGGCGAGCGTAAGGCCCCCTGGTCACTCGCCCCATGGCAGCTACCGCCCAAAGTCTCTGCGGCCGGCGACGTGCCCACGTGCGGCGTTCACCAGGACAAAGGCGCCTCATGCTGCACCGCCGTCGCCGTCTGCGAGTTCCTCCAGGAGCTCGGCGAGCCGGTCCACGGCGTCCGGCCAGCCCGCGACCCGTACGACCCCGCGCCCCTCACCGTTGGTCGATGCGACCGCACGCACCTCCGACAGCTCGAACCCGGCAGCGAGAAGCGCACGGTTCAGCCTGTCGGCCGTCTCCCGAGCGTTGCGCCAGCCCGCCACGTAATCGACGGCAGGCACCCACAAGCCGGAGTCCGCGCCCTCGACGTCGAGCCCGTCACTCAGCCAGTCCTCACCCGCGCCAGTCACCTTGCCCACCTCTGCCCTGTTCTAGGTAACGGATCATCAACTCTCTTTGGCCCAGGGCAGAAACGCAGCGCAGCGGCCCCGGTACCATCAGGCACCGGGGACCGCTGCGTCCCCTTGCCGGACCACCCCGGTTGCTGCCAGGCGCGGGGGTGGTCCGGTCTCGGTATGAGGTTGTGAGCGCGGCCCCTCAGTCGGGAGGGGAGCCCCCGGTGGTACCGAGGAGCCGCGCCGTTTGGCCGGAGGGGTCAGACTCCGGCCGGTGTCCGGGCCGCCGCCCACTCCCGATCGCGGGGGAGTGAACAGGCAGCGGCCCGGAGATCATCAATGCGGTCTGTCCGTAGTTCCGCCGTCGAGGTCGAAGCGGCACCAGACTGTCTTGCCGCCCCGCTCTTCCGGCGTCCACCAGACGGCCACGGCCAGACGCTGAACGATCAGCAGCCCACGGCCCGTGTCGGGCAACACCGCCTCCGACAGCTCCCCCATCAACCCCGGAGAGAACGCCTCTCCTGCGGGAAGCACCGGAGGCGTCGAGTCCTCGTCAGCGACGCCGATGAACAGCCATTTGGGCCACAACTTGAACGTCACGTCGATGCGCCGAGCACTGCCGGGCTGCGCAAGGCAGCGGTCCGGCGACGCGTGGTTCACCACGTTCCCGACCAGTTCCGAGACGGCCAGCCGGGCATCGTCCACGAGGTCTTCCACGCCCGCGCCCTGAAGGAACGTAGCCGTCATGTCGCGCGCCACGCGCACGGTGTCGGGGAACTCGGCGAAGAGCGTCAGCGCCAGGAAGTGCCCGGCGGAGGACGGTTCCGGCGCCGCGAACCAGTGAGCGAACGCGTCCAATTCGTTCACCACGTGCTCGGATTTTCTGGCGTCCATCAGGTCCCCTTCCGAACCCCTCGGCGGGCCTTACGGCACCGCTCGCTTCTGGCAAGCCAGTACACGACGCGGAGGGCATGGCCGGGAGCGTTCACCAGGGGGTTCACGTGAACACCCGCAAAGGCAGAGGGGGTTCACCGGTGAACCCCCCAAGGCGTGTCTGCTGTGACACGATGGATACTCGCCGTCATTCTCGGGTTGGCAGGGGAGCATGAGCCGAGAGCCGAACGTGCAGTTAGCCGCCGTCATGGACGAAGCGAAGGTCTCGAACAAGGGGCTCGCGAAGCGAATGCGGGATGCCGCCGCGCAGCGCGGCACGAGTCTCGGAACAACGCACGTATCCGTGCAGCGATGGCGGGACGGCTCAGGCATCCAGCCCCAGACAGCGGCGATCATGGCGGACGTACTCGGCGCCAAGCTGGGCCGCCGCATCACACCCGGCGATCTCGGCTTCTTCGACCACGCTCGGTCAGCCACTCCGCAACCGATCGGCTATCCGAGCACCGTCCCCGACGTGCTGACCATGTTGGGCGGACTCGCCGACGAACGCGTCGAGGCCCCGGCCCCGGCCCCGGACCAACTGGTCATCGCGGACGGCGACCTCAGCTCTGCCGTCCTGTCATGGATGATCGCGCGCCCCGACGGCGTCCAGGCTGACAGGCCCGCTCACCAACGCGTCGGCATGCGCGACGTACACGCGATCCGAGACGCTGCCAGCTTTTTCATGCAACTCGACTTCAAGTACGGCGGAGGCCGCGGCCACAAGGCACTGCGCCACTACTTCCGCGAGGAAGTTCTCCCCCTGCTCGATGCCAGCCACAGCGAGAAGGTCGGCAACGCATTGTTCGGCGCCGCCGCCGAGGTCTCCCAGTTACTCGCGTGGACCGCGTACGACACCGGAAACCACCAGCTCGCCCACCGCTACCTGACCTCCACGCTGCGCCTGACCCAGGTGAACGGGGATCGCATGTTCGGCGCCCGTATCCTCACCAACCTCAGCCACCAGGCCAACTATCTCGGCAACCACGCCCAAGCCATCCAGTTGGCGCGCGCCTCCCTGGAAGGCGGCAAGGGGCAGTCCACACCCCGCGCCATGTCATTGTTCGCGGCCCACGAAGCCCGCGCTCTGGCCAACGCTGGAGACGCCCGCGGAGCTGGCCGAGCCATGAACGACGCCGAACGCTACTTCGAGCGCGCCGACACCGCCACGGACCCGGATTGGCTCAGCTACATGGACGCCGCCGAGCTCGAAGGCGAGATCTGCCACTGCCTCCGCGACCTCAAAGAGCGCCGCGACGCCGTCGAATACGCCCAGCGGGCAGTGGACAGGACCGACCCGAAGTACGCCCGCACACTCGGGTTCTGCCGCATGGTGCTCGCCCAGAGCCAGCTACTGAACGGCGAGTTGGAAGCCGCCGTCACGACAGCCGGTCTGGCCCTTGAGGGCGGTGACACCCTTCAGTCGTCACGCTTCCAGCGCTACGTAACCGACTTCCAGCGCGAGGTCAGCACTCACGCGGCGAACCCGATCGTGGCCGCCTTCAACGACCAGGTGCACGACGCACTCGCCCGCCTGGAGGACGACGAGTAGCCGCTACCAGGGCCGCCAGTCCCGAGGCGCGTCGTCATTGCGCAGCCCGGCGATGCGCCGGCGGTACTCGGCCGCCGTCTGCTCGTCTTCCTGCACGTTCTGCATGAGCCACGTCGTCATGCCGAACTCTTGCAGGCCACGCAGCGTCTCGTACCCCTCCCAGTCGTACAGGTCCCGCCCGTACGCGGCGACGAAGTCGGCGTACTGCTCGTCGGTCTGCCACCCAAGGCTGTGGTGCTCCACAGCGGTGACCATCAGGTCCCACTCCGGGTGATCGAAACAGAAGGCTTCGAAGTCGATCAGGATCACTTGCCCTTGATCGTCCACCATGAGGTTCTGCACATGAGCATCACCGTGCACCGGGCCCTTGGGAGTCTCGAACCGCAACTCCGCGTACTTGTCTTGCAGTTCCCGCCACCGCTTCCGCAGGAAGACCTTGTCATCCTCCGGGATCACGGCCCGGTTGAGCCGCAAGTCTTGCTTGTCGAAGGGCTCGAACGAGGGCAGCTCAAGCCCGTCCGGCACCCTCAGAGAGTGCAGATCCCGCAGGACGCCCCCCAACTCCCCATAGGTCGCCTTCCGATCACCCTCAACGATCAGATGCCAGAACGTCACCGGGTGCCCCTCGATCACGAACGGCTGCTCAAGATCCTCAACGATACGAGCCGCAGGGAACCCCTCCTCTGCCAGCCACCGCGAAACGGCCACCTCGACACGCGCTTTCGGCAGCCACTCTTCCCCACGGGCCACACGCACGATCACCGGAGCCGAGGCCAGCCGGAACAACGCGTTCTCCCCGAGGCGGATCAACTCCGCGCCTCTGTCGTCGAGCCCCGCAGCCCGGCACGCGGCAGCCATCACCCGCGTAGCCCCCGCCGACGTGAACCCCTCTTCCGAACCCCGAGCAGCGTCAACCGCCATGCCCGCACCAGCTCCCCTAGTCGCGCGCGATCAACCAGCGCACGCCAACGGGTGACCAACCCGACGCACGCCGGACACGACCACGACCGTACCTGCTGCCCATAGCTCGGACGAGGACGTGTAGAGCGTTCACGGCCCTGGTCGAGTTCGCCGCTTCCGGGGGAGGCAACGCCTGCACGCATAGCAACCTCCGCGCTCACCCGGATGGAGTAATCGTCGCGCCGGGGACTTCCCGCCATGTCGTACTGGAAAGCGCGGTGGCGGGTGCCACTGCCGCCTGCCAGTGATCTATCTCAGTCAGATGAGGTAACTCCGGTGCCTGAGAAACAGACCCCAAGGACCAAGAAGAAAGCCCGCTGGCTAGGAAGCCGGGGAGATAAAAAAGTGCAGCGCGCGGCCGATCTTGCTGCTGAAAGGGCAGTGGAGAGTGTCACTGAGCGGACGGCAGAACAGGCAAGCTCCAAGGCCCCCTGGCTCGAACTTCCCCTTGCCTGGATTTCCTATCTACGAACAGAGATTGACCGCCAGGAATGCAGGGATGAGGAAGGAGAGGATTGCGAACGGAGAAAACTCATCGCTGGCGTCAGGAAGCATCTAAGGATTGCAGAAGCGTCATGCATAGAAAAGCAACGATGGTTCAACCGGTTCAAGAGGGCCAATAAGCTAGAACGAATATGGGCCAATGTGCGCGCCGCCGAAGTGAATCTTCTTGCTCTAAGTTCGGACGATGAACTGCGAGCTCGCGGTAGCTACGTCAAGGCGATGGTGCAAAATTACCTCCAGGAGGGCAGTCCGCAGCGAGACCAAGCAGAGAATGTCCTAAATGAGCTTAGATGCACTCCGCACTGTAAAGATTCATGCGCGTCCGGACAATCGGTCGGTGAATGTAAGACCTCTCACCACGGGAAAGGAGTTATATCGCCACAGGATCGATTCATCGTGGTTCAGGCACTCGGTATTTCCTACTGGGCACTCGACATAAGAACGAGGCGAGTTCGAATATTCACCAACATTTTGTGGGTGGCGACCGGATTCACCATGGTGTTCGCGGTATTGATCGCCGTTTGGGGTGCCATCGATCCACAGACCCTGAGCATGTGCTTTGATCACCCACAGAAGGGTGACCTAATCGTCGATGATCCTCCTAATAGAATGCCTGAAAGAGTGGTCGTCTGTCCTACGGGGGCGGAAAATGTTCTCAACAGTGAAGCAGCCGATGGGAAACGCTTCCTGGACGACTATGCCGACCCCTTGGACGTCCTCTCGGTTGAGCTCGCTGGACTTATCGGCGCCGCACTGACGACAATTGCGGCCCTAAGAAGGATACATGACAGCCACACGTCCCCATATGCCCTACCCCTGGCGGCGGCCACGCTGAAATTTCCCCTAGGAGCGCTATCGGCTTTTGTTGGCGTTGTGTTCATCAGTGGCGCGTTCCTTCCCGGACTGAGCGCACTGGACACGCCGATACAGATCCTCGCTTGGGCAGTTCTCTTCGGGGCGGCCCAGCACCTGATAACCCATCTTATCGACGAAAAGGCACAAACGACATTGGCCAGCATCGGAAAACCACCTAATCCCCCGGGGGTGACACCAGCGGATGGACATTAGCAGTGCGCCATAATGCCAGCCATCGTTCATTACCGAAGATTACCGGCCGTAGATCACCTCGCCTGACAAGTGCGAGAACAGCTTAAGCGCCACGTAAACTTCCTCACATGATGCCCCCGTCTGCTGCTCGAGGAGGTCGGCCACCCCGTGGCCAGGAGGCGGTGGTATACCCATGCCCGCAAGCTCACCCTCTTCTGCCGAGTGACATAAGGAGGCTTGCTACCCAGCCGCCCACTACGCGCCCAGGCACATCACTCACGAGCTCGAATTGAGGAGAGGCTCCCTTTGGCCTTCTCAAGCTCTTCGAAACCAATACTTGGAGGAAGGTCTTTGATATCAGCCAGTACTGCAACGGAAAGTTGTTCGATCCGCAAGCCTTCAGAACGGGACAGATCTACGTCCTTGAGAACGGCACCCGTAAAGTCAGCGTCGTGAAACTCAGCGGACGGCACTTGAGTGTGAAGGAAGGCAGCGCCCTGAAGGTTGGCTTCCCTCAGCCGAGCCCGCTCCATATTGGCGTAAGAGAAGACGGCATTCCTCGCGTCGGCCTGCCATAGCGCGGTTTCCTCCATACCAGCCTGGTAGAAGATCGCGCCGTTGAGGTGTGTGAAGGAGAAGTCGGCCTTGTGAAGTGCAGCGCCCTGGAAGACCGCATCCCGCAGAAAGGCTCGTGCGAAGTGAGCCCGCTGCAAGCGGGCGCCCCTCAGGTCGACCTGATCGAGCTTGGCATCGCTCAAGTCCGCACCACGGAGATCTGTGTGACGAAGGTCGATGTATGAGGGGCCGTCACCATGGATCGGTCGCCGCCCAAGGACAGTTAGCGCAGCCTGTACGTCCTCATCAGGCTTGACGTCCTTCTCGTCAGCGCCCTCTTCGTTCCCAGCGGCGGCGCGCTCTCGGACAAAGGCGGCCAGCACTTCGATGACGGTTGCGTGATCTTTCTTGGAGTCCCTCATGATTCGTTCTAGCGCGTAGATGCCGCCGAGTCGTTCCGTGAGGTTCTCGGACGCCAGCAGCTTAATCGCTTCAACGTACCTTTCCGTGACCTGGCCTTCACGGATTAGTTCAGACTGTTCTTGATCACGGATCCTCGTATGCTCAAACTGCTCCTGAACTTGCTCGTATTGCCGCAGACCCAAGACGTGGTTGCGATGCGTGTAGTAGAGGCTGACAGCCGCTACCGCCCCCACGCCAAGCGCAACGAGCATGGTGCGGAAGCCGGTGATGACGACGCCGTCAGCAGGTTGAAGGTCCTTGCTGCGGAGGTGGGCTCCATCGACCCACCAGGGGCCGTGCCACAGCAGGAGGACGTACCCGGTAACTGCCAGTGCAAGGACCACGGTGAAGGCGATCCGCTTCATCTTCGACTTCATGCGAAGCAGCATGACCCTTGCCGCTTCCTCCAGCCTCGGAAAAGTGAAGTTCAGAGCAGAAGTTGAGGTCGGGGAGACGCGGTGGTCTGCACTCCCGGTCGGCTGTAAGACCGACCAGAGAGCACGGACCACCGGCAGGTGAGCTCAGTCTGCGATCGGCAGGTACACCCGGTTCCCGCTCGCCGCGAACTCCTTCGACTTCTGCAGCATCCCCTCAGCGACCTCCTCGGGAGACGCCCCGGCAGCAGCCGTACCGCCGAACTGCTCTGTGATGCTTTGGCTAATCTTCATCGAGCAGAACTTCGGCCCGCACATCGAGCAGAAGTGAGCCGTCTTGGCGGGCTCGGCCGGGAGGGTTTCGTCATGGAACTCCCGGGCCGTGTCAGGGTCGAGGGCCAGGTTGAACTGGTCCTCCCAGCGGAACTCGAAGCGGGCGTCCGACAAGGCGTCGTCCCACTCCTGTGCGCCCGGGTGTCCCTTGGCGAGGTCCGCTGCATGGGCCGCGATCTTGTAGGTGATGACGCCTGTCTTGACGTCGTCACGGTTGGGTAGGCCCAAGTGTTCCTTGGGCGTGACATAGCAGAGCATGGCCGTGCCCCACCAGGCGATCATCGCAGCACCGATGCCGGAGGTGATGTGGTCGTACGCCGGCGCGACGTCCGTCGTCAGCGGGCCGAGCGTATAGAACGGAGCTTCATCACAGATCTCCTGCTGAAGGTCGATGTTCTCCTTGATCTTGTGCATCGGGACATGTCCCGGGCCCTCGATCATGGTCTGTACGTTGAAACGCTTGGCGATCGTGTTGAGTTCCCCGAGCGTCCTCAACTCCGCGAACTGGGCTGCGTCGTTGGCGTCCGCGATCGAGCCGGGCCGCAGCCCGTCGCCGAGCGAGTACGTGACGTCGTAGGCCGCCAGGATCTCGCACAGCTCTTCGAAGTTCTCGTAGAGGAACGACTCTTTGTGGTGCGCGAGACACCAGGCCGCCATGATCGAGCCGCCACGCGAGACGATGCCGGTCTTGCGGTTCGCGGTGAGCGGTACGTACGGCAGGCGCACGCCCGCGTGCACGGTCATGTAGTCCACGCCCTGTTCGGCCTGCTCGATGACCGTGTCCTTGTAGATCTCCCAGGTCAGCTCCTCGGCGCGACCGTCGACCTTCTCGAGCGCCTGGTAGAGCGGGACCGTGCCGATGGGGACGGGGGAGTTGCGCAGCACCCACTCGCGGGTGGTGTGGATATTGCGGCCGGTGGACAGGTCCATGACCGTGTCGGCGCCCCAGCGGGTCGCCCAGGTCATCTTCTCGACCTCCTCCTCGATGGAGGAAGTGACCGCCGAGTTGCCGATGTTGGCGTTCACCTTCACCAGGAATCGCTTGCCGATGATCATCGGCTCGATCTCCGGGTGGTTGACGTTCGCGGGCAGCACGGCTCGTCCTGCGGCGATCTCCTCGCGTACGACCTCGGGGTCGACGTTCTCGCGGACCGCCACGAATTCCATTTCCGGTGTGATCTCGCCGCGTCGTGCGTACGCAAGTTGTGTGACGGCCGTACCGCTGCGGCCCCGGCGCGGCTGGCGCGGACGTCCCGGGAAGACTGCGTCGAGGTTGCGCAGTCCGCCACGCGGCGACGTGTGCTTGATCCCGTCGTCTTCTGGGCGGATGGGACGGCCCGCATACTCCTCGGTGTCGCCGCGGGCGATGATCCAGTTCTCACGAAGCGGCGCCAGACCCCTGCGGACATCGGTGTCGACGGTCGGATCGGTGTACGGGCCGGAGGTGTCGTACAGGGTGACTGACTGCCCGTTGGTGAGGTGCACCTGACGGACCGGCACCCGTAGGTCGGGGCGCGAACCCTCGACATACGCCTTGTGCCAGCCGATGGACTTCCCGGCCTCGCCGTTCCCGGACGAGGCAGAGTCCCCGTCCGTCTGGCTCGAGGCAGGCGTGCGTACGTCCTTGTTGGTCATGAGACCTACTCCCTACGCCGGCATTACCCGGTAACAGGTTCAGCGGTCGACGCAGCGGTTTCCGTACGGCGATGTTCCACGTGAAACATCGCTGGGACGGAGGTCAGCGCCCTCTCAGCCCGGTGCTCCGAGCTCCCGCGTGTGCAAAAGGTCCCTCCACGCTAGCGTCATGTTGGGCGCGCTGAACAGTGGGCCCCTTCTGTTCTTGCGATGATCGGTCGGTGACTACAACGCATCAGCCCCCGCTTCCCCCGTCCGAACCGCCGCAGGGGCCCGGCCCCGGCGACAACCACGGCTCCGGCGACGGTCATGGCCACAGCCATGCACATAGCCATGGCCATGGCCCTCCAGCCCCCGTCTCCAAACACTTGCGCAAGGTCATCGCCGCGGTGCTGATTCCCTTCGCCACGGCGGTCGTCGTGGGCCTGGCCGTGCTGTGGCCCGGCGGTGCCCCACCCCATGAACGCACCGGCGTCGGTTTCGACCGGCAGACCCAGCAGGCCACGGTGACCAAGGTCGACGAGGTGGACTGCAAGTCCGTCAATGCCTCGGGTGGAACGCCGACCGGCGACACCTCGACCGCCGAGGGATCCTCCGCTCAGCAGCAGGCGACCGGCGTCTGCAAGAAGGCGACGGTCCGGGTCGACACCGGCAAGGACAAGGGCCGTACCTTCACGGAGATCGTCCAGCCGGACTCGTCTCGGCAGCTGAGCCAGGGGCAGGAGGTGATCGTGGCGTATGCGCCCGACGCCCCCAGGGACCTCCAGTACTCGGTCACCGACGTGAACCGCAGGCTCCCGATGGCGCTGCTTGCAGGGATCTTCGCGATCGCCGTGGTCGTGGTGGGCCGGATGCGCGGAGTCATGGCGCTGATCTCGCTGGCCGTCAGCTTCCTTCTTCTGACGTTCTTCATCCTGCCCGCGATACTTCAGGGCTCGAATCCCCTGGTAGTGGCGGTCGTCGGGGCGAGCGCGATCATGCTGATCGCCCTCTACGCCTGCCATGGACTGTCCGCCCGAACATCGGTCGCGGTGCTCGGCACCCTGGTCTCGCTCCTGCTGATCGGGATTCTCGGGTCACTGTTCATCGACTGGTCCGCGCTCACCGGCAACACGGACGACAACACCGGTCTGATCCATGGCCTCTATCCGAGCATCGACATGAGCGGTCTGCTGCTCGCGGGCGTCATCATCGGTTCGCTCGGTGTACTCGACGATGTAACGGTGACGCAGACGTCGGCGGTCTGGGAGCTGCACGCGGCCAATCCGTCGATGGGTCGGCGCGGGCTGTACCGCGCGGGCATCCGTATCGGCCGGGACCACATCGCGTCCGTGGTCAACACGCTCGTCCTCGCGTATGCGGGCGCCGCACTTCCCCTATTGCTGCTGTTCTCCATCGCTCAGAGCGGCGTAGGGACGGTGGCCAACAGTGAGCTGGTCGCCGAGGAGATCGTGCGCACGCTCGTCGGCTCAATCGGCCTGGTCGCCTCCGTGCCGGTCACTACGGCCCTGGCCGCTCTCGTGGTCTCGGCGGACCGCCCCGGCTCTGCGTCTGAGGCACAGACGCCGACGTCGGCACGAGCACCGGAGCAGGCACAAGCGGGCGTCAGGACGCCGGTACTCGGGGGGAAGGGCCGCCGCCGCAAGCGCTGAAGCGTTACGGCACCCTGTGCACCGTACGATTCAACCCGCGCTCTGTTCCTCCGCCAGGATGCGGTCCAGGGCCTCGTCGAGATGTGTGTCGAAGTCGGCGAGGGAGTGCTCCTGGCCCAGTGGCACCAGCTTGTCCGTGCGGTCGAGGAACGCCACGAGCGGCACCGCACCGCAGCGGAACAGCGCCTGGTCGACGCCCACTTGGAGCCGGATCAGCACATCACCGAACCCCTCCGAGCCGGCGGGCGAGATGTGCACATCACCGACCCCACACGGTCGCCCCACGCCGTCGATCAGCAGCTCCCGGCCGAACGCCCAGGTCACCGGGGCATCGCCGGGCAGGTGGAAAGTCAGCCGCACGGCGTAGGGATCACAGGTCTCGTATCGAAGCTCCACCGGGATGCGGAAGGAGAGCTCCTCCGACACAAGAAAGCTCATCATGATCTCTGCCTGTACTACTGACTCGCGCATCGCCTACCCCGCCGTCTGACGTCGACTGGCCAGGAACCATCCACCTGACACTGCTGGCATCTTGCTGAACGTACACACCAGATCACAAGGAGTGAGTTTTCAGATGCTGATAGAGAGGGCGAGCGTCCCTGGCAGCCTGCCGATCTCGTTCTGCAACTGCCGTGCCGCCGGCAGCAGTCGGTCCGCCTGGTGGGCGGGCAGTGAGATGGCCATCGAGCCGACCGTGGTGCCCGCGATGATCGGAATCGCGGCGCAGACCGTCCCCAACGCGTATTCCTGACGCTCGACCACGGGCTGCATGCGTTTGGTCCCGTCGAGGCGCCGCAACAGAATGTGATTGTCACGCACCGTGTACGGAGTGATCGACTGCACGGGATACCGGTCGAGGTGGTCGCGGCGGGCCTCCTCGTCGAGCTGGGACAGCAGGCACTGGCCGATTGCGTGGGCGTGCCCGGTCTCGCGGAAGTCGGCCCACTCCTCGACCGCCGGATTGGCGGGGGTGTCGGCGACGCACTGGACGTCGATCTCGCCCTCTCGGTAGATCGCGTAGTACACGGGCACCCCGATCGAATCGCGCCACTGCGCGAGCGCCTCGACAACCGTGCTGCGACGTTTCTGCCGGGCCGCGCTGCTGCTGAGCCGCTCGGCCGCCTCACCGAGGAAGAACAGACCCTTGTCGCGGCGCAGATACCCTTCGTGCGCCAGGGTGCGCAGCAGGTGATACGCCGTGGGCAGCGCGAGGTGGGCCTCGCGGGCCAGCTGCTTGGCGGGCGCCCCGTGCTCGTGCTGGGCGGCGGATTCCAGGAGGCGCATCGCACGCTGCACGGATCCGATGAGTGTCGTGGGGTTCGGCTCAGTGGAGGGGGCGTTCTCTTCTGGGGATGCGGTGTCAGCAGTGGCCAAGGGTCACTCCCTAAGCGCGAGGGGGCCACCCGTGCGGGGGTGTCACGGGAGGGGTCTGTGCGCCGCCCGCGGGGATCAACCCCGCGTCGAATTCCGGACTTTAACCGTCCGCCACCGCTCGCGGACGGCCTGGCCCGAAACTTCCCTCCCCCGAGGGAATCGTTGATTCCTGTTATTGCCGACCGATTGTCGGCAACCCCGGCGGAAGCCCCTCCGCTCGCTTCCGCCACACACGACCTACTCCACGACCTGCTCCACCAGGCGCTCTACCAGTCGCTTCGCGATGACGAGCTCGCCATGAACTTCCGTACGACGTACATGACTCCGCCGACCAGCGCCACGAACACCAGCACTTTGAAGAGCAGGCCGATCACGAACCCGACGACGCTCGCTATCACTCCGCCGAACACGACCAGAGCGATGACCGGCACCACGACCCACTTCACCCACCACGGCATCCCCGCGAAGATCTCACGCATCGCTCTTGTTTCCTTGTCTCTCTGCCCGCCGCCCCTGCTGAGGGGTCGACGAGTCTCGAATGTCCTGCCTTCGATGCTAGGCGCGACAGGGGTGCCGACGGAGGCTCGGCACCCCTTGTCCTCCCCTGATCGTTCCCCTAGGGAACCCTGAGACGGGACCTCAGCTCTCGGGCGGAGAGAAGACCACCAGAACCCGCAGATCCTCGCTGATGTGGTGGAACTTGTGGGCCACCCCCGCGGGCACATAGACGACGCTGCCGCGCGCCACCTGCGTCGTCTCCATGCCCACCGTGATCGCGGCACGGCCGCTGACGACGAAGTACACCTCGTCCTGGCGGTGGGGCTGCTGCGGGTCCTGCGTGCCCGCGTTCAGCGCGTACAGGCCGACCGACATGTTCTTCTCGCGTAGAAACTGGAGATACGCACCGTCGTTGGCGGCGCGTTCCGCCTCCAGTTCGTCCAGCCGGAATGCCTTCATCGCCCTCGTCCGCACTCGTTACCGATCTCGTCTGCCACGATCAGACACATGAAGAATTTCGTAGTCAAGACGATCGCCAACGCGGGCGCTCTCGCCGTCGCCGTTTGGCTTCTCGACAAAATCACCCTGACCGGCGACAGCACGGGCAAGGAGATCGGCACCCTGCTCCTCGTGGCACTGGTCTTCGGCCTGGTGAACTTCCTGGTCAAGCCGATCGTGAAGGTGCTCACCTTCCCGCTGTTCATCCTCACTCTCGGCCTGATCACCCTGGTGATCAACGCTCTGATGCTGCTGCTCACCTCATGGCTCGCGGACAAGCTCGACCTGAGCTTCCATGTCGAGGGATTCTGGACCGCCGTCCTGGGCGGCCTGATCATCTCGATCGTCTCCTGGGCGCTGAATGTCGTCCTCCCCGACAAGGACTGAGCGATCCTGATGCCCTATCGCGTGTGCTTTGTCTGCACCGGCAACATCTGCCGCTCCCCGATGGCCGAATCCGTCTTCCGCGCACGTGTGGCGGAGGCCGGGCTCGACGGACTGGTCGAGGTGGACAGCGCCGGCACCGGCGGCTGGCATGAGGGTGACGGCGCCGACCCGCGTACGGTCTCCGTCCTGGAGGCGAACGGCTACGACTGCGACCACACTGCCCGCCAGTTCCGGGCCTCGTGGTTCGCCCGGCTCGACCTGGTCATCGCGCTCGACACTGGCCATTTGGAGGCCCTGCGACGCCTCGCGCCGACCTCAGCGGAAGCGGAGAAGGTCCGGCTGCTGCGCTCGTACTCCCGCCCGTCGCCCGAACACCACCCCTCAAGGAGTGCTTCGCACGCCCCTTCTGATGAATCCGCAGGCCACGACCTCGACGTACCTGACCCCTACTACGGCGGCATGGACGGCTTCGAGGAGTGCCTTGAGATGGTGGAGGCGGCGAGTGTGGGGCTGCTCGCTGCGGTTCAGGAGCAGGTGGAGGGACGGGCCGCATGACGGATTCCGGTACTGGGGTGGGTGACGGCACGCGCGCGGTGCGGGCCGGGCTGCCCGACCCCGTCAAGCACGAGCCGGCCCTGCCGGGGCCGGTCTTCGCCGCCCACTACCACCTGCCTGGCGAGGTCACGGGCCCGTACACGTACGGCCGCGATGAGAACCCGACGTGGAACCGCCTTGAGCGCGCCATCGGCGAGCTGGAGGCGCCTGGACAGGACAGCGTCGAAACGCTTGTCTTCGCCTCCGGTATGGCGGCCATCTCGGCGGTCCTCTTCTCGCAGCTGCGAGCGGGCGACGCGGTCGTGCTGCCCAGCGATGGCTATCAGGTGCTGCCGCTCGTACGCGCGCAGCTCGAGGCGTACGGCATCGAGGTGCGCACCGCGCCGACCGGCGGCGACGCCCAGCTCGAGGTTGTCGACGGCGCGAAGCTGCTGTGGCTCGAGACTCCGTCGAACCCGGGGCTCGATGTGTGTGACATCCGGCGGCTGGCTGAGGCGGCACGCGCGCGTGGCTGCCTGGTCGCCGTCGACAACACCCTGGCGACCCCGCTCGGGCAGCGGCCGCTGGAACTCGGCGCCGACTTCTCGGTGGCCAGCGGCACCAAGCAGCTCACCGGGCACGGGGACATCCTTCTGGGCTACGTCATTGGTGGCGACGCTTCGGCCATGGCCGCCGTACGGCGCTGGCGCAAGCTCGTCGGAGCGATTCCGGGGCCGATGGAGGCCTGGCTGGCACACCGCTCCATCGCCACGCTCCAGCTGCGCGTCGACTGGCAGAACGCCAGCGCCATGGCACTGGCCGAGGTGCTGCGCGGCCGGGACGAAGTGACAGGGTTGCGTTATCCGGGGCTGCCCGACGATCCCTCGTACAAGATCGCCTCGCAGCAAATGAGGCACTACGGGTGTGTGGTGTCGTTTTCGTTGTCCACGCGCGCGCGTGCCGAGCGTTTTCTCGAGGCGCTGCGCCTGGTGGACGATGCAACGAGCTTCGGCGGGGTGCGGTCCACGGCCGAGCGGCGCGGCCGCTGGGGCGGGGACGCGGTCGAGGAGGGCTTCATCCGGTTCTCGGTCGGCGCCGAGGATCCCAGGGACCTGGTGGCGGATGTGCTGCGCGCCCTCGACGAGTCGGCACGGTGACGGCTTCCTGAGCGACCGGTCAGTAACACGGGTACAGACGGCGGACGGTCCGAGCCTCCCCCCTCGTGGCTCGGACCGTCCCGGTTCTGCGCGCGAAGAACCGCGCGAACAAGGCTAGTTGACTCTGTGTCAGTGTCCAATCACAGTAGCGACAGCGACCTATCGACTTATTTATAGTTGAGCGCTGCCGTGGGGCTGGAGAGAGGGGCGACACACCATGGATCTGGCCTTGCTACGGACCTTCGTGACCGTGCACCGGGCCGGCTCCTTCACCCGCGCCGCCGCGCTGCTCGGCCTCTCGCAGCCGGCCGTCACCTCTCAGATCCGCACCCTCGAACGTCAGCTGGGACGGCCTCTCTTCCTGCGCCAGGCCCGCGGCGTGACCCCCACGACCATCGGCGACGAACTCGCCCACAAGGCCGCCCCGCATCTGGACGCTCTTGTGGAGATCGCCGAGACCGGCGTCGACGAAGCCTCGTCCGTACGCACCCTTCACCTGGCCGGACCGCCGGAGTTCACCGCCGAGCGCGCCCTGCCCGCGTTGACAGAGCTGACCGGGGAGGACGGCCAGGGCCTCGCTCTGCGGGCCTCCTTCGGCAATGCCGAGGAGACGTTGGAGGGGCTCGCCGCCGGACATCACGATCTCGCCATCAGTACGGCCCGTCCGCGCGGTGCCCTGCTCACGGCGACTCCGCTCTGCGACGAGGAGCACGTCCTGGTCGCCTCGCCGCGCTGGAAGGCCCGGATCGGCGCCGAAAAGTCGCTGTGTGAGGGCGCGCCCGCTCTGGAGAACTTCCCCGTCGTGGAGGTGCACGAGTCGCTGCCGTTCGTCGCCCGCTACTGGGCCGCCGTCTTCGACTCGCGCCCGGCAGCGTCGGGCACCGTCATCGTCCCCGACTTGCGCGCGGTCCTCGCCTGCGCGATCACCGGCGCGGGGCTCGCGGTGTTGCCCCGCTATCTGTGCGCATCGGCGCTGGAGTGCGGCGACGTGGTGGCACTCCTCGATCCCGCGGTGCCCCCGCTGCGTACGTACTTCCTGGTGGTACGCACTGGCACGCTCGCCATGCCGCATATCGCGCGGGCGCACGAATGGTTGCTTCGGGCCGCCACCGACTGGTCCTGAGGGCGATGTTTCACGTGGAACCAGCCGGGCCACATTTCTTCCATGACCGTCCGACCCGTGGTCAAGCGCACCGCCCGCGCCGTCCTTCTGGACGGCGATGACTTGATCTTGATCAAGCGAACCAAGCCCGGCGTGGATCCCTACTGGCTGACGCCCGGCGGCGGGGTCGAGCCGGATGACACGACCGTCGTTGACGCGCTCCATCGTGAAGTGCACGAGGAGCTCGGCGCCAAAATCACCGACGTGGTGCCCTGCTTCGTAGACACCGTCGAGCACATCGGTGAGGACGGTGGCGCGACCGGTGTAAAAGTGCAGCACTTCTTCGTATGCCGGCTGGAATCGATGGACCCCGCCCAGCGCCATGGCCCCGAGATCGACGAGCCGAGCGGCGAGTACGAGATCGTACGCATTCCCTTCACCCGGGTCGGGATCGCCTCCGTCCATCTCGTACCGCTGTCGCTGCGACACTATCTGGACGGCAACATCGAGGGCGTACGAGCACTGCAGGCGCCCGACCTGGGCTGACGCCCGCTCCTCAGGTGGGCGGCGGGATCAGTCCACGGCCGCGACGAGTTCCTCAACCGAGTCGTGGCGTATCCGCTCGGACGGGATTCCGATGTCTCTCAGCGTGTGCACACCGCTGCGGATCATGCCGGGCGGGCCCGAGAGATACGCGTCGAACTCGTTCCACGGCCCGTACTCCCGTATGGCGTCAGGAAGCTGGACGTGAGCCTGCTGGTCCACGATGGGGCGGACCGCGAGCCAGGGGTGGATCTGCTGGAGCCGCAGCATCGTGTCGATGTCGTACAGGTCGTGATCGGTGCGGGCACCGTAGAAAACCTCGACCGGGCGCCGCTCGCCGTGCTCGGCGACGTCCTCGACGAGTGCCTTGATCGGGGCGATCCCGGTGCCGCCGCCCAGGCAGAGCAGCCCGCTGTCCGTGGTGTGATCGACGGTCATCGAGCCGGCCGGCGGACCGAGCCGGATGATGTCGCCGGGCCGGGCATGGTGCACGAGCGCGTTGGAGACCCAGCCCGCCGGAACCGCCTTCACATGGAAGGACAGCAGGCCGTCGGAGCGGGGTGCCGAGGCGAAGGAGTAGTGCCGCCAGATCCGCGGCCACCAGGGAGTCTCCAGGGTGGTGTACTGCCCGGCGAGGAAGGAGTACGGCTGGTCTGGGCGGACCGTGAGGATGGCGACATCGGGGGTTCTGAGGTCGTGCGAGACGACCTCGGCGTGCCACCAGGCCGGGGCCAGCAGCTCGTCCGCGGCCGCCGCATCGATCATGATCTGCGAGATCGTCGTATACGTCCGGACCCAGGCCGCCTCGGTCTCCTCGTCCCAGACCGCTGAGGCGTACCGGCTCAGGGAGCCGATGAGGCACTCGCCGACAGCCGGGTAGTGCTCGGGGCGGGTGCCGTACTTGCGGTGCCCGCGGCCGAGGTTCTGCAGGTACGCGACCAGGACCTCGGTGTTGTCGATGTGTTCGGCCGCGGTCAACAGCGCCTTGAGCAGCCGGTCCCGCTGGGTGTCCATCGCGGCCGGGAACAGCGGGCGCAGGTCGGGGTAGCGCACGAAGAGCAGGGCGTAGAAGTACGAGGTGACCTTGTCGGCAATGGGTGCCACCTCGGCCATGGTGCGGCTGCGATAGCTTCCGAAGTGCGGCGCGCAAAGGTGCGTGCGAGGAATTGAGCCACAGGGGTGGGTTGGCCATGAGCGACGGTACGGTGACGACGGCGGATCTCGACGTCCGGCTGGAGAAGCACCGGGTCGAGCTGACGGGGTACTGCTACCGGATGCTCGGCTCGTCCTTCGAGGCGGAGGACGCGGTTCAGGACACACTGGTGCGCGCCTGGCGCAGCTACGACAAGTTCGAGGGCCGCTCCTCGATGCGCTCGTGGCTGTACCGAATCGCGACGAACGTATGCCTGGACATGCTGACGGCGGGCAACAAGCGGGCCCGCCCCATGGACCTGACGGACTCGACGCCACTGGCGCAGGCGGCGCTGACCCCGCGCCCGGACAACACCTGGCTGGAACCCATGCCGGACAACCGCGTACTGCCCACACCCAGCGACCCGGCCGAGGCGGCGGTGGCCAAGGAGTCGGTGCGCCTCGCCTTCATGGCCGCCCTCCAGCAACTGCCGCCCAAACAGCGGGCCGTACTGATCCTGCGCGAGGTTCTGCAGTGGAAGGCGAGCGAGGTCGCCGAACTGCTCGACAGCACGGTTCCCTCGGTCAACAGCGCCCTCCAGCGGGCCCGAGCGACCCTCGCGGAGCGCGACGGCGCGGCGGCGGAGGGCGCCGTCTCCGACCCGCTGGACGAGGAGCAGCAGAAGCTTCTGGAGCGCTATGTGGCGGCGTTCGAGGGGTACGACATGACGGCGCTGACGGCGCTGCTGCACGAGGACGCCGTGATGACGATGCCGCCGTTCGACCTGTGGCTGAGCGGACCCGAGGACATCACAGGCTTTATGACGACGCTCGGCGCCCCCTGTGCGAACTCGCACCTGGTGCCGGTAGAGGTCAACGGTCTGCCCGGCTTCGCCCAGTACAAGCCGGATCCGGAGAACGGCGGCTATACGCCATGGGCCGTGCAGGTACTGGAGATATCAGAGGGCCGGATCATGGGGTTCCACTGCTTCCTCGACACGAAGCGGTGGTTCCCGCTCTTCGGGCTGCCCCTCCACCTCGAGGCTGATCCCGACGAGGCCGAGCAGCGCGCTTAGCGCCGGGTCCGGATCGCGCAGGCGTATCCGGCCCCCGGCCCGGCGGGCGGCGAGCTGGAGTCTGGCCAGTACGTCGACGGTGGTCAGTCCGGGCGGACCGAGGCCCGCGACATCGCAGACCACGACACCGGCACCGGTCGCCTCCAGTCTCGCGCGCACGTCCTCACACAGCCGGGGCACGTCATCACGGGTGACGGAGCCGGGCAGCACGAGTACGGCGGGTGTCATGGAGTTCACGAACGGTAGACCGGGCGGCGGCACGGAACTCATCGCCGGGCCGGCGTGAGCTCGCGTCGTCCCTGGTCACATCGACCTTGGGAGGCGTATCGCGTATCCCCAGTGCGGGTCAGGCGATGCGTTCCAGCACCACCGGCGCCGCCGCGAACTCCGCTCCCGGCGCCCCGACTTCGTACGAGCCCTCCACCGCCTCCAGGGCGTACGCGAAGCGTTCCGGGGTGTCCGTGTGGAGGGTCAGCAGGGGCTGGCCCTCGGTCACCGTGTCGCCCGGCTTGGCGTGCATCTCCACGCCTGCGGCTGCCTGGACCGGGTCCTCCTTGCGGGCGCGGCCTGCGCCCAGGCGCCAGGCCGCGATGCCGATGTCGTAGGCGTCGAGGCGGGTGAGGACGCCCGAGGAAGGGGCCATCACGACGTGCTGTTCCCTCGACGTCGGCAGGGGCGCGTCCGGGTCGCCGCCCTGGGCCGTGATCATGCGGCGCCATGCGTCCATCGCCGAACCGTCCGCCAGGGCCTTCGCCGGGTCCGCGTCCTTCACGCCCGCCGCGTCGAGCATCTCGCGGGCCAGGGCGAGGGTCAGCTCGACGACATCGGAAGGGCCGCCGCCTGCCAGGACCTCCACGGATTCGCGGACCTCCAGGGCGTTGCCCGCCGTCAGGCCCAGCGGGGTCGACATGTCCGTCAGCAGGGCGACCGTCCGTACGCCGTGGTCCGTGCCCAAGCCGACCATGGTGGAGGCGAGTTCGCGCGCGTCGTCGAGCGTCTTCATGAAGGCGCCCGTGCCGACCTTGACGTCCAGGACCAGCGAACCCGTTCCCTCCGCGATCTTCTTCGACATGATCGACGAGGCGATCAGGGGGATCGCCTCGACCGTCCCCGTCACATCCCGCAGCGCGTACAGCTTCTTGTCGGCGGGGGCCAGGCCGTCGCCCGCCGCGCAGATCACCGCGCCGACGCCGTCCAGGACGTTCAGCATCTCCTCGTTGGAGAGCAGTGCCCGCCAGCCGGGGATCGACTCCAGCTTGTCGAGGGTGCCGCCGGTGTGGCCGAGGCCGCGGCCCGACAGCTGGGGTACGGCGGCCCCGCAGGCCGCCACCAGCGGTGCCAGCGGAAGCGTGATCTTGTCGCCGACGCCGCCCGTGGAGTGCTTGTCGGCCGTCGGGCGGGACAGCGAGGAGAAGTCCATGCGCTCGCCGGAGGCGATCATCGCCGCCGTCCAGCGGGCGATTTCGGCACGGTTCATGCCGTTGAGCAGGATGGCCATCGCCAGGGCGGACATCTGCTCGTCGGCGACCTCACCACGGGTGTACGCGTCGATGACCCAGTCGATCTGCTCGTCGCTGAGCTCACCACGGTCCCGCTTGGTGCGGATGACGGAGATGGCGTCCATGGCCATGGCTTTCCTTCCACGATGCACTTGAATGCACTTGTCGCTTGTCGTCGCTTGTCACTTGTTGAGATGGCCCGGCCCGAAAGCCTGCGGCAGCATCTCGGACAGCGGCACGATCCCCGCCGGGGTCTCCAGGAGCAGACCGGGGCCCCCGAACTCGTACAGCAGCTGGCGGCAGCGCCCGCACGGGACCAGGATCTCGCCCTGGCCGTCGACGCAGGTGAAGTGCGTCAGCCGTCCGCCGCCGGTGAGCTGGAGCTGCGAGACCAGCCCGCACTCGGCGCACAGCCCGAGCCCGTACGACGCGTTCTCGACATTGCAGCCCGACACCGTGCGGCCGTCCTCGACCAGGGCCGCCGCGCCGACCGGGAAGCCCGAATACGGGGCGTACGCACGGGACATGGCCGCACGTGCCGCTTCCCGGAGGGCCTCCCAGTCGACGGCGGGGGTCACTTGCCCTGGCCCTTGCGATACGGCATGCCGTTCGCCCTCGGCATCCGCAGACGCTGCGCGGACAGTGCGAGGACGAGCAGCGTGATGACGTACGGCGTGGCGGAGACGACCTGGTTCGGGACCTCGTCGGTGACGGCGTACCAGGTGAAGACCAGCGCGCCGACGACCAGGGTCAGCACGGCGGCCACGTACTTCTTCTTGACCGCCAGCCAGATCGCGCCGAGGACCAGCAGGATGGCGGCGAGCAGCAGCAGGGCGTGCACGTTCTCGGCGCCGCCGCGCAGGTTGAGGCTGTCGGTGTAGCCGAACAGGCCGGCGCCGATGGCGAGTCCGCCGGGCATCCAGTTGCCGAAGATCATCGCTGCGAGGCCGATGTAGCCGCGGCCGCTGACCTGGCCCTCCAGGTAGAAGGGGTTGGCCACGATGGAGAGGAAGACGCCGCCGAGGCCGGCCAGGCCGCCGGAGATGATCACGGCCAGGTACTTGTACTTGTAGACGTTCACGCCGAGCGACTCGGCGGCGACCGGGTTCTCGCCGCAGGAGCGCAGGCGCAGACCGAAGGGCGTACGCCACAGGATCCACCAGGTGGCGGGGACCAGCGCGACGGCGATCAGGGTCAGCCAGGAGACGTTGGTGACCAGTCCGCCGAGCAGGCCCGCGATGTCGGAGATCAGGAACCAGCCCTGGCGGTTGAGGTCGATGAGCCCGTCGGAGAGGCCTGGCACCGTGAAGTCGCCGAGGGACTCGACCGGCGGGGACTGCTTGGCCGAGCCGCCCTGGGTGCCCTCGAAGGCGAGCGGGGCGAGGTAGCGGGTGGCGCCGAGGGCCAGGATGTTGAGGGCCACACCGGAGACGATGTGGTTGACGTTGAAGGTGATCGTGACGATCGCGTGCAGCAGACCGCCGACGCAGCCGCCGATGATGCCGACGAGGATGCCGGTCCACGGACCCCACTGGTAGCCGGCCCAGGCGCCGAACCAGGTGCCGAGGATCATCATGCCCTCGAGGCCGATGTTGACGACGCCCGCGCGTTCCGCCCACAGACCGCCGAGGCCGGCGAGACCGATCGGGACGGCCAGTTCGAGCGCGGTGGACATCTGGCTGACGTTGGTGATGCCGTCGGCACCGGTGATGATGCGGACTATCGAGGTCAGCGCCAGGGCGCCCGCGATGACCAGCAGAAGGACGGGGAGCGTGAGCCGGCGGCCGCCGGGTGCCGCGGGCTGCAGCGTGGGCTGGTTGACGTCGGTTGCGGTGGTCATCGGCCAGCCACCTCCTTCTTGAGGTTGTTGCCGTCGGTGGCGCCGAGGACGTGGCCCGCGGCGATTTCCGCGCCGACGCGGCGCTGCTGGCGACGCAGACCCCATTCGCGTACGGCCTCGTACGAGACGACGACCGAGAGCACGATCAGGCCCTGCATGATGACCGCGATTTCCTTGTCGTAGTGGTGGAAGTCGAGCTCCGGCGAGGCCTTGTCGAGCCAGGCCCACAGCAGGGCCGCGAAGGCGATGCCGGTCGGGTTGTTGCGGCCGAGCAGGGCGATGCCGATGCCCAGGAAGCCGATGCCGGTGGGGAAGTTGAGGCTGTACGTGTGGGTGTCGCCGAGCAGGATCGGCAGGCCCGCCATGCCCGCGAGACCGCCGGAGAGCAGCATCGCGGTGACCACCATGCGCTTGGGGTCGACTCCGCTGGCCGCCGCGGCGGTCGTCGAGGCGCCGGAGGAGCGCAGGTCGAAGCCGAAGCGGGTGCGGTTGAGCATGACCCAGTAGCCGATGCCGAGCAGTACGGCGATGACCACGAAGCCGTAGATCTCGCCGGCCGCGCCCATGTCGATGCCGGGCATCCAGCCGGACTCGTGCATCTCGCCGGTGGTGTTGTTGTTGCCGACCTTGACGCCGAAGACGTTGGGCAGCCACAGGTAGCCGATGACGGAGGTGGCGATCGCGTTGAGCATGATCGTCGCGACGACCTCGCTGACGCCACGGGTGACCTTGAGGACACCGGCGATGCCCGACCAGAACATGCCGGTGAAGACCGCGGTGAGGATCAGCAGCGGGATCTGCAGGGCCGCCGGCAGCGCGACATGGGCGCCGACGATCGCGGCCATCATGGCGGCGAGCTGGTACTGCCCGTCCACACCGATGTTGAACAGGTTCATCCGGAAGCCGATGGCCACCGCGAGAGCCGCGATGTAGTACATCGAGGCCTGGTTGATGATCAGCACCTGGATGTCGGAGAACGTGGCCTGCTCGAACATCAGCGAGTACGGCTCGACCGGGTTCTTGCCGGAGGCGACCAGCACGATCGAGGTCAGGGCCACGGCCACGACCAGCGCGATGACCGGACCGGCCACCGCGAGGAGCAGCCGCTCCTTGTCGAACTTCTTCATCAGCGGGCCTCGTCTTCCGGGGCTTCTGCCTGCTCTTCGAGCTGCTCTGCGAGCTCTTCGTTCTCGAGGTGTCCGGAGGCGGCGCCGGTCATGGCCGAGCCGAGTTCCTCCGGGGTGATGGTGGCCGGGTCGGCGTCCGCGACCAGCCTGCCGTTGTAGATCACCCGGAGGGTGTCGGAGAGGCCGATCAGCTCGTCCAGGTCGGCGGAGATCAGCAGGACGGCGAGGCCCTCGCGGCGTGCCTCGCGTATCTGGTCCCAGATCGCGGCCTGCGCGCCGACGTCCACCCCGCGGGTGGGGTGGGCGGCGAGCAGGAAGCGCGGCTTGTGGCTCATCTCGCGGCCGACGATCAGCTTCTGCTGGTTGCCGCCGGACAAGGAGGCCGCCGTGACGTCGATGCCGGGAGTGCGGACGTCGTACGCCTCGACGATGCGCCGGGTGTCCTCCTGCGCCGCCTTCGGATCGAGCCAGATGCCCTTGGCGTTGGGCCGCTCGGTGACATGGCCGAGGATGCGGTTCTCCCAGAGCGGGGCTTCCAGGAGCAGCCCGTGGCGGTGGCGGTCCTCGGGGATGTAGCCGACGCCCTGCTCACGGCGCTTGCGGGTGGGCCAGGCGGTGACCTCTTCCTCCCCCAGCTCGATGGTGCCGGAGTCGGCGTGCTTGAGGCCGATGAGCGCGTCGACCAGCTCGGTCTGGCCGTTGCCCTCGACTCCGGCCAGGCCCAGGACCTCGCCCGCGTGGATGGTGAAGCTGATGTCGTCGAGCAGGGCCTTGCCGCCGGCCATCTCCAGGCGCAGGTCCTTGACGGTCAGTACGGGGCGGTCGGTGACCGTGGACTCCGCTGTCTCCGGTGTCGGCAGCTCGCTGCCCACCATCATCTCGGCGAGTTGACGCGAGCTCGTCTCCGCGGGCACGGCCGTACCGACCGTCGTACCGCGCCGGATGACGGTGATCTCGTCGGCGACCGAGAGGACCTCGCCCAGCTTGTGGGAGATGAAGATGACCGACAGGCCTTCCGCCCGCAGCTCGCGCAGGTTGGCGAAGAGGGCGTCCACCTCCTGCGGCACGAGGACGGCGGTGGGCTCGTCCAGGATCAGCGTGCGGGCGCCGCGGTAGAGGACCTTGAGGATCTCCACGCGCTGGCGGGCGGCCACACCGAGTTCCTCGACGAGGAGGTCGGGGCGCACCCCGAGGCCGTACCGCTCGGAGATCTCCTTGATCTTGCGGCGGGCCTTGCCGCCGATGCCGTACAGCTTCTCGCTGCCGAGCACGACGTTCTCGAGGACGGTCAGGTTGTCGGCGAGCATGAAGTGCTGGTGCACCATGCCGATGCCGCGGGCGATGGCGTCGGCGGGGCTGTGCAGGGTGACCTGTTCGCCTTCGATCCTGATGGTGCCCTCGTCCGGCTTCTGCATGCCGTAGAGGATCTTCATCAGGGTCGACTTGCCGGCGCCGTTCTCACCGACGAGGGCGTGGACGGTGCCCTTGTGGACGCTGAGGTGGATGTCGTGGTTGGCCACGACCCCGGGGAATCGCTTGGTGATCCCGGCGAGTTCGACTGCGGTCACCTGACCGCCCGCCGCTTCGGCCGGAGGGCTGCTGGACGCGTTGATGGCGCACTCTCCTGGGGAAGGGGGTCGTCTACGCGCGCCCCTACGGCATCGGATGAGGGGCGATTCTCCGCCGACAACGGGGTACGGGGAGCCAGACTCCCGGTACCCCGTTCAGCGGAGGTAACCCCGGCGTTACCAGCGGCCACTCGGGGCCGCCGCACTGCTCGTGGTCCTGCCGGATCAGCTGGTCTTGACCTTGATCTCGCCGCTGATGATCTTCTCCTTGGCCGTCGTGATGGCTGTCTGGAGCTCGGTGTTGTCCTTGAACTTCGGGTTCGAGTCCGCGAGGCCGACCTGACCTGCCTTGAGATCGCCCCTGACGATACCGGTCGCGGGTTTGCCGTCCTCGACCGACTTGGCGAGGTTGTACACCGCCTTGGCGACGTCCTTCGTCGCCGAGGTGAGGATGTGGTTCTTGTACTTGGCGAGGGCTTCCTGCTGGTACTGGTCGGAGTCGACGCCGATCGCCCACACCTTGTTGGCGGCGGCGGCCTCGATCACACCCTGGCCCGAGAGACCGGCCGCCTGGTAGACGACGTCGGCCTTCTTCTCGATCTGGGACTCGGCGGCCGTCTTGCCCTTGTCGGGGCTGGAGAAGCCGCCCTCCTCCGCGGTCTGCGTCAGGTACTGCGAGAGGACCTTGACCTTGGGGTTCGTGTCCGCGACGCCCTGCTTGAAGCCCGCCTCGAACTTGTGGATCAGCGGGATGTCCACACCGCCCACGAAGCCGACCGTGTTCGTCTTCGTGGACTTGGCGGCGGCGACACCGGCGAGGTACGAGGCCTGCTCCTCGGAGAAGACCAGGTCCGCGACGTTCTTCGCCTCGATGGTGGCGTCGTCGACGATGCCGAAGGTGGTGTCCGGGTACTTCTCCGCCGCCGCCTTCACAGCCGTCGCATACGCGTAGCCGACGCCGACCACCGGGTTGTAGCCCTGCTTGGCCAGCGAGATCAGACGCTGGGTCTTGTCGGCGTCCGTCTCGCCCTCGGTGGGCTCGACGTCGGTGGTCTCGTAGCCGAACTCCTTCTTCGCCTGCTCCAGGCCCGCGTACGCCGCGTCGTTGAAGGACTGGTCGCCCTTGCCGCCGACGTCGTACGCGATGGCGAGGCCCTGGTTGCCGTCCGCCTCCGAGGAGGCGGAGGTCGAGGTGCCGCCACAGGCGGTCAGGGCGAGGGCGAGAGAGGTGGTCGCGGCGCCTGCGATGGCGAGGCGGGAAACCCGGCGCATGAGTTGGTGCTCCTGTCGTACAAGCGCCTGACGGGGGACTCGGGCGCTGGCTTCGCCGCAGAGTAACGCGCGTAGACCCACGAGAAAACCCCTGCCGTTCACCTTGTTATCCGGCCGTGAACAACATCGCGGGCCCCGGCGAAAGACGAGCAGGCGGGCGCCATGGGCGCCCGCCTGCCTCCCCCAGCTCTGCCGAGCAATCGTTACGCGGTCTTGACCTTGATGGTGCCGTCGATGATGGCGGCCTTGGCCTTGTCCACCGCGTCCTTGAGGCCCGCGACCTTGGCGTACTCCGGGTTGGCCTCGGAGAGGCCGACGCCGTCCACCTTCAGGTCGAAGGTCTGCACGCCGGTCAGCGGCTTCTTGTCCTCGACGGACTTGGCGAGCGCGTACACGGCGCCGCCGACGTCCTTGAGCGCCGAGGTCAGGATGTAGTTCTTGTACTTGGCGAGAGCCTGCTGCTCGTACTGGTCGGAGTCGACGCCGATCGCCCACTTCTTCTGCGTGGCGGCGGCCTCGATCACACCCTGGCCGGAGAGACCGGCGGCCTGGTAGACGACGTCCGCGTTCCTCTCCAGCTGGGACTCGGCGGCGGCCTTGCCCTTGTCGGGGCTGGAGAAGCCGCCCTCCTCGGCGGTCTGCGTCAGGTACTGCGAGAGGACCTTGACCTTGGGGTTCGTGTCGGCGACGCCCTGCTTGAAGCCCGCCTCGAACTTGTGGATCAGCGGGATGTCCACACCGCCCACGAAGCCGACCGTGTTCGTCTTGGTCGCCTTGGCGGCGGCGACACCGGCGAGGTACGAGGCCTCGTTCTCGGCGAAGACCAGGGAGGCCACGTTCTTGCCCTCGACGACCGAGTCGACGATGCCGAAGCTGACGTCCGGGTACTTCGCGGAGACCTCCTTCATCGCGGGGCCGTACGCGAAGCCGACACCGACGATGGGGTTGTAGCCCTGCTTGGCCAGCGAGGTCAGGCGCTGCACCTTGTCGGCGTCCGTCTCGCCCTCGGTGGGCTCGATGTCGGCCGTCTCGTACTTGAACTCCTTCTTGGCCTTGTCCAGGCCCGAGAAGGCGGCGTCGTTGAAGGACTGGTCGCCCTTGCCGCCGATGTCGTAGGCGATGGCGAGACCCTTCTCGCTGTCGCCCTCGCTTCCGGCTTCACTACTGGTGCCACCACAGGCCGTGGCAGCGAGCGCGAGCGACGCGACCCCCACCGCGACCCGGGTCAGTTTGGATATCCGACGCATCTCGAGGTTCCCCATTCTCCACAGCCCCGCAGTGGGTGCTCAGTTCGGCGCACAGTAACGCGCGTAGACACTCCGGGGAATGGGGTGCCGCCGGGCTGTTATCCATTCGTGCCAATGGCCGGTTAAGTCCTTGTGAACCACGGCCCCGAAAGGTGCGGTTGGCGCATAACACCCCTCGCGGATCTCGCACTCCGTATGCCTGGGCGGCCTCTACGTGATGGCGCGCGCGCCGCAGAGGCACGCGCACCGGCTGCTACGGGGCTGGGCGGGGCGCAACAGGAGTGACGCCGTGGGATCACCCTGGCTTACAGAGTCCCGTCGGTCGCATCCAGGAGAGCGGTCGCCGTGAAGAGCTCGACGCCGACCGTGATGGCGTGCTCGTCCGCGTCGAAGTCGCCCTGGTGCAGATCTCGTACGCCGCGCTCGCCGGGCGTCCGCACTCCGAGGCGGGCCATCGCGCCGGGCACGCGCTCCAGGTACCAGGAGAAGTCCTCGCCGCCCAGGCTCTGCTCGGTGTCCTCGACGGACTGGGCGCCGAAGCGGGCGGCCATCGCCTCGCGGAGCAGTTCGGTCGTCATCGGGTCGTTGACCACGGGCGGGACTCCGCGGATGTAGTTGATCTCCGACTTGGCCTTGTAGAGGTTGGCGATCTCGTCGATCGCGGCGTGTACGAGGTCGGGGGCGGCCCGCCAGGAGTCGAGGTCCAGGCAGCGCACGGTGCCGGACAGCTCGGCGTGCTGCGGGATGACGTTGCAGGCGTGACCGGACTCGATACGGCCCCAGGTGACGGCGAGCCCGCTGCGGGCGTCGACACGGCGGGCGACCAGGGCGGGCACGTCGGTGACGACGCGGGCGGCGGCGGTCACGAGGTCGGTGGTGAGGTGCGGGCGCGCGGTGTGTCCGCCGGCGCCGTCCAGCGCGACCTCGAGCCGGTCGCACGCCGAGGTGATGGGTCCGTGCCGCAGCCCGATGCGCCCCGCGTCGACCCGCGGGTCGCAGTGCACGGCGACGATGCGTCCGACTCCGTCCAGGGCTCCGGACTCGATGGCGTCGGGCGCCCCGCCGGGCAGGACTTCCTCGGCGGGCTGGAAGATCAGCCGTACGGCACGCCTCAGCAGCCCCTTCTTGTGCAGCTCGGCGAGAACGAGTCCCGCGCCCAGCACCACCGTCGTATGGACGTCGTGTCCGCAGGCGTGCGCACGGTCGGGGACGGTCGAGCGATACGCGCAGTCGACCTTCATGTCCGGGATCGGCAGCGCGTCGATGTCCGCGCGCAGGGCCAGCATGGGGTGGGCGGGGTCCGGTTCGCCGATGTCACAGATGAGCCCGGTTCCGATGGCGAGCACGCGGGGCCGGAGCCCGGCGCGCTCCAGCCGTGCCTTGATGGCGGCGGTGGTACGGAACTCCTGGTTGCCGAGCTCCGGGTGCATGTGGAGGTCGCGGCGGAACGCTACGAGTTCCGCGCGCAGGCCCTCCGGGAGCGTGCCGGGGAGCACGGCTCCGCCGGTCGTTTCGGCCTCGGACTCTAGGGACATCACTTGGTTCACCCTTTGAAGGGTAGGGCGACTAGGGGGCCTACTGCCCCACGATCAACAAAAATTCAGCCAGTCAGGCAAGAAAACCCGGCCACGCGCCGCATACATATCGGCAGCGATGGGTAAACTCGCCCGCCTTTCGGCCCGGCCCAGGACCTCCGATGCCGCCGACGGAGGCCGGACCTCGATGCCTGGTCTTCTACGCATACCACGCATCCGCATCGCGGGCAGTTCTGCTCACTTTCCGGGACGCCCGCCCGTGGGCGCGCCGCCCCGCCCGCCCGCGAAGCCGACGTTCGGCCGAAGAACGAGTGAACCGCGGCCACCGACCCCATGCCGCGCAGTATCGTGCCCGAGCGTGAGCGAACCGGACTTCATACGCAGCACCCGTGCGTCCTACGACTCGATAGCCGCCGAGTACGCGGACCGCTTTCCCGACGACCTGGCACATAAGCCGCTGGACAAGGCGCTGATCAACGGGTTCGCCGAGCTCGTGCGGAGCGCCGGGGTCGGCCCCGTGGCCGATGTCGGCTGCGGTACGGGGCATGTGACGGCGTACCTCAGCAGCCTGGACACGCCCGTGTTCGGGATCGACCTGTCGCCGAAGATGGTCGCGATGGCCCGGCAGGCGTATCCCGAACTCCGTTTCCACGTCGGCTCGATGACGGCCATCGACCTCCCGGACGACGTGCTCGGCGGAATCGCGGCCCTGTACTCCACCATCCATGTGCCGGACGACCAACTCCCCGACGTCTTCACGGAGTTCCATCGCGTACTCGCTCCTGGCGGCCATCTCCTGCTCGCCTTCCAGGCCGGCGACGAGCACTTCGAACTGACGGAACGCTTCGGTCGCACCATCTCGCTGGGCTATCACTGGCGGCGCCCCGAGAACGTGACCGAGCTCATCGACAAGGCCGGACTCGTCATGCACGCCCAGGTCATCCGCGAGCCCCACGAGAACGAGAAGCTCCCGCGCGCCTTCTTGCTGGCGCGCAAGCCCCACTGAGAACTCTCACGGAGCAGCCCGCGTTGGGCCCCATTGAGCCCTCACTGAGCCCGCCTCAGATCGCCGTCGTCACCGCCGACAACCGGTGTACGTCCCGGGCCGTTCCCGTGACCCCCGACAGGAAGCCCTGGGCGCGCGGGGAGGCGGTGGCCGTGAGCCATGCCGGGTCGATGTCGAAGACGGCGACGCGGACTTCGGTGCCGGCGAGTGCCAGCGGGAGGGTGTGGACGACCGTCGACGGGAAGCTGAGGATCGTACGGCCGATGGGTCCGCGGCGGGCGATCAGTTCGAGGGGGAGGTCCGGGCGGACGATCTCCAGGCCGGTTTCGACGGCCAGCCGGTGGAGTTTGTCGGTGCTTTCGCGGCGGTGCGCGAAGTAGCGGGTCGCGCCGTAGGTCTTGGTGAGGCCCTTCACCGCGTCGAGGTAGCGGTCGGGGTCCACGACGCCCGTCTCCACCAGGGAGGTGCCCACGAGGTCGGCACCCTTGGTGAGGCGCGGCGGCCCGAAGCGGGCGCGGGTCCAGGAGAAGTCGTTGGCCGTGACGTGGACGCCGTCGGGCGTCTCGTTGATCGGCATGGAGGAGAACACCTCCACGCGGCGCCCCGAACCAGGCGTGAGGCGGCGCCGGGCCGAGGCCGAGACCGGCCCGAACACCAGGTCGCGCGGCCCGCGCCGGCCCCCACGCCGGTGCCAGCGCACCAGGCGTTCACCGCGGGCGAGTTGGGCGACGAACTCCATCGTCGCGGTCCCGTCGTCCACGACGACGAGGTCACGGGCGCGGGTGATGGTGAGTAGGAGCTGCACGTAGCGGGAGAACGGGTCGCCCATGACGATCCGCTTCGCCCGGCGCAACAAGGGCGCCAGCCCGCCAACAGTGTGAAATGGCGCGGTCGCCCCACCCCGAGCCTCCTCCCACCGCACCTCGTGCCCCTCGCCGCGGGCCAGTTCCGCCATACGGCGCAACTGCCCTCGGGTCATGGGGTCGTTGGGCGAGAGCACAACAAGGGTGAGCCCGGTGTGGACCACGGCGGCGGCAGTGCCGGGCGCGGGTCCGTCGGCCGGGCGGGTGGCCTCCGGCGCAGGGCCGGGGACCGGGCCGTCGGCCGGACCGGTGGCCTCCGGCGCAGAGCCAGGGACCGGGTCGCCACCCGAGCCGGTAGCCCCTGGCCGCTCGCCGGACGCCGCCCCCGGCACGGGCGCCGAGCCCGCCGCAGGCGTCCGCCCCGCAACCCCGGGGATCGGACCGGACTCCACCGAGGCGGCATCCGACACCGCGCCGTCCGCCGACCCGTCGCTACCCAAATCCGCAGCGGACGTCAGCCCCGCCGCAGGTGCGGGCGCCGGACTCCCAAGTCCGGGACCGGACCCCGTCGAGGAGGCACCCGATGCGGCGCCGCCCGCAGGCCCGCCGGTCCCCGGACCGGCCGCAGACGCCGCACCGCCCGGCACGGAACCAGTCGCCGTCGCGCCAGTACCCGGCGTAGAGCCGGGCACTGGTCCGCCGGCCGGGCCGGTGTCCCCCGGCCGGGCCGTCGACGCCGACTCCGCTGCGGGCGTCAGCCCCGCACGGACCCGGCTGCCCCGTGTGCGTCACACCGCTGGAGGTCATCGACAAGGCGCTGGAGATCGCAGCCGGAACCCGAACCCGCGCGCCACCGCCTGTC
>NZ_JAAKZX010000170.1 GCF_011045025.1 Streptomyces ureilyticus
TTCCCGGAACCTGTAGACCCCCGGCGAGTCGGGGATCTGCCCCGGCTTGGGGCGGTAGCTGGAGGCCCCAAAACCGGTTCCTGAACGCCCCGAAAGAGCTGGTAGGGTTCTACCCGTCGCCGCACAAACCGCGCCCGACACGCCCCCGTAGCTCAGGGGATAGAGCAACGGCCTCCGGAGCCGTGTGCGCAGGTTCGAATCCTGCCGGGGGCACTCGCCTACAGCCAGCAAAAATCAAGCGCTGACCAGGGCGGATGCCGACATGAGAGAGCGGGAGTCAGTCTCACTGACTCCCGCTCTCTCATTTGTTTCGCACTGGCCCCGTGTGAGCAGCGTGTGGGCCGTCGCCAGCAGCCGAGAAGCCTCACCGATCAGCCGCCGAGCGACTCACACCGGTGCTTGGATGTCTCCATGCTTGTCGCCTCGGCCCCCATACCTCAGGCACCTTTCTGGGCCGCCGCAGCCGTGATCGTGGCCATCGCAACCGGCGGGAGCGCCAGCGGTGTGGCTTCCCGCCACCCGCCAGTAGCTGGAGGTGCCGAGCACGCCCCCCGTTCGTTGGCACTGCCGCATTTAGCTGGTGTGGTGGTCGAGTCGATCGAGCGTGCGGCCAGAACCGTCACGTTCTGCGCTCACTCCGCGGTCCCGACGGCGAGGTGCCCAAGATGCGGGCTGGTGTCGTGGCGTGTGCACGGCCGGTACGCGCGCCCGGCTCGCAGCCGCGCCGTCGGCGGAGCTCCGGCGGTCGTTGAACTCGTGCTGCGCCGGTTCAAGTGAACTGCTGGTCAAGGCCACAACCAGGCATCGATCCTGGACGGACACAAGCCCTACCTGCACCAACGCCGGCGCGAGGACTGCCACGACATCCCGCGACTGCACCGCGAACGGCGCACACGCGGCTTCATCGGAGACATCCAGTGCGTCCGCCACTACTTCCGCCCCTTCAAAAAGCCGCGCAGCCCCAAGCCAAAGAACCCGCCGCACCTGCTCCCGAGCTGCGGGCCGCTCCGAAACCCTGGCGCGTCGTCCGCTGGATCACGACCAACCCCGGACACTTCGCCGAGACCGACACGACCGAGCTCGAAGAGATCCGGGCCATCTGCCCACACCTCGACGCCACCTCACGCCACGTTCGCGACTTCGCCGACATGATGCGCGACCTGCGGGGCGAGGAACTGCCCCGCATGGATGGACCGCATCCTCGCAGACCACCTCCCCGCCCAGCATTCCCTGGTCACCGGCATGAAGAGGGACCTGGACGCGGTCACCACCGGCCTGTCCACGCCCTCGAGATGGGCCAGGTCGCGGGACCCGTGACCAGAGCCAACTTCCTCGAGCTCATGGGCTTCGGCCGGGAGAACCTCGGCCTCATCCGCAGACGCATCCTTAACAGCCCATGACCCCGCCGACGTTACAGACCCCCGACAAGAGCCACATTTCGCTACCGCGTACTCTGCGCAACAGAGGCAGGGCCCGTCACGTCGTCCCACTCATCGCCGGGATGATGCCCCCGCCGGGTTGGGTGAACACCTGGGCAAGCCTCCGTACGCCGACCCGAATCCGGGCCGGATCGTGCGTGGCAAACGACATCCGCAGGGTCGCCGGGTCACCCGGCCCAGCGAAGAACGGGGCACCCGGAACGTAGGCCACGCCGTTGGCGACAGCGTCGGGCAGCAGAGCGGTGGCGTCGAACCCGCGAGGAAGCCGGACCCAGACGAACATTCCGCCTTCAGGACGGCTCCAGGTGCTGCCCGAGGGCAGCACCTGTGACAGCTCGTCGAGCAGTACGTCGCAGCGTTCTCCGTAGGTTGCCCGTGCGTGAACCAGTCGCGAATCGAGGTCGTGCTCCGTCAGATACCGTGCTGCAGCGGCCTGGTCGACGGCCGACGTGTGCAGATCGAGCGCCTGCTTGGACAGCGTGCACACGTGGCGCAGTCCAGGAGGAGCGTGGAGCCATCCCAGTCGCATGCCCGGCGCCAGGACTTTGGAAAGACTGCCCAGAAGCACAGTGCGGTCCGCTGCTTCGCTCAACGACGCGATCCGGGGGACGTGCTCGCCACGGAACCGCAACTCACTGTAAGGATCGTCCTCGGCGATCCAGAATCCCCGTTCCGCGGCCAGGCGCGCCACAGCCCGGCGACGATCCATGGGAAGTGTCCGGCCCGTGGGGTTCTGGAAGGTCGGCACAAGGTAGAGCAATTTTGGACGTTCCGTGACTGCTATTTTCGCCAAGGCGTCAACGACGATTCCCTCGTCGTCGGTCGGCACCGGAATCACGCGCGCGCCGACGGAGGCGAAACACTGCAGAGCCGCAAGGTAGGTGGGGTCCTCCACGACCACCGCATCACCGGGCTCGAGCAAAGTGTGCGCCAACAATGCGAGAGCCTGTTGTGCCCCCGTGGTGACCAGGAGTTGCTCCGGGTTGGAGGGGAGTCCTTGACCGGCGAGGCGTACCGCGATGATTTCCCGAAGCTGTGGATCACCTTCCGTGATCGAGTACTGCAGTACCCGATGACCGGACTCGTGCAGGACGCTGTCGTACGCCGCACGAATCCCCTCCGTGTCGATGAGTTCCGAGGCGGGGAGGCCGCCCGCCAAGGAGATCACCTCGGGCCGAGCCGTCAGCGCGAGGGCGGCGCGGATGACCGAACTCCCAGCGGCGACGGCACGGGCGGCCGGTTCAGGAGGAGGGACACGGCGCTCCATCACTCTTTGGTCTCCAGTCGTCGACGGACGGACGTCCGACCGAGCGCGCGAACAGGAAGCGCGTGCGGCATGGGCTGACGGCGGGCTGATATCGACTGCGAGCCTGCCAACAAGTGCGTGCCTGGTCTTGGAGCAAGGCGATCACTTTGTCCATGAACTGGCGTGTTGTGTCCTGGCCGCCGTTGTCCACTGTTGCCGCACTGCCCTATACCCACCCCGAGCAAGATCCAGGCCGGAGGGAGCTTACCAGACCAATTGTCGATGCCAGCTAGTGGCGTACTAGCTGCGTCGGCTGGCTTCGGTGCCACAAAGTCTGGAGTTCGCCGTCTGGCGAACCTGGTCGGTGGACCGGGAGTTAGCCCAGAAATCACACAGGACCGGCCACGCTGTGGCCAACGGGTTCTGGATCGGCGCAACGGGGAGAGGGCTGAGGGCAATTCAAGGCGGTCGCCGCTCGGGCTGCAGGACGGCCCGTTCCACGGGCATCGTGCCACCGACGGAGGCGGCCGGTACACCGGCGGCGACCATACTGGAGCAGCGCGGGCTGACCCCGGCTCAGACCCGTTTCAG
Organism: Streptomyces ureilyticus; assembly: GCF_011045025.1. Classification (GTDB taxonomy): domain Bacteria; phylum Actinomycetota; class Actinomycetes; order Streptomycetales; family Streptomycetaceae; genus Streptomyces; species Streptomyces ureilyticus. Next base: position 3,277 of record NZ_JAAKZX010000170.1, read on the forward strand.
GCCGGGGGCGCTGGCCAATTCCTGAGGGTCGCGGCGTCTGCCCTGGTGGCCGACCTGAAGGGGCGTGCGGTGTCACGTATATGACGCCCGCCGGTTTTTCGGATCGGCCACCACGCAGGTGGGTCAGCAGCAGCGGCTCTGCGGGTTCTCCTCGCGATGCCGAGCGCGTTCCCGTTCGTACGCACTGCGATTCGGCACGGGCACGTTCGGGTGGCGGATCCGGTGGCGCTCGCAGTAGCGCTCGTAGTCCGCGGCACCGGTGATCTCTCGCAGATACCAGCTGACACCGGTGAGCAGTCGGCCCAGGCTCATCCGCGGTCCCCCGCCGCGACCATGGCCTCCTCGGGTGCCCCGTCACGGGGCGCGACGTGGACTTCCGATGCGACGTAGGGCGCCTCCGCGGTCGGCAGTGGTTGCGGCGAGCGTACGGCCCGGACGCACACCACGGCCGCGTTGGCGATGATCAGGATCACCAACAGCAGGAAGATCACGATGAGGACACCGTCGACGGTCGAGTTGAACACCACCGTCCGCATATCGTCGAGCGTCTTGGCCGGCGGAAGGACCTTTCCGGCGTCGAGGGCCTCGGCGTACCGCTCACGCTGGGCGAAGAAGCCGACCTTCGGGTCGTCGGAGAAGATCTTCTGCCAGCTCGCGGTGAAAGTGACCGCCACGTCCCAGGCCAGCGGAATGCCGGTCACCCATGCCCAGCGAAGCTTTCCGGCCTTGATCAGCAGGGTCGTCGCGATGGTGAGCGCTATGGCGGCGAGCAGCTGGTTGGCGATTCCGAAGAGCGGGAAGAGCTGGTTGATGCCGCCGAGCGGGTCGGAGGCCCCGGCGTAGAGGAAGTAGCCCCAGCAGATCACCACCAGCGCGCTGGTGATCCAGATACCCGGCTTCCAGTTGACCCGGCCGATCGGCTTCCACACGTTGCCCAGCATGTCCTGCAGCATGAACCGGCCGACGCGGGTACCGGCGTCCACCGTGGTGAGGATGAACAGGGCCTCGAACATGATGGCGAAGTGGTACCAGAATGCCTTCATGCCGGCGCCGCCGAAGACCTGGGAGAAGATCTCCGCCATACCGACGGCCAGGGTTGGTGCTCCCCCGGTGCGTGAGACCAGTGTCTGTTCCTCGACGGCCTTGGCCGCCGCGGCCAGTTCCGCGGGGCTGATGGAGAAGCCGATGTTCGTGACGGCCTGTGAGGCGGATTCCAGGCTGGGACCGAGCAGGCTCGCCGGAGCGTTCATCGCGTAGTACAGACCCGGGTCGAGAATGCTCGCGGCGACCAGCGCCATGACGGCGACGAATGACTCCACGAGCATCGCCCCGTAGCCGATCATCCGCACCTGGGATTCCTTCTGCACGAGCTTCGGCGTCGTGCCGGAAGCCACCAGCGCATGGAACCCGGAGAGCGCCCCGCAGGCGATGGTGATGAACAGGAAGGGGAAGAGGGCGCCGGCGAAGACAGGCCCCTCCCCCGATGCGGCGAAGGGACTGACCGCATCCTGCCGCAGTGTCGGCGCGGCCACGATCACCCCGACGGCAAGCAGCACGATCGTGCCGACCTTCATGAAGGTGGACAGGTAGTCGCGCGGTGCCAGCAGCATCCATACGGGCAGGACGGAGGCGACGAAGCCGTAGCCGACCAGACAGAACACGAGCGTGGTCGGGCTCCAAGTGAAGGCGTCGGCCAGCGAGGAGTTCTCGACCCACCCACCGCCGATGAGCGCCAGCAGCAGTAGGGCCACACCGATGGCGCTGGTCTCGAGCACCCGGCCCGGCCGCAGGTAGCGCAGGTAGAAGCCCATGAAGAGGGCGATGGGGATGGTCATCGCGACGGAGAAGGTGCCCCAGGGCGAGTCGGCGAGGGCGTTGACGACGACGAGTGCAAGCACCGCCAGGAGGATGATCATGATGGCGAAGACGGCGACGAGTGCCGCGATGCCGCCCACCTTGCCGATCTCCTCACGGGCCATCTGCCCCACGCTCTTGCCGTCGCGTCGCATGGAGAGGAAGAGGACCACCATGTCCTGCACGGCGCCGGCGAAGATCACACCGACGACGATCCAGATCGTGCTGGGCAGATAGCCCATCTGAGCCGCGAGTACGGGCCCGACAAGCGGTCCGGCGCCCGCGATGGCCGCGAAGTGGTGGCCGAACAGCACCCGACGGTCGGTCGGCTGGAAGTCGACCCCGTCCTCCAGCCGCTCGGCGGGGGTGGCGCGGGTGTCGTCGACTTCGAGGACACGGCGGGCGATGAAACGCGAATAGAAACGGTAGGCGATCGCGTAGGAGCACAGGGCTGCAACGACGAGCCAGATGGCCGAGATCTCCTCACCCCGCGCCAGTGCCACGACACCCCAGGCGAGAGCGCCGGCCAAAGCGACGGCGGTCCAGAGCAGGATGGATTTCTGGTTCGGCTTCGTGCTGCGTATCCCGTTTCCGGGCATGCTGGCTCCTTCACTGGTCACAGATACCGGTAAACGGCCGTCCACGGGTTACGGCTTGGTGCCAGGAGTGTGGGCGACAGCGCCAGGGCAGCGCATTACTCCATGACGGCGCGATGCGCCTTCCGTATTTCTTTCGCAGATGCCGTGGGCGCTTCTTGTCGGTCTGTGGAAGAGTTGCCCGCACATGTGATTCGGTTGACAGGATATTTTCGGCAAATTTCCGGACGTGGCTGGAAGCGGGAATTCCAGGCGGGCGTGTTCAGTCGGTGCGCGGCCGTTCGGACAGACGCCGCCCGAGGAGGGCCAGCACCGTGCCCATCAGGCCGTCGGTCGTCCCACGGCCGCCGAGGTCGGGAGTCGCCGCGTCGCTCCGTGCCGCCTCGCCCACACACGCGCGGAGCATGTCGGCGGCTTCGGTGTGTCCGAAGTGGTCGAGCATCAGCACCACGGACATGGCCGCGGCGCAGGGATTCGCCACGCCTTTCCCCGCGATGTCCGGAGCGCTGCCGTGCACCGGCTCGACGAGGACGAAGCCGGTTTCGGGGCATATGCTGGCACTCGCCGCGAGACCCAGTCCGCCCATCAGAGCAGCTCCGATATCACTGATGATGTCCCCGAAAAGGTTGGACGCCAGCACACCTTCGTAGGGCGTCGGGTCGCGCACCAGGTTGTAGCAGAAAGAGTCGACGTACTCCTCGGAGCCGATCATTTCGGGAAAGGCTCCGAGCTCCTTTCGGAAAACGTCCACCCAGAGTCCACCGGTGTTTGGCACGGCATTGGCCTTGTGCACCAACGTCACTTTTCGCCGACCTTTTTCACTGAGCCGGCGCAGACAGGAACGTACGAACTTCTCGACGGTATCGCGGGTGTAGACGCACTCGTCGATCGCGACGTTCACCACGCCGGCCCGGCCCACCGTCCCGCCGACTCCGACATAGAGCCCCTGGGTGTTCTCGCGATAGAGATCGATGACGCCATCGCTCAGGACTATCGGCCGATGGTTGACGTACAGGTCGAGCTCCCTGCGCAGCCCGAGGAGGATCTCACGCCCGTGTGCCATGTCGGGGATCCGCGGGTCGCCGAGTGCTCCCAGGAAGACGCAGCCGTAGTCCTTCGACAGCCGCTCGACAGCGCCGGTCGGCAGTCCCACGCCGCTGGCGATCCACTCGTCGGCTCCCCAGCCGAAGACGTCGTATTCGAGATCCAGACCGAACGCGTCACTGAGCAGGGTCAGCGCAGGGAGCGTCGCCGGAATCACTTCCTTGCCGATCCCGTCACCCGGGACCACCGCGATCCTCATGAATCCGCCCTCGGCGTGAACATGTCTTCGACAGAGCTGAGCCAGCCGGCCACCGCGGTGGCCGCGACGACGTAGGGCGAGGCCAGGTATACCTGGCCCGGTCCCGAGCGCCCGGGGAAGTTCCGGTTCTGCGCGCTCACGGTGACCTCGGCCGGGCTCTCCGACACACCGGGGCCGGCGTTGATGCACGCCCCGCAGGACGGCGGCAGCACGCTCACACCCACATCCCTGAACAGGTCGATGTAGCCTCGTTCGACCGCGTACCGCATGACGTCCTCGCTGCCGACCTGGATGTACGCCTGCACGCCGTCCGGCACCGCCACCCCACGGGCGCGAGCCAGCTCGAAAACGCTCGCGTACATGTCCATGTCGTACGCCTTGCCGCCGGTGCAGGAACCGCCGTAGACCTTGTCGACTCTGACCCCCTCAGGGACCGACGCCAGAGGCACGGAGTTGCGCGGATCCCCCGGCAGAGCCACCATCGGCACGATCAGTGCCAGGTCGATGTCCACGACGGCGGAGTACTCCGCATTCTCGTCCGAGACCGCGGCCCCGCCGCCGTCGGATGCGGGAGAGCGTCGGCCGAGGTAGTCGTACGTGACGTGATCCGGTTCGAACATGCCGGTCATGGCCCCGGCTTCCACCGCCATGTTGCACAGGGTGGCGCGCTCGTCGACGTTCAGGCCCTCGCCTCCCCGGCCGCCGAACAGGAGTGCCTTGCCCAGGGTCCGGCTGCCCTCGATCGACGGGTGCGCGAGCAGTGAGAGCATCAGATCCTTCGCGCACACTCCTTGCCTCAGCCGCCCCACCAGATTGACCTTGATGACCTCGGGAACCTTCACGAGGATCTCGCGGTTGTACCAGGCATTCGCGATGTCCGTCGCGCCCACTCCGAAGGCGAGAGCGCCGACAGCGCCTGCCGTGCACGTGTGACTGTCCGTGCCGATGATCATGTCTCCCGGCCGGGCGACGTGCTCCAGGATGTAGTTGTGGCAGATGGCGCGGCTGCCTCCCATTTCCGAGGAGCCGATGAAGTTGCCGCCGCTGAGGGCCGCGAATTCCTGCTGGCGCCTGCCGAGATTCTCCACCCGCTCGATCAGTTCCAGGCCGTTGTCCCGTCGCTTCAGGACGGATTCCGCCAGCGAGAGGTGGTCCTGGAAGAAATAGCATGACTCCGGTTCGGCAAGCACGGCGTCCGCTCCGAACTGACGCACAAACATCCCCGCGGCCATGGGTGTCACATATTCGTGCGAGAACCTCACGTCAGCTTCGGCGAAGTAGGATTCCCCGATCCGCACGCTCTCGCTGTCACCACAGGGGTTCCTGGACGAGAGCCGCCGCTGGATGATCTTTTCCACAGCGTTCAGCGGCCTCTTCACGGAAAACGCCGACCTGACGTCCCTCTCCGCGCCGTTGCGGGTCTCACGGTTGAAACCGAACAGCCCGCCCAGGTCGATGATCGCGCGTTCGATCTCGTTCGCGCGTTGCGTGAACGCCCCCAGCGGAAGTTCCTCGCCCGCCAGCAGGGCGTCCAGTGCGCCGAAGTCGTCGCAGGTGATGATGCCGACATTGCGGCAGTTCTGCTGGTAGATCCTCTCGAAGGAGCGGGCGAAGACGATCTCCACTCCTGCGTATTTCTCGGCGTACACGGCGTGCTCTCGGGACGAACCACAGCCCTTGGCTTCACCGCTGACGATGACCTGCGGCGCGAACGACTTCACCGCTCCTTGCGCGAAGGGCTTTCCGCGGAGACCGAGATACGCGTAATCGCCCAGCTTCTCGTCGTACCAGTAACAGCACCAGCCCGGGATGATCTCGTCCGTCGAAATGCTGTTCATGAGCGGGGCCCGGAGCAACTCCGACGTTGCCGGGCCGGTACCGCCGTCCACCAGCTGAGCCCCGATGAGTTCCGTGTCCTCGGTCAGGACCAGGACTTCGCCGCGCAGGTGGATCGAACGCTCACGGCCGACGCCTCCGGCTTCACTCAGCGGTCGCAATGATCTGCCTTATCAGTTCGTCGGCCAGAGGAGCGGAGCTGGTTTTCGCCTTCGCCAGGACCTTCTTGATCAAGGAGGCGTCGTCCTTTTCGTATCCGTGAACCGTCAGCCAGTACTTCACGTTGTTGACACCGGACGAAGCGTCGATCATCACTTCCTGTTCACGGCCCAGGAAGCTGGCGGGAACACTCGAGTACACACTGTCCTTGACGAGCACGTCTCCCTTTTCATGAGCTTTCAGGATCGCGGCTCCGTGGACTCCGGCGCTGGTCTTGAAGACGTCACGCCCCATCGCGGGGTAATTCTGTGGAATGTCGACGCCCAGCACGGGCGCCGCATAGGCGCAGTAGTCACGGAGTGCCTTGAGGTCGTACGTCGCGTGCCCGTCCAGGTGGCTGTTCACCATGAGCTGGTCGAGGGAGGCGTTGCCCGTTCGCTCGCCGATGCCCAGGATCGTGCCGTGCACGCGTTCGCACCCCATGGCGAGAGCGGTGAGGGAGTTGGCGAGCGCCAGGCCCCGGTCGTTGTGCCCGTGCCATTCGAATCCGATTGGATGGCCTCGGTCCGCGAAGTATTGCTGCGACCAGTGAATGAGTGATCGCGTCCCGCTCGGCAACGCGGCGCCCACCGTGTCGCAGAGAGTTATCCTGCGGACCCCTGTCTCGATGGCCGCGTCGTATACGCCGGTGAGGACCTCGGGAGTGCACCGCACCGTGTCCTCCAGGACCAGGACGAACTCCACACCCTCCCGTCGGCACTCAGCCGCCGACTGAATGATGTTGCGCCTGATCGACGCGCTGTCCCAGTCTTCGACGTACTGCCGGATGGGGCTGACCCCGATGAAGAGATACGCATCGACCGCTACTCCAACAGTCTGCGCTATCTCGCATATCGCGTGAATGTCCGCCGGGTGAGTCCGGCCAGCATATCCCTGCGTCAGCTCGTATCCGTTCGCGGAGATGTGGCGGGCGATCTCCATACATTCCCGTTCGGCGGCCGAATCCGATCCCGGAAAGCCGAGATCAGCCGAGCGGACCCCCGAGCGGACCATGTGGTCGACGATGGTCAGTTTCTGCTCCAGCGTCGGGTTACGGATGTTCGGCGCCTGGAGTCCGTCGCGCAGAGTCTCGTCGAAGAAGGTGCCTGAATGCGTGGGCGTCGGCTGGGCGCTCTCGCACCTGATGCTGTTCCAGTTGAACCAGACATCCGGCCTCAGGTTCGAACTCTCGCCAATGATTCCGCTCACTTCGACCTCCGGCTTCCCGAATAGTCAGAAATATTGAGGTTTCCTTGTCGGCCGGACCTCCGGTCGCCAACGTGCCACTGACCCAAGCGCATTCGCCCCGCCTACCCGCCCAGCTCTCGCCAGAGCCTCGACGGCTCCGTCAATGCGAACACAAGCTACGGTCCGCCGTCCTCACCGGATCCTCGCCCTGTCCTCGGCCATGGGCCGGCGCCGTTGACCAGACCCGGCAGACCCGGACCTGCCCGGCGAAGTCCGCCTATGCGAACCAAACGAGCCGATTCAGGGACAACACTCGCCCGTCAAAAGTTCCAGCAAGGTCGTGTCAACCGGATCGGCGTTGCGGGCAACTCTTCCACAGACCGGGGATCGCTCGCCCATGAGCGGACCAGGGGGAAGCACGGTGGGCGACCAGCCGGTGAAGCGAATGCGGATCAGCCGATCGCCTTATCTCGCCTTATCGGAATTCACCCTGCCCCAAAACACAGAAAGATCATCTGAACAGCGCGAAAACCAGTGGCTGAAATCAACACGGGGGATAAGTTGACTTCTGTATCTTTCGAGATCCTTGGACCACTGCAAGTACGCTCCGGTGATCACTCTGTCTCGTTGGACGGATCACGGCAGGAGAGGGCACTCGCCGCACTCCTGCTGAGCGCCAACCGGACTGTGACCATCGAGCATCTGATCGATGTCGTCTGGGAGGAGCCTCCGGCAACGGCGCGTCGGCAGATCCAGGACATCGTTCCGCGACTGCGGCGGAAGCTGCTCAGCAATGGCGCCCCCAGCGACATCATCTCGACCCGGCGCCCCGGGTATCTGCTCCGCCTGGAGGGCAATGCTCTGGACGCGCACGCTTTCGACGAGCTGGCGACCGCCGGACATGAACTGATCCCGGTGGACATCGCCGCGGCGGCCACCAAGCTGCGTGAGGCGCTGCTGCTGTGGCGCGGCGAAATGCTGACCGGTATCGGGAGCAGCAGGCTGGAGAGTGCGGCCCGCATCTGGCAGGACCGGCATCTGACCGTCTGGGAGGAGTGCCTGGCACTGGAACTGGCGCTGGGCCACCACGACGTCACCACCGAGCTCCGTACTCTTGTTGACCGGTTTCCGCTGCGAGAGCCGCTGGTAGGCCTCCTGATGCTCGCCCTGCACGCGGCGGGGCAGCGCGTCGAGGCCCTGGCCGCCTTCAGGGCTCTGCAGAAGAGACTGGCCGGCGAACTCGGCCTTGATCCCGGGGGCGATCTGCAGCAGGTCCACACCGCGATCCTGCGCTCCGGCCCTCATGCGGAGTTCATGGCCGACCCCATCGCCCAGCTGCGGCGATTCAGGTTCACCGGTCAGCTGGAGCAGGGGACTCGTCCCTCAGCGGTCGCCGACGGCCCGCTCGTCGAGACGCACGGCCCCACGTCCCGACCGTGCGGCGGACCGGCACATCCGACCTCCGGCGCAGCCCCCGTCGAACCGACGGTCGGCTCCCCCCAGCCGTCCGAACCGGCCCCTTCCTCCACGGCCGGCCCGGGACCCTCCGCTCGGGCAGGCCACCGCCAGGAGGCCGCGGTCGAGCACCGCCATCGGTCGGCGGCAACGCCGGACCACCTGTCCGGCCGTACGGGTTTGCCGATACCGGCTCAACTCCCCTTGGCGGCACGGGATTTCAGCGGTCGCGCATCCGAACTCGCTCGGCTCGACACGCTCGCTCGTGACGGCGCCGCGTCCACGGCCATGCCCGTCCTTGCCATCACGGGAACCGCCGGCGTCGGCAAGACCGCGCTCGCCGTCCATTGGGCGAGCCAGGTGGCGCATCGCTTCCCCGACGGGCAGCTGTACGTCGACCTGCGTGGTTTCGCCCCCGACCAGGAGGTCACAAGCCCGGCGGACGCGGTGCGCGGCTTCCTCGACGCCCTCCAGGTTCCCGCGCACAGCGTTCCCGCCGGTCTGGCCGCCCAAGTGAACCTGTTCCGCAGTCTGTTGGCGGGGCGGCGGATGCTGATCCTGCTGGACAACGCCAAGGACTCCGAGCAGGTCCGTCCCCTGTTGCCGGGGGCGTCCGAGTGCCTGGTCGTGATCACCAGCCGCAACCGTCTGACGAGTCTGGTGGCCGCCGAAGGTGCCCGCCCGATCGCCCTGGGGATGCTCACCGCCCAGGAATCGCGGCAGTTGCTCGCCGACCGCCTCGGACCCGACCGGCTGGCCGTCGAGCCCCGGGCCACGAACGAGATCATCAACTCCTGCGCCGGTCTGCCCCTGGCGCTCGCCGTGGTGGCCGCCCTGGACACCACCCGCACCACTCCCCGCCTACAGTCCCTGGCCGAGCAACTGCGGGACGACAACGCGCGGCTGGGCACGCTCACCACGGGCGACCCCGTCACCGACGTCAAAACGGTGCTGTCCTGGTCCTACGACAGGCTCAGCCCCGAGGCGGCACGGCTGCTCCGACTGCTCGGGCTGCACCCGGGGCCCGACATCACCGAGCCCGCGGCGGCCAGCCTGGCCGGTGTCCCGGCGCCGCTCGTGCGCGGGCTGCTGACTGAGCTGACGCAGGCGAACCTGACAGAGGAGCACTCCCCGGGCCGGTACTCCCTGCCCGGGCTGATGCGCTCGTACGCCTCCGAACTCGCTCACACCCTCGACGACGACACCCAGCGGCAAGCGGCCGTGCACCGGATGCTGGACCACTACCTCCGCACCGGACAGGCAGCGGCCTGCCTCCTGTCCCCGCACCGGACGTCCACAGCGCCGTCCCGCGCCCGCGCGGGAGTCGTTTTCGAAGAGCTGGACAGCCGGCTGTCGGCCCTGGCGTGGTTCACCTCTGAGCGCCAGGTACTGCTCGGTGCCGTGAGCCTGGCTGCCGACGCCGGCTTCAGCACACACGCATGGCGTCTGGCCGTCGAACTCGCCGACCACCTCTACGAGCGCGACGACGCCCGGCACGACCGGACACCGTCCCAGGACGACGTCCTGAACGTGACCGTGAGCGTCAAGAACTTGGCCTGCCACGGTGCGCCCCAGCACGCCGCACGCCCTCCGGGGCACGACAGCCTGCGGCAGAACAACGGTCACCGCCACGAAGAACTCTCGCTGTCAGGTCCCGGGGGCGTCCGCCAGGGCGGCCTTCCCCGGTTCGGGGCCACTGGTCTCTGACCGCAAAATGGACGTCTTTCTCCGCGCACCCGGAGCAGTCGGTCCGGCTCATCTGCCTGCCCTTATCTCATCCTTTATGGAGAAATTGTGCTTTTGGAGCAGCAGGCCGTCCTTCTGCTGGTTGGAATACTAGCGGGAATCGCCTGCACCGTCGTCAACATCGCCTCCCTCATTTCTTATCCGGCGCTCCTTTCCATGGGTTTACCGCCGGTGGTAGCGAATGCTACGAACACAGTGTCGCTGGTCTTCACCGGTTTCGGCGCCACACTGGGATCACGACCGGAACTGGAAGGACAGCGGTCCCGGGTCATTCGTTTCGGAGCCATCAACGCAATTGGTGGAGCCGTGGGGGCCGTGACATTGATCGTGACGTCTCCCGACGTTTTCCAGTTCATGGTTCCCATTCTCGTGGCCGGAGCTTCGGTGCTGCTTCTGCTCCAACCGAGGATTAATCGGATGGCGGCCGGTCCGGTGAGCTCGGACTGCGACGCCGGCGATCATTTCTCACTCCTCTCCATGTCCGGCATGTTCGCGGTCTCGGTCTACACCGGATACTTCGGAGCAGCCGGAGGTATTCTCGCAGTGGCCCTGCTGGGAGTCGTGATCGACGAACCGCTGGTCCGCATCAACGCCATAAAAAACGCCACCAACATCCTGGCGAACAGCACCGCGTCGGTCATCTTCATCATCGCGGGATCGGTCCACTACGGCGCTGCGCTGCCCCTGGCAGCCGGGTTTCTCCTCGGCGGCGGCATAGGCCCCTTGCTCGCCCGGAAAATCTCCCGTGGCCTGCTGCGTTCACTCGCCGGGATCAGCGGACTTCTGTTCGCGGCCAAGCTGGGGGTCGAAGGATATGGCTGAGCCGTCAATTCGTACCACGGTGAACTGGAACTAGCGGGGGTATCATCCGAGATGGTCCTGGTAGACCGCGACAAGGAACTCACCTATCTGAACTCTGCCCTTTCCGAGACCCGGACCGGCAGGAACCGGATGGTCGTCATCGAGGGCGGCGTGGGGTGCGGCAAGAGCGAACTGCTCCAGACCTTCGCCGAGCACGCCACGGAGCAGGGAGCCGTCGTCCTGCACGCTGTCGGTCTGCGTCAGGGCGAAGCCCGGCCGCTCGGCCTCCTCCGCCAGCTGGCGGGCCAGCTCCCCACGCCGATGTCGGACACGAACGTCCCCGAGGCCCACGCGGACACCAGCGTCGAGCACTTCGGCGAGGCGCTGCACCTCCTGGCGAAGACCGCACCGGTCGTGGTGTGCGTGGACGACGTCCAGGACGGGGACAGCCTCTCGCTCCGGCACCTCCTGCGGGCGGCTGCTCGGGGACGAGCCACGCGCATCCTCCTGGTCCTGACGGACTGCCTCCACCTGCCGCACCAGAACCCGGTCATGAAGACCGAACTGCTACGGCAGTCGCACTCTCTGCGGGTACGGCTGGATCCGGTGAGCAGGGAGGGCACAGCCGCGATGCTGAACGTGACGCGGGAAACCGCCAAGGACAGTGCACTGGTCGACCGACTGCACACGATCAGCGCCGGAAACCCACTGCTGCTGAGGGCGTTGTTGGAGGAGCTCAGGCCGTCCGGCCCCTCGGCACCGGCCGACCCGACGCCCGGCGAGGTCCTCCAGCCCCTCGAAGGAGGGCTGTACGGCCAGGCCGTCCTGGCCTGCCTGTATCGCAGCGGCCCGGTGGCGCTGGCGCTGGGACACGCCCTCGCCGTCCTCGGTGAGGCGAGCACCCCGCAGCTGCTGTCCCGCATGGTCGACAAGGCGTCAGCGCTGGTCGACCGGAACCTGCACGCACTCAGAGCCGCCGGCGTCATCGGCGCCGACGGGTTCCGGCATCCGGCCGCCGCGGCCACCGTCCTGGCGGACATCACTTCGTCCCACCGTGCCTTGCTGCACCAGCGAGCAGCGGTGGCGCTGCGGGAGGCTGGGGCGTCGTCGTCACTGACGGCACGGCACCTGCTCAGCTCCCAGGCCCAGCCGGGTGCGCGACCTGCCACCGAGCCGTGGGAAATCGTCACGCTGCGGGACGCCGCCGAGCAGGCACTCTCCGAGGGCGACGCGGACACGGCGATCAGCTTCCTCGAATTGGCCGGTGACGGCTGCACCGACGAGCCGCAGCGTATCGAGATCCGACTGAGGACGGCCCTGATCACCTGGCGGGTCAACCCCGCGGCGGCCGAGTACCGTTACCTCCCGCAGCTCATGGAGTCCATGCGGTCAGGTGCCCTGTCACCGGCCGCACTCGGATCTCTGGGCAAGCTCCTCGTCGTACAGGGACGGGTCGCCGACGCGCTCGAGGTGCTGGACCGCCTCAGCCCGCGCTCGGACGCCTCCGCCGCTACAGCGGGCATCCACCCGCAACTCACGTCGATGCTGGTGCGCTACGGCTATCCAGGGGTCGAAATCCCTGACGAAGGGAAGCCGTCCGTCCCGGCACAGGAGGCGAACGACCTCTCGTACGAACGCGTACCGGGGCTGCCCCTGCTCAGGAAGTCGGCGGAGCACCTTCTCACCGGCACCAGCAAGGACCGGGCCGGGGCAGCGGAGAACTTCCTGCGGGCCACCGCCCTCACGGACTCGACGGCAGGACCGGTGTGCAGCGCCATCGAAACGCTGCTGCACGCCGACCGTCTGGCCGACGCGGAGTGCTGGTGCGACATGTCACTGGACGAGGCCACGCGCCGGGCCATACCGGGCTGGCAGGCCATGTTCGGCTTGCTCCGGGGCCAGATCGCCTTGCGGCAGGGGAAGTTGGAGCAGGCCGTCACCTCGGTGGAGAACGTGCTGAGGGTGGTGCCTGAGCGCAACGGTGGCATGCTCATCTGCGGCACCGCCTCGATTCTCGCCCTCGCCTATACGGAGATGGGCCGTTACGACGACGCGGCGCGCCAACTCGACCAGCCAGTGTCTGAGGAGTGGCGCAACAGCCTTTACTGGCTGGGCTGTCTCCGGGCGCGCGGCTGGCTCCACCTGGCCACGAACCGCCCGCACGCGGCCTTGTCGGACTTCCTGAGCGTGGGGCAGCATGCTCGTCGATGGGGAATCGACCATCCTCTGCTGGTGTCATGGCGGGCTGACGCGGCTCATGCCTGGCTACGGCTCGAAGAGCCGTCCGAGGCGGCGCGGTTGCTCGCGACGCCCGGCGACCAGGTCACCCTTCAGGCCCCGGGAGCCCGGGTTGTCCTCTCCCGTGTGCATGCTGCCGTCGCCCCGCTGGAGGAGCGCGCGCGCCTGCTGTCGCAGGTCGTCGAGCGGCTGCACGCCTGCGGTGAGCGCCTGGAGTTGGCGAAGGCCCTGGGCGACCTCAGCGAGACCTACCAGGCGCTCGGCGACGCGGCCCGGGCCGATTCGGTCCGGCGCAGGGCCTGGCATCTCGCCAGGGAATGCGGGGCGGAACCGCTGTGTGCAAAGCTCGCCGTCGGCAGCCGGACTCCTGACCGGGCGGTCGAGGAGGAAACCGTGTCCGTCGGTGTGGGGGGCGACGCGGAGCAGGGCGTGGCAGTCGTCAAACTCACGAAGGCGGAACACCGGGTGGCCTTGCTGGCCGCCTACGGGCGCACCAACCGCGACATATCGAAACAGCTCTACATCACTGTCAGCACGGTGGAACAGCACCTCACCCGCGTGTACCAGAAGCTCCGCATCACGACACGGCAGGAGATTCCAGTGAATCTTTGACTGCCGAATCTTTGACTGCCGAATCTTTGACTGCCGTTGAAAACCTCAACTGCTGCGCGTTCCGTGGCGGTCTGGTGCGTTCCGGACGCGAACAGACCGCCGTCCGTTATCGCACGCGTGCCGCCACGACCCGGCTGATCGTGTCGAGGATGGTGGCCTGGTGCTGCCAGAGGAAGAAGTGGTCGCCGGCACAGGTCTGGACGAGAGACCTCTTGGTGGTCTGGTCGCTCCATCCCCGGACGCCCTCGGCCTCGACCATCGGGTCGTCCGCTCCGCTGAACACGAGCAACGGACAGTCCAGTGGTTGCTCTTCGGTGTATTCGTACTTCTCGCACAGCGCGAAGTCGGCGCGAAGAGCGGGCAGGACCATGTCGAGCAGGTCCTGGTTGTTCAGGACGTCCCTGGGCATTCCGCCGTAGTCCACCATGACCGAGGCGAACTCGCCGTCCGGGAGGTGGGATATCGGCGGCCTCTTGTCCTTCGCCTGCGGCGCCTCCCGCCCGGAGACGCTGAGTACGACCGGCTGCGGGCCGCCACGCCGACGCAGGGCCCTGGCGGTTTCGAAAGCGATGAGCGCGCCCATGCTGTGCCCGAAGAACGCGAACGGCCGCCCTTGGGAATCGTCCAGCACGGCAGCGGCGACATCGTCGGCGAGGTTCGAGGCCGTGGTGTACATGGGGTCACCCAGGCGTTCCTGCCGGCCCGGCAGAACGAACGACCGGATCTCGATACCGGACGGCGCGTTCGAAGCCCAGGGCTGGAAGATTCTGCCCACGCCGCCGGCGTACGGCAGGCAGTACACGACCGTGGCCGATGGACGCGTAGTCCACCGCAGGACAGGCAACGGCCGGGTCTGCTGGTCTGGCATGGGTTCCTCCCGCACATTCCGTACAACTTCTTTCGAACAACGGCCCTTGGCGACCAGCGGTGCATCCGCTGCCACTGGTCACCAAGGGCCGCCCGCGCCGGCTTCGAGTGCGCGCTAACGCTTGTCTCGTTCCATTGCCTCGACCAGGCTCTTCGGCCGCATATCGGTCCAATGCTCGTCGATGTACTCGACGCACTCGGCCCGACTGGTCTTGGGGAGCGCGATATCCCAGCCGTCCGGGACGTCAACGAACACCGGCCACAGCGAATACTGTCCCTCGGCATTCACCAGGACATAGAACTCGCCGTCCTCATCATCGAACGGGTTGTTAGCCATTTGAATCCTCCCTGGCGTCAGCACGGTTGTAGTCGATATCCACGAGTACAGATCGCAGTGCACAGCCTACTGCATCCAACGCTTCCGGAACAGTCATTTCGTCATGCGTGCGATCGACGTCGTACGTAAGCAACTCGCCCTCCACGTACGGCATCCAGGACTCGGCCGAGCCTCGCGGCTTTTCCCTCTTCGCCGCCGCTTTGAACAGCAGCATGTCTCCTTGATAGACGTCCGGAGTAAAGGACCGGATCAACCACCCGTTATTCCTGACGACCGCGTCCACGGCAGCGAGCCGGTCCTGTTCCAGTCCGGCAAGAACCTCGGCGTCCTGCAATCCTTCGGCATGCGCCGCAGTCAACAGCGAGATCTGGCCACCCACCGGCACATCAGCAATTTCTTCGCTTTGCGGGTAGGCGTCGAGGAGGGCGAGCAGGTCGACCTGTTCACCATCGGCCTGAAGAGTCGTGGCCATTTTCTGGGCGACCACACCGCCGAAGGACCAGCCCAGCAGGCGGTAGGGCCCCTTGGGCTGAACCGACTTGATGTGGTCCAGATAGTCGGCCACCATCTCTTCGATACTCCCGGACACTTCATCCGCCGGATTGAGGCCTCGCGCCTGGAGGATATAGATCGGATATTCCTCTGGCAGCCGCGCTATCAACCCGCTGTAGCACCACCCGATACCACTTCCTGGATGGACACAGAATATGGGGGGCTGATCGCCGGTCGCCCGCAGCGGTACCAAGGTGTCGAATTCGTTCACCTCGGGATGCCATTCCCTGGCCAACGCGGCCACCGTAGGCGCCTCGAACAGATTGCGGATGGACAGCTCCATTCCGAGGACCGAGCGGACCTGGCTGATCAGGTGCATCGCCAGCAGCGAATGTCCGCCCAGGGCGAAGAAGCTGTCATCGATGCCGACCTTCGGCAGCCCCAGCACCTGCGCGAACAGCCCGCACAACACCTCCTCCCGGGCAGTACGCGGACCACGCCCGGACGTCATGCCCGACAGATCCGGCACGGGGAGCGCGGCACGGTCCAGCTTTCCGTTCGCCGTCAACGGCAGGCCGTCGAGGGCGACCAGGACCGAGGGGACCATGTACTCCGGCAACCGCCCCCGCAGGCTTTCGCGTACGGCCGTGGTGTCCACCCCACGCGCGGCGGCTTCGGCGTCCGTGGCCGGGTTATGTTCCGGGATGATGTAGCCGACGAGGCGCTTGTCGCCGGCACGGTCCTCCCGGACCACC
Organism: Streptomyces ureilyticus; assembly: GCF_011045025.1. Taxonomy (GTDB): domain Bacteria; phylum Actinomycetota; class Actinomycetes; order Streptomycetales; family Streptomycetaceae; genus Streptomyces; species Streptomyces ureilyticus. The sequence goes on from NZ_JAAKZX010000170.1 coordinate 19,555, forward strand.
ACCGCCGCCTGAGCCACATCGGGGTGTTCGGTCAGGACGGTTTCGATCTCCCCGGTCTCGATCCGGAAGCCGCGGACCTTGACCTGATCGTCCGCGCGCCCGACGAACTCCAACTGCCCGTCCGCGCCCCACCGCACCAGGTCACCCGTGCGATACAACCGCCCGCCCGCCGGCCCGAACGGATCCGCCACGAACCGGCCCGCCGTCAGACCCGCACGGTTCAGATACCCCCGCGCCAGACCCGCACCACCCACATACAACTCACCCACCACACCCGGAGCCACCAACCGCAGCCCCGCATCCAGCACATACACCCGCGTGTTCCACATCGGGCGTCCGATGGGAACAGAGTCCCTGGTGAATTGGGTTCCCGGGGGAATCTGGTAGTCGATACAGCCGACCGTGGTCTCGGTGGGGCCGTAGTGGTTTATGAGCTGCGTGTCAGGGCTGTTGCTGCGCCACTGCCGTACAGCCTCAGCGGTCAACAGCTCACCGCCCAGCATCAACTGACCCGTGGCCGTGGCCGGGAAAGGTTCCGAATCCTTCAGGAGAACCTGGAGGTGACTCGGAGTCATCTTCACGAAGGTGATCGACTTAGGGGCCTGCAACTCCTCGGTCGGCCACTGGCTGTTGGAGGGGAGGAGGCGTAGACAACCGCCCGCGAGCAGAGTGCCGTAGAAGCTTGTCACTCCGATATCGAAAGACATCGGAGCATGGATCAGGGCCTCCCCCGACAGGCCCGCATACGTCTGCGAGGCCCTGGCCACATAGTTCACCAGTCCGGTGTGTGTGACGGTGACGCCTTTGGGGCGGCCGGTGGATCCGGAGGTGTAGATGACGTATGCCGGGTTGGCGGGCCGCAGACAGGTGAGGCGTTCCCTGTCGGTGAGGTCCTGTCCGGCTGCCGCCTGCACGGCCGTGGTCACGGCCGGCTCGTCGAGACACAGCAGCCGGACACTGTCCGGCAGGGACAGTACGGGCACTGCTGCCCGTGTCGTCAGCACACACACCGGCTCCGCGTCCTGGACCATGAACGCGATCCGCTCACCCGGATACTCGGGATCGATAGGCAGATAGGCACCGCCGGCCTTCAGCACCGCCAGCACCGCCACCACCATGTCCACCGACCGCGGCAACGCCAGCCCGACCAACTGCTCGGGGCCCACACCGTGACCGATCAGAACCCGCGCCAGCCGGTTCGCCCGCGCGTTCAACTCCCCATACGAGACAGACATGTTGCCGTCGGTGACCGCGATCGCGTGCGGAGTCAGCGCCGCCTGCGCCTGGAACAACTCAGGCACCGTGGCCTGCGGGAGCGGACGGCCGGTGTCGTTGTACTCCGTCAGCAGCCGGGTGCGTTCTGCGGGTTCCAGCACGTCGATGTCGTTGATGTGCTGGTCAGGGTTGCTGATCACGGTGTGGATGATGTGGTGCAGGCGGTGCAGCATCCGTTCGGCGGTGCCGGCATCGAGCAGGTCGCTGCTGTATTCCCAGGCGCCCTGCAGGCCCGCGGGACCATCGGCATCGTGGACCTCGCTGATGCTCAACGACAGGTCGAACTTGGTCACCGCCACATCCACCGGCTCGGCCTGCACGCTCAGGCCCGGCAGGTCGACCGCTGCCTGCTCGATATTGTTGAAGGCGAGCATGACCTGGAACAACGGATGCCGGGCCATGGAGCGATCCGGGTTGAGGACCTCCACCAGCCGCTCGAAGGGCAAATCCTGCTGCGTGTAGGCGTCCAGGTCCCACTGCCGCACCCGCTCAAGCAGCTCACCGAAGGTGGGATTGCCCGACGTGTCGGTACGCAGGACCAGTGTGTTGGTGAAAAAGCCCACCAGGTCATCGGCGGCCTCGTCCATCCGGCCGGCCACCGGCGTGCCCAGCGGAATGTCCTCACCCGCACCCAGCCGGCTCAGCAACACCGCCAGCGCCGCCTGAACCACCATGAACGGCGTCGCCCCCGCGGACGCGGCCACCTCCACCACACCCCGATGCACCCGCCGGTCCCACTCGAACAACACCCGCCCGCCCCGATGCGAGGCCACCGCCGGACGCGGACGATCCCACGGCAGCTCAAGCTCGGCAGGCAACCCCGCCAACCGCCGGCTCCAGCCCTCCAACTGCGCACTGATCACACTGTCCGGATCGTCTTCCGCACCCAGCAGCCCCTGCTGCCACACCGTGTAATCGGCATACTGCACCGCCCCAGAGCCCTGGGCAGACGCCTCGTAAGCCGCGTGTGGCCATCGTGTTCGGCGGCCGCAGCTCCGAACACGGCATCTCTGTCGTCACCGCCGGCGCCGTCCTGCGCGCCATCGACCGGACGAAGT
>NZ_JAAKZX010000171.1 GCF_011045025.1 Streptomyces ureilyticus
CCCTTCGGGGCTCCGCCCCGGACCCCGATTCGGGGGCCAGCCCCCGGACCCCCGCTCCTCAAACTCCCCCAGCTACCGCTGGGGGGGATCCCCAAGGGGCTGATCTTTCAGCCCGTCCGGCGTTTGAGGACGAGGCCGTTCAGGCCGATGGGGTCTGGGGCGCAGCCCCAGCGGGGTCCAGGGGCGGAGCCCCTTGGTATGGGACGGGTAAGGGCGGCGGGGGCGAAAACCCCTAGCAGCCGACCAGTCGGCTGGCGAGGTACCCCTCGATCTGGTCGAGAGACACCCGCTCCTGCTTCATCGAGTCCCGCTCCCGCACAGTCACCGCATTGTCGTCGAGCGTGTCGAAGTCCACCGTCACACAGAACGGCGTGCCGATCTCATCCTGCCGCCGGTAACGGCGCCCAATGGCCCCGGCATCGTCGAACTCGATGTTCCAGTTCTGCCGCAGCGCCTGCGCGAGCCCCTTGGCCTTGGGCGACAACTCCGGGTTACGCGAAAGCGGCAGCACCGCGACCTTCACCGGAGCGAGGCGGTGGTCCAGCCGCAGCACGGTCCGCTTCTCCATCTTGCCCTTGGCGTTGGGCGCCTCATCCTCGATGTACGCGTCCAGCAGGAACGCGAGCATCGCCCGCCCGACACCGGCCGCGGGCTCGATGACGTACGGAGTCCAGCGCTCGCCGGCCTCCTGGTCGAAGTAGAAGAGATCCTGCCCGGAGGCCTTCGAGTGCGCGGAGAGGTCGTAGTCGGTGCGGTTCGCGACGCCCTCCAGCTCACCCCACTCGTTGCCGCCGAACTGGAAGCGGTACTCGATGTCCGCCGTGCGCTTCGAGTAGTGGGAGAGCTTCTCCTGCGGGTGCTCGTACCACCGCATGTTCTCCTCGCGCAGACCCAGGCCCGTGTACCAGTTCCAGCGCTGCTCCATCCAGTACTCCTGCCACTTCTCGTCCTCGCCCGGCTTGACGAAGAACTCCATCTCCATCTGCTCGAACTCGCGCGTACGGAAGATGAAGTTGCCCGGAGTGATCTCGTTCCGGAAGGACTTGCCCATCTGCGCGATGCCGAACGGCGGCTTGCGGCGCGAAGTCTGCTGCACCTGGGCGAAGTTGGTGAAGATGCCCTGCGCGGTCTCGGGCCGCAGGTAGGCGACGGAGCCGCTGTCCTGGGTGGGGCCGAGGTGCGTGGAGAGCAGGCCGGAGAACTGCTTGGGCTCGGTGAACTGGCCCTTGTTTCCGCAGTGCGGGCAGTTGACGTCGGCGAGGCCGTTCTCGGGCGGACGGCCGTGCTTCGCCTCGTACGCCTCCTCCAGGTGGTCCGCGCGGAACCGCTTGTGACAGGAGGTGCACTCGGTGAGCGGGTCGGTGAAGGTCGCGACGTGACCGGAGGCCACCCAGACCTCGGTCGCCAGGATCACCGAGGAGTCGATACCCACGACGTCCTCGCGCGACGTCACCATGTAGCGCCACCACTGGCGCTTGAGGTTCTCCTTGAGCTCGACACCCAGCGGCCCGTAGTCCCAGGCGGCGCGCTGGCCGCCGTAGATCTCACTGCACGGGTAGACGAAGCCACGGCGCTTGCTCAGGCTGACGATGGTGTCGATCTTGTCGGCGGCCACGGTGCTCTCTTCATTACGACGACGGCGGCGAAGCATTGCTTGAGGAGCGATTGCTTCAGGAGCGAATGCTTCAGATTACCGGCGGTCCCGCCCCCCGGATCAAATCGGTTCGGGGTCACGGACGGACGGAGGGCCCGAGCACGGCGTGAGCAGGGTCCGAGCAGGGCTTTCCTGGACTTACCGGCCTCTTACCAGGCGCTTGTTGACAATCGTTTCCACTTTCATTGAAAATGGGTGTCATGAACGTACGACGACGCCTTGCCTCCTCTCGAATAAACACCGCCGGGACCGCGGCACTGGCGGCCACCGCCCTCGCGATCGGCACCCTGTCCGGCTGCTCCTCCGACTCCAAAGCCGCGGAGGGTGCGGGCGGCGGCAAGCTCGACGTCGTGGCGTCGTTCTATCCGATGCAGTTCCTCGCGGAGCAGATCGGCGGGGACCATGTCAGTGTCACCTCCCTGACGGAGCCCGGCCAGGAGCCGCACGACCTGGAGATCAGCGCCCAGCAGACCGCGAAGCTCCAGGAAGCGGACGCGATCCTCTACCTGAAGGGCCTGCAGCCCTCCGTCGACGAGGCGGTGGGGCAGTCCGAGGTCAAGACGAAGGTCGACGCGGCCACGCTGACGAAGCTCGAGGACCTCGGCACCGAGGACGGCCACGAGCACGGCGCCGAAGAGGGTGCGGAAGCGGAAGAGGAGCACGCGGGCGAGGAGGAGTCGTCCCTCGATCCGCACGTCTGGCTGGACCCGGTGAAGTACGCCGAGATCGCCGAGGGCGTCGGCAAGGCCCTCGAGAAGCAGGACCCCGACAACGCGGCGGACTACAAGAAGAACACCGCGGACCTCGTGAAGAAGCTGGACGGCCTCAACACCGAGTACGAGGACGGCCTCAAGAACACCAAGACGAAGGTCTTCTTCACCAACCACGCGGCCTTCGGCTACCTCGCCCAGCGCTACGGCCTGACCATGGAGGCCATCTCCGGCCTGGAGCCCGACAGTGAGCCCAGCGCGGCGCGGGTCAAGGAACTCCAGCAGGAGGCGAAGGCGGACGGCGTCACCACCGTCTTCTACGAGACACTGGTCTCCGACAAGACCGCGAAGACCCTGGCCTCGGACGCCGGTCTCAAGACTGATGTACTCGACCCCCTCGAAGGCATCACCGACAAGTCCAAGGGCGACGACTACTTCCAGGTCATGCAGGCGAACCTGACGGCGCTGGAGAAGGCCCTCGGCACGAAGTGATCGCGTTCAGTGCACGCGGGAGTGCACGCGATATGAAGCAGCGAACGGAAGGCGCGAGCCATGAAGGCTGACCGGCCCGGGGAACCCGTCATCTCCCTGCGCGGAGTGACGGCCGAACTCGGCTCGCGCCCCGTCCTGCGCGGCATCGACCTCACCGTGCACCACGGCGAGGTCGTCGCGCTGCTCGGCGCGAACGGCTCCGGCAAGTCCACGGCCGTCCGCACGGTCATCGGTCAAGTCCCGGTCACCCGCGGCGAGATCGAGCTGTTCGGCACACCGCGGCGCCGTTTCGGCGACTGGGGGCGCGTGGGGTACGTACCGCAGCGCACGACGGCCGCGGGCGGAGTGCCCGCGACGGTGACCGAGGTGGTGTCGTCGGGGCGGCTGTCCCGGACCCGCTTCGGATTCCTGCGCCAGGCGGACCGCGAGGCCGTCCACCAGGCCCTCGAACTGGTCGGCATGGCGGACCACGCCAAGCACTCCGTCGACGCGTTGTCGGGCGGCCAGCATCAGCGCGTACTCATCGCCCGTGCCCTCGCCTCCCAGCCGGACCTGCTGATCATGGACGAGCCGATGGCGGGCGTCGATCACGCCAGCCAGGAGATGCTCGCCGAAACCCTGCGTCAGCAGGTCGGCAAGGGCGCGTCCGTACTCCTCGTACTGCACGAGCTGGGCCCGCTGGAGCCGCTGATCAACCGCGCGGTCGTCCTGCGCGACGGCTGCGTGGCGCACGACGGCCCGCCCCCGCCCGCGGTCGGCCAGCATGCGCTGCCCGGCCACGACCACGTTCACCCGCACGCGGCGCACGGCGCCGAACCGGTCCGCACGGGCCTGCTGAGCTGAGGAAGCAAAAGGACCGGCCATGGACATCCTCGACTACGCCTTCATGCAGCGGGCCCTGCTCGCCGCCGTACTCGTCGGCATCACCGCACCCGCCGTCGGCATCTACCTCGTACAGCGCCGCCAGGCCCTGATGGGCGACGGAATCGGCCACGTGGCGATGACGGGCGTGGGCCTGGGCTTCCTGCTGTCCTGGTCCCCGGTCTGGATGGCGACGCTCGTGTCAGTGGTGGGCGCGGTCCTCATGGAATTCATCCGCTGGTACGGCAGAACGCGCGGCGACATCGCGCTCGCCATGCTCTTCTACGGCGGTATGGCGGGCGGCGTGATGTTCATCAACCTCGCGCCGGGCGGCTCCAACGCCAACCTGACCTCGTATCTCTTCGGCTCGCTGTCCACGGTGAGCGAGAGCGACGTCACGGCGATCTGCCTGCTGGCGGCCTTCGTGGTCCTAGTCACTCTGGGCCTGCGCCGACAACTGTTCGCGGTGAGCCAGGACGAGGAGTTCGCGCGGGTGACCGGGCTGCCGGTGCGCGCGCTCAATCTGTTGACGGCGGTGACGGCGGCGGTCACGGTGACGGTCGCGATGCGGGTCGTCGGCCTGCTCCTGGTCTCCGCCCTGATGGTGGTGCCGGTCGCGGCCGCACAGCAGCTGAGCCGCAGTTTCGCGGCGACCTTCGCGATCGCCGTGGCGATCGGGGTGAGCGTGACGATCGGCGGCACGGCCACCTCGTACTACCAGGACGTGCCACCCGGCGCGACCATCGTCCTGCTGACCATCGGGGCGTTCATCGCACTGACCGCACTGGCCATGCCGCTGAACCGACGCCGGGCCCGGGCCATGGCACAGTCCGCCGGGGACCCTGCGGAGTGCCCGATTCCGGCCACCCGAGACGCCTCGGGGAAGGTCGGCGTCTGACTGCCCTCAGATCGGGCTGGCACAATGGCCCGGCGAGCCGCAGATAGAAGGAGGCAACGGTGACGACCGCTGGACCGCCCGTACGGGGCCGCTCAACCCGGCAGCGCGCTGCCGTGGCCGCGGCGCTGGACGAGGTCGACGAGTTCCGCAGCGCGCAGGATCTCCACGACATGCTCAAGCACAAGGGCGACTCCGTAGGCCTCACCACGGTGTACCGCACACTCCAGTCCCTGGCCGACGCGGGCGAGGTCGACGTCCTGCGCACGTCGGATGGCGAGTCCGTCTACCGCCGCTGCTCGACCGGCGATCACCATCACCATCTCGTCTGCCGCGTGTGCGGCAAGGCGGTGGAGGTGGAGGGCCCGGCAGTAGAGAAGTGGGCGGAAGCGATCGCCACGGAGCACGGGTACGTGAACGTGGCGCACACGGTAGAGATCTTCGGGACTTGCGCGGAGTGCGCGGCGACGCGGGGGTAGTGGGCGCTTCCGTGAGCGCCCTCTAGGGGCGCAGCGCCACATCAACTTGCGGCCCGCCGCGTGGCCCCAAACTTTCACCTGAGAGCTTGCGGCACAGTTACTCCGCTGCGGCGCCGATGAACTCCGTCCAGGCCGCCGCACCGATCACGAGCACGGGCCCGTCCATGACCTTGCTGTCCCGGACGGGGACGATGCCGGGGACTCCGTCGGCTACCTCGACGCACGACTCCCCGCCGCTGCCCCCGCTGTAGGTGCTCTTGCGCCACCGGGCGGTGCTCAGGTCGTACTCGCGCATCGTCTGAAGTCCTCCGCCGCCGACTCGATCAGGGCCAGGCACGCCTCCGGCGACAGCGCGGCGGCCCTGAATCGCCGCGATGTAGCACTCCGTATACGGCTGCTCCTTGATGAGCTTTCGCCAAAGCCTTTCGAAAAATCCTCGGTTTGTAGGACCTCGTCGGTCCGCTGCGCCACATCCAACTGCGGCTTCCGAATAGCCTGTTCGAATTGCCCAATGCAGCCGCCCGACACAAAAACGCGAGAACCCAAGTCGGACTGAGGGAATCCGGCCTCCTCGCGCCGCCGTTTCAGCTCTGTGCCGAAGAACTCCCAGGCCGCCTGACGCGAACCATTGGCCATGGCCAACCCCCCTTGTACTGCACGGACGTTGCTGAGCGTAGAGGTCTTCCAAAGTCTATGCGGCCAGCTCCACCGTGGAGATGAAAAGCGTGAAACTCAAAAGCGAGGGGAGCACCACGATGGCTGACTATGAGGGTCGCGGCGTACGGCACTCGGCGGGATGCGTCGAAGAGGCGGAGGAAACGGTGAAAGAGTTGCGGGAAGCACTCGTGAACGCAGGAATTAAGGTGCCGACGCTCCGGATCGACCCGGCAAGTTTGGCGCGGGAGACGCCTTGTCCGCTCATCGAATTGGGGCGGTGTTCCGTCGAGACGGCGGCACGGCCGGCGGCGGTGATCCGGTGAGGCTGCCGATCGGGGCGTATGCCTTCGATACGAAGACGGGGAAGGTGGGCGTGGTGATGGGGCACGAGGGACCGTACGTACAGCTCAGACCGATCGGCGGCGGCCGCGAGTGGGACTGCGAACCGGGCTCGGTCCGCACGGCCACCCAGGCGGAACGGCTCCGCGCGGCCACGGCGTACGCGAACGCACGCAGCCGCGGGGAGGTCCCTTGAAGGGTGAGAGCGGAATGCGGGAGGCGCGACCGTGACCGGGGGTAATCTCTGAGGTCGGTGTGGCATAGGGTGCGGGCGCATGGCGATATGGAACCCGATACGGAACCTTCGCAAGCCGAAGACGGCTCGCAAGTACCCCGTGCCGCTCACCATGCACCAGCTGTGGATGGTGTCGCTGAGCGCGCCCGTGAACCGCGACCGGGACACCTCGCGGACGACGCTTTACCCGTTCACCCGCATCGACGACGAGAAGGCCCGGCGGTGGCTGGCCGACCAGTGGGAGATCACCTCGCGTGAGGCGCTGGCCGGCCGGCTCGACAGGCTCGCGCGGAGCGGTTACCGCGCGCGGGCGCGCCAGCGGCTCGGTGTCGAACCGCTGGCGTGGGACGCCGGGCTGTACGTGGACATCTCCCGGCGAGGCTTCGCCTGCGGGATGCTGAGCGAGGCCGAGACGTGGACCGCGCTCAAGAACATCGTGCCGGCGGTGGCACGCACGTACGGCTCCTGGAAGGAGTACGCCGAGCACTATCTGCTGGGGCGGAGGGTGTGGCTCGAGGGCCTCCAGGGCCGAGGGGACGCCGACCTCCCGGCCCCACAGGAGGCGTCCGACGCCCACCTGCAGGCCCTGCTGGACCCGTTGAACAAGGCCAGCCCCTGGAACATGGCGCCCTGGGATGCGATCAGCCATCCCGACCGCGCCCGCTGAGGGGGCGCAGAGCGGGAGTCTCAGCTGGGTGTCAGCGCAGGGCATCCACCTCGGCGCGCTTGCCGACCGGGCCAAGGTGGTCCAAGAGGTGCTGGATGTCTTCGGGATCCGAGGTGACGATCACGGCCCCGAGGTCCGCGGCCAACACCGCCACGGCCCCGTCGACCGGGTCTGACGTCCTGGCCTGCCCCAGGAGTTGCCCCACGCTTCTGGCGAGCGCGTGGTCGAGGGCCGGGACGTCACAGCCGCTGAGCATGCGGGCCAACTGGGCCTGGCGGGTGCCGTCCCGCCATACCCGCGCCACCACGGGCGCTTGTGCCAGGGGCACGCCACCGGCGAGGAGGTAGGAACGGTGGGCTCGCCAGAAGGCCGCGTGGTTCCGCTCCGCGGCGATCAGTGCCCCGGCGTCGTACACCGTCGGCCGTAGCGCGTTCACGCGGCCCCCCGCGACTGGTCGGCCGGGAGGGCGGGCCGGGTGACACGGTCCATGAAATCGTCCACCCACGCCTGCTCCTCTGGCGTCGGCGGATCGAGGTGGGCCATGGCTTCTTCCGCTGCCGCGAGACCTGCCTCGATCTTCGCCGCACGTTCGGCCGCGCGCGAAAGCCACGCGGAGACGCTCAGGCCTTCGCGCTCGGCGGCCGCTTTGGCCGCGTCAAGGATTTCGCTCGGGATGGTGATAGTGACGCGTTCTAGGCTCACACTGGGAGTCTTACTGGCCTGAGCGGTGCCACGCCAGGCATATCGTCCGAGTTCACCCGTGAGAGTGCCGGGTTCACCGGTGAGAGTGGAGACGGCTCCCTGCGGTTGCCGTCTCCACGTAAGCGAGAATGGGCCCATGAGTCTCTTCCGGGACGACGGTGTCGTCCTGCGGACGCAGAAGCTCGGCGAAGCGGACCGCATCATCACCCTGCTCACGCGCGGGCATGGGCGCGTGCGGGCCGTGGCCCGTGGAGTGCGGCGTACGAAGTCGAAGTTCGGGGCGCGGCTCGAGCCGTTCTCCCATGTGGACGTGCAGTTCTTCGCGCGCGGGAGCGAGTTGGTGGGGCGCGGGCTGCCGCTGTGCACGCAGAGCGAGACGATCGCTCCGTACGGCGGCGGGATCGTCGCCGACTACGCCCGCTACACCGCCGGGACGGCCATGCTTGAGACGGCCGAGCGGTTCACGGACCACGAGGGCGAACCGGCCGTGCAGCAGTATCTGCTGCTCGTCGGCGGGCTGCGGACGCTGGCCCGCGGCGAGCACGAACCGCATCTGGTCCTCGACGCCTTTCTGCTGCGCTCCCTCGCCGTGAACGGGTACGCACCCAGTTTCAGCGACTGCGCGAAGTGCGGGATGGCGGGACCGAACCGGTTCTTCTCGGTCGCCGCGGGAGGTTCCGTCTGCGTGGACTGCCGGGTGCCCGGCAGCGTCGTACCCTCGGCGCAGGCCCTCGAACTGCTCGGTGCGCTGCTGACGGGGGACTGGGCGACCGCCGACGCGTGCGAGTCGCGGTACGTCCGGGAAGGCAGTGGGCTGGTGTCGGCCTATCTGCACTGGCATCTGGAGCGCGGGCTGCGGTCGCTGCGCTACGTAGAGAAACAGCCGTACAAAACAGCGGTAACAGAAACTTAGGGAGACGAGAAGCACATGGTGGTACGCGGGATCCTGGGGCGCCAGCGCCGCGAGTACAAGACGCCGGAGCCGCATCCGTCCGGCGCCCGCGCGCCGAAGCTTCCCGGTGAGCTGATCCCGAACCATGTGGCGGTCGTCATGGACGGGAACGGGCGGTGGGCCAAGGAGCGGGGGCTGCCGCGGACCGAGGGGCACCGGGTCGGTGAGGGCGTCGTTCTGGACGTTCTCAGGGGCTGCATCGAGATGGGCATCAAGAACCTCTCCCTGTACGCCTTCTCGACCGAGAACTGGAAGCGGTCGCCGGACGAGGTCCGCTTCCTGATGAACTTCAACCGGGATGTCATCCGGCGTCGGCGGGACGAGATGGATGAGATGGGGATCCGGATCCGCTGGGTCGGGCGGATGCCCAAGCTGTGGAAGTCCGTCGTCCAGGAACTGCAGGTCGCGCAGGAGCAGACGCAGCGGAACGATGCGATGACGTTGTATTTCTGCGTCAACTATGGGGGGCGGGCGGAGCTTGCTGACGCGGCGAAGGCGTTGGCCGCGGACGTTGCTTCCGGGAAGCTTGATCCGGAGAAGGTCACCGAGAAGACCGTGCAGAAGTATCTGTACTACCCGGACATGCCGGACGTTGATCTCTTTCTTCGGCCCAGTGGGGAGCAGCGCATCTCCAACTACCTGATCTGGCAGTCGAGTTACGCCGAGATGGTCTTCCAGGATGTGTTGTGGCCAGACTTCGACCGGCGGGATCTTTGGCGGGCTTGTGTGGAGTATGCCCAGCGGGATCGCCGGTTTGGCGGGGCGGTCCCTAATGAGCAGTTGCTGGCGATGGAGGCCGCGATGAAGGGACGCCCGGAGGGCGGTTGACCGCGCCCGCGCCCCCGGTCAGCCAACCTTGCGCAATGCCTAGGGCGCCCTCGAGAAACGCGTCCCGACCACCGGCCAACTCCTCGGCCCACTCACGGTGCCCACTGGCCGACCACTTGACGTATCCGCTCACTTTCCCGACGCCTTCACCGGATCAGCCACATACTCCGCGTAACGACGCTCGGCCAACGCCCGAACCCGGGACATTTACTCGTATGAGGCGATCACTCTCAAGTGACGGCGCTGTAGCTCAGAATCCGACTCCGGCCCCGACTCGTAAGAGAGTCCATCAGTCGTGGATCGGGAAATACTGCCGAGGCGTAACCCCCACCACCCGCCGAAACGCCGCGACGAACGAGCTGGCGGAGCCGTAACCGACCCTCCGGGCCACGGCTTCCACCGTCATGCCCTCGGCGAGCAACGGCATTGCGGACCGCATGCGCAGTTGCTCGCGCCACTGGCCGAAGGCCAGTCCCGTTTCGGCGACGAACAGCCGGGCCAGCGTTCGTGCGCTGGCGCCGACTTCCGTACCCCAGGCCCCCAGCGGGCGTGCGTCGGCGGGATCCCGGACGAGCGCCCGTGCCACCGTCCGTGCCCGCGGATCACGGGGCTCGGTCACCGACACGCTCGTCACCGGCACAGGGTGCAGCACATCGAGGAGTACGGCCTCCGCACGCGACCGTGCGTCCGGGGCGAGGCCGGTCCGTCCCAGGTGGTCGATGAGTGCCTGGAGCATCGGGTCCGCGGCGACGACGGTCGGCTCGGTCCACTTGATCGCCAGGGAGGCGTCAGGGTCGACGTACGCACTGCGCATGACGACGTCGCCCGCGGACTCCGTCGTATGGGGCACCCAGGCGGGAATCCACAGGGCCAGCGAGGGCGGCAGCAGCCAGGCCCCGCGTTCGCTGCTCACGCGCAGCAACCCCTTTGCGGCCCAGGCGAGTTGGTGGAAGGAGTGCCAGTGCCGGGCGTATGTCGTGCCCCTCGGCATCGTGAAGTGGCCGATGAAGATCGCGGTGGCGGCGGCCGGGTGTCCGTCTGGCGACATGAGACGGCAGCATAGCCCGTGTCGGACACAGCGGCTCCGCTCATACCGTCGCCGTATGCCGATGAATCGCATGCACCGCAAGCTGTGCAGCTCCGAGAAGTGGGCCCAGACCACCAAGGACCTCATCCTCCCGTGGACCCTCGACGGCGTGGACCTGGGTGACGACGTACTGGAGATCGGTCCGGGTTACGGTGCCAATCTCCGCGTACTGATCGAACAGGTGCCCCGCGTCACGGCCGCGGAGATCGACGAGGCCACCGCGGCCCTGCTGGAGCAGAAGTGGGGAGACAGGGCGCGCATCCTGCACGCGGACGGAGCGGCGGTCCCCGTACCGGACGCGAGCTTCTCCTCAGTCGTCTGCTTCATCATGCTGCACCACGTGCCGACGGCCGCCCACCAGGACCGGATCTTCGCGGAGGCGTACCGCGTGCTGCGTCCCGGCGGTGTGTTCGCCGGCTGCGACAGCCAGCCGAGTCTCCGCTTCCGGCTGCTCCACTTCCGCGACACGATGAACACGCTGGACCCGTCCGGCCTCCCGGACCGCCTCACGAAGGCCGGCTTCACGGACGTATCGGTGCAGCGGCACCCGGAGTCGGGCGGCCTGCGCTTCCGGGCCCGGCGTCCCTGAACTGGGCGCCTGGTTTCAGCAGCGCGCCCGGCCGTAATGGCGGGCGACGGCATGGAAGGCCTGCTTGGGTTCCCAGTGCCAGTCGGAGGCTGGGTCGTCGGGGCGGTCCTTGAGGGGCTTGACGATGGCGTAGGACGCCATATCGAGGTCGTAGCGGGGATTGTCGGGGCGGTGTGGGGCGTCGGCGGTGATGAACTCGAAGGTCATCGCCGCGTGCAGGTTCATCGACTCGAAGACGTCGAGGAGATCGGTGAGATACGCGGCTTGGGTGCGCTCGCTGCGGACCGGGTTGCCTTTGATCTCCGGCGGCTCCTTGGTGTAGTCGACGATGTTCCAGCCCATGCCGCCCGCCTCAGGGGCACCCTTGAAGGTGCAGGTCCCGAACTCGGTGATGGCCAGGGGCTTGCCCCAACGCAGGAACGTACGCAACTCCCGTACGTAGTCGGCCCGTTGGCGGAAGTACGAGTAGTAGTCGATGCCGACGATGTCGAACAGCCCCCAGTCGACCCGCTCGAACGTCTCGTCCTGCGCGGCGGCGTAGCTGAGTTTGCCGCGGAAGACGGACCGGCCCACCGCCGCCGCCTTCGCGGTGAACGTGGCCAGCCGCTTCTGCATCTTCGCGAAATCGAAGTTCCCCTTCTCCAGGTTGTCGATCCGCTCGAGGACGTCGTCCCCCGGCACGATGCCCGGCACAAACAGCCAGAACTCACACCCGACGGCGAGCGTGACCTGTGCGCCCTGCCGTCGCAGCCGCTCCCCGTGCCGCCCGCTCTCGGCGAGGTGCTCGAGGATCTCCTTCTCCGGCACGTCACCCAGCGTCGGCTGCAGCCACACGTGCAGTCCGCGCTCCGCCACCTCACTCGCCGTGGCGTTGAGCCGCTCAACGCCGTCCCCGGTGACCTCGACGGAGTCGGCGTGCAGCTCGTCCGCCATCACACGGACGTCCTCGCGCATCCTCCGCTCACTCCACGCCGTACCGGGCGTCTCGCCGGCGCCCAGGGTGTAGACGATGCCCCTGTGCTTCAGCCCGCGCCGAGCCTCCGCTGCCGCTGCCATTGCCGGTGACGCAGCCGCTCGGTTCGAAGCCGACGCGGGGGCCGGGGCTGCGAGGCCCCCGGCCGCCACCGCACCCCCGACAACGGCCGCTCCCGCCATGAAGCGCGCGCGACTGATCCCCGTGTTCTCTGAGTTCTCTGAGTTCTCTGAGTTCTCTGAGTTCCCTGAGTTCTCTGAGCTCCCCTTGTTGCCCGTGTTCCCCTGATTCCCCTTGGTCTTCTCCATACGGCAAGTCTCTTGAGCCGAGGGGAACTTGGCTGTCCGCCGATGGTCGATGGGAGCGCAACCAAGGTATGAACTCCCGACGAGGTACCGTCCGTAGGGGCGAAGGACTCGCCCGACCGCCACCCGTTCGCGGGGAGCGACAACCCCGTACCCCCCGTAACCCCCTCGGAGGCCCCGTGAGGCGACTCCTTGTCCGCCTTTGGCGCACCCTGCGTCCGGTGCAAAGCCGTGTGATGTGGTGCCTGAACGCGAAGTTCGTGGTCGGCGTGACCGGTGTCGTACGCGACGACGAAGGCCGAGTGCTGCTGCTACGGCACCGGATGTGGCCGCCGGGACGCCAGTGGGGTCTGCCGAGTGGCTTCGCGCACAAGGGCGAGGACTTCCGGCGAACCCTGGTCCGCGAGATCAAGGAGGAGACCAACCTCGATGTCGAGGCGGGCCGCCTCGTCCTCCTGAACAGCGGCTTCCGCACCCGCCTCGAAGTGGCCTACGAAGCACGCCTACTGGGCGGCGAACTACGCATCGACCCCTTCGAAATCCTGGAAGCCCGCTGGTGCCGCCCCGACGAACTCCCCGGCGACCTCCAGCCGATCTGCCGTCCGCTCGTACGCGGCGAGACCGTGCCCTGAGCCGCTCTGGCTCAGGGAGCCGGAAACTGATTTGACGGTCCCCCACCCGCACGATTGGCTCCCCCGGTGACCAAGCTTCGTGTTGAGCAAGTAGACGTGGACAGCGACACCGCGCTTCAGGACTGGCAGCACGTCCACAACGTGATCGTTCCTCCGGCCACGATGTCCATCGAGGAGGCGCGGGAGCGAGCCGAGCGGTATCACCTCGATGTCGCGTATCTCGGCGACGTACTCGTGGGGTGCTCGACCGTGCGGCCGCCCACCGATGACGCGCCGGAGGCCACCGTCATCGCCCGGGTGCTGCCCGCCCACCGGAGGCAGGGCTTCGGCGAGGAGATTTACGCGCGCGGGCTGGAGCGGGCGCGGACGTTCGGCGCCGAGGTCATCGAGACCGTCGTTCTCGCATCCAACGAGGACGGGGTGCGGTTCGCGCAGAAGCACGGGTTCGTCGAGTTCGAGCGGTACGTGCTGCCGGGCGACACCGTCCCCTGGATCACCCTGCGCCTCACCTGACCCGCGACGGCTCCGCGAAACCCCGTACATACCGCCGTTGCCACGGCGTCTCCACCGCATGCCGGTCATAGTTCCGGCGTACGAAGCCCACCGCCTCCTCGGGCGGTACGCCGTCCAGGACCGCCAGGCAGGCAAGGGCCGTACCCGTACGTCCGCGACCGCCCCCGCAGGCGATCTCGACCCGCTCGGCCGGGACCGCCGCCCGGTTCCAGGCCTCCGTCAGCACCTCGCGGGCGTACGCACGGTCACGGGGCAGCCAGAAGTCCGGCCAGCGGATCCAGCGGGTTTCCCAGGGGACTTGGGGTGGTTCCTTGCCCAGCAGGTAGATGGCGTACGTGGGTGTCGGCGCCGATGGCGGGAGCGGGTGCCGGAGCCCCCGGCCCCGTACGAGCCGACCTGACGGCAATCGAAGTACGCCGGCCGTCTCGTCCGGCCAGCCCTCGTCCCGAGCCGTGTCCCCGAACCCGCTCACCCAACACCCCTCGACTCTTGTGCCGCCCGCGCCTCGATGCCCCGGAAATGTACCGCCATCGCCCGCTGCGCACCCTCGACATCCCGTGCCCTGAGGGCGACGACTATGTCCCGGTGGCGCCGCACCGTGACGTCGGGGGTCGGATCGTCCGTCCAGCCCCGCACTCCGGCGACCCGCCGGTACACGGTCCAGAAGGCGCCGAGGAGTTGGGGAACGAGCGCGTTGCCGAGCGACGCGTACATCAACTCGTGGAATTCGCGGTCGAGTTCGGGGAAGGGAACGCCCGCCCGCCCCGCCTCCTCCATCCGCGTCACCACGCCCTCCAGCCGGTCCAGCTCCGCGTCCGAGAGCACGCCCACGACCCGTCGTATCAGCCCTTCCTCCAGCACTTCGCGGACCTGGAGGATGTCCCCGAGCGCCAAGGCGCCGCTGTCGTCGCCCTGCTGGGCCAGCGTGCGGAAGGTCAGTCCGTCGACGAGGGGAGTCAGCGACGCCTGGCCGACGTACGTCCCGTAACCGTGTCTGATCTCCACGATGTCGAGGGCCTGGAGCGCCTTGAGGGCCTCGCGGACGGAGTTGCGGCTGACGCCGAGGGCGCCCATCAGTTCGGCCTCGGTGGGCAGGGGAGCGCCGGCGCGGAGCTTGCGGTCGAGGATCAGCTGCATGACCTCGCGCTGGATCTGGCTGCTGACCCGCCGCGGTCCGGCGGCCTGCCCGACCTGCCCCCGGGAGAGGAAGTTCAAGGGGGCGTTTACGGGCGCGTGGTGGGTGGGCTCCTGTGGCGCGGACTCCTGCGACATCGGCTCCTGAGACATGCGCCGCATCGTACGCGTGGCAGACATCCCACGTCCCACCTCCCGACTGAACTTCTCCCCACGACCCGTCAGATACAGGGCTCAACTCCCGTGCCCATGTACCGACATTGGTCGCACCTCTGGAAGAAACGGCATTCGTGCGCGAGCCCTTGACCGCCCTCACGCCCCCTCTTATGGTCACGCTGCACCTATGACGTAGGACGTCGTATCTCCCACTGCTTGCTGGAGGAACCGTGCGCGACGCGACCCACGCACCGGCGCTGCACCGCCGGTCGTTCCTGAAGTACTCCGGCGCGCTGGGCGCGGCCGCCGCGATCAGCTCGACGCTGTCCGCCTGCTCCTCGGGACCGGAGTCCACGAACGAGACGGGCGGCGGGGGCGAGGGCGCCGACCGGACGCTCACGGCGGTGATCGGCTACGGCAACGACCAGAGCTGGGACCCGCTGATGACGGCGTCGGCGTTCTCTCTGGCCGCCAACCACCACATCTACGAGGGGTTGCTCGACACCGATCCGATCAGCCGTGAGCCGTACGCGGCCCTCGCGACCGAGATCCCGGCCGACCCGCAGGCGACCACCTGGAAGTTCACGCTGCGGGAGGGCGCGAAGTGGCACGACGGGCAGCCCGTCACCGCCGACGACGTGATCTTCACCTTCGACCGTGTCCTGGACCCCAAGACGACGACGCTCGCCAAGAACTTCTTCGGCTCCTGGCTGAAGGAGGTACGGAAGGTCGACGAGAAGTCGGTGGAGCTGGTGCTCAAGTTCCCGTTCCCGGACGGGGTCCAGCGGATGACGCTTGCGAAGATCATGCCGAAGCATGTCTTCTCCAAGCCGGGTGCGCTGGACGAGGCGACGGCGGGAAAGGCGGTCGGTTCGGGGCCGTACCGGCAGACCGCGCACAATCCGAAGTCCAACACGTCGTTCGAGGCCTTCGCCGATTACAACGGGCCGCGAAAGGCCACGTTCAAGAAGATGAACTGGCTGTCGATCGTGGACGCCGCGCCGCGCGTCGCCAAGATCTCCGGTTCGAGCGCGGGCGCGCAGATCTCCGACAACATTCCGTACGCCAACATCTCCCAGCTGGAGAAGGGCGGCCTGAAGGTCGAGGGCGGGGCCGGAATGAACCATCTGTTCCTGCTCTTCAACACCGCCCACAAGCCGTTCGACGACGTACGGGTGCGGCAGGCGCTGCATTACGCGATCGACACGGAGAAGATGATCCAGGCCGCGCTGCGCGGCCACGGGAAGCCGGCGAGCTCGTTCCTCAACGAGGGCAACCCGAGCTACCGGAAGGCCAGGACGGTCTACGCGTACGACCCCGACAAGGCCCGGGATCTGCTGCGAGAGGCCGGAGTCAGCGGGCTGACGGTCAACCTCATAGCGGTCAACGTGAGTTGGATCGTGGACTGCCTGCCGACCATCAAGTCCTCGTGGGACGCGATCGGCGTCAAGACGACCCTCCAGCCGCAGGAAACCGCCGCGCTGTTCACCAAACTTGACCAGAAGCAGGATTTCCAGGTCGTCGCCGCCGCGTCGAACCCGAACCAGTTCGGCCTCGACGCGGACCTGATCATGCATTACAACTACGGGCCCGAGAACACCTGGATGCGGTACGCCCGTTGGACGGACAACTCCGTGGCCAAGGACCTCTTCAAGCGCATGGACGAGGCCACGCGGGAACCGGACGCCGAGACGAAGAAGCAGATGACGCAGGAGTACATCGACATCGTCGCGGAGAACGCCGTGATCTATCCGGTGGTCCACACCGAGCTGATGACCGCGTGGAACGCGAAAGAATTGTCGGGTATTCGGCCACAGCCTTACCCGGGGATAAACCTGCTCCAGGCCAAGTGGGCGTAGCCGCGATAGCAAGGAGAGCCGTACGTGGTCGCGATCGCCAGGATTCTGGCCCGCCGTATTGCCCTGCTCGTTCCGCTCGTACTCGGCATCGTCCTGTTCGTGTTCCTCGTGATGCGGTTTTCGGACAGCGATCCGGCGTCCGCGTACTTCCAGGGCGCCAACCCCACCGAGGAGCAGTTGCACGACTTCCGGGAGCGCAACGGGCTGCTCGACCCGCTCCCTGTGCGTTACGCCGCCTTCGTCGCGGACCTGGCCCGGGGTGACATGGGTGTCAGCGCGCTGACCAGGGCGCCGGTCGTCGAGCAGGTCACCACCGCGCTGCCGCTCACCATGCAGCTGACGTTCATGGGGCTCGGTATCGCGGTGGTGCTGGCGCTGCTCGGCGGGGTCACTGCCGCGATCTACCGGGACCGGCTGCCCGACCAGCTGATCCGGGTGGTCTCGCTGACCGGGGTCGCGGCGCCCGGCTTCTGGCTGGCGCTGCTGATGATCCAGTACCTGGCGGTGGACCTCGGCTGGTTTCCGACCAGCGGATACGTCAATCCGGCCGACTCGTTCAGCGGCTGGCTGAAGACGATGACGCTGCCGGCGTTCGCGCTGTCGCTGCCGGTCGCCGCGAAGCTCACCCGGATCGTACGGACCGCCGTGGTCGAGGAGCTGGACAAGGACTACGTACGAACGGCCGTCGGCAGCGGTCTGCCACCGGTGGTCGTGGTCGGCCGGAACGTGCTGCGCAACGCGCTGATCAACCCGATGACCGTGCTCGGACTCCAGGTCGGCTATCTGCTCGGCGGCGCGGTCGTCATCGAGACGATCTTCTCGCTGCCGGGGATGGGAAAGCTGATGATCGACGCCGTGAAGAACGGTGACCCGGCCGTCGTGCAGGGCGTAGTCCTGACGACCGCCTTCGGCTTCGTGATCGTGAATCTGGTCATCGACATCCTCTATCTGCTGGTCAACCCGCGTCTGAGGGGTGCCGAAGCATGATGCCGCTGTCGCGAAAGCGGATGATCGAGACCCTCTCCCGGCCCGGCATCCGGCTGAGGGGATTCAGGCGCCTCCCCGTGATGTCGCGGGTCGCGGTCGTCGTCATCGGGATCGTCGTCCTGACGGCCCTGCTCGCACCGCTGATCGCCCCGCACGACCCGCTCGACCAAGCCACGATGATCGACAACGGGAACGGCGAGGGCGCGCCCTCCGGTGAGCACTGGATGGGCCAGGACAGCCTGGGCCGCGACATCCTCAGCAGGCTGATGTACGGGGCCCGTTGGTCCCTCGCGATCGGTCTCGGCGCGACCGGGCTCGCGCTCGTCGTGGGCGCGGTCCTCGGCGCGATCGCGGCGACCTCGCGCAAGGCGGTCGACGAGACGGTGATGCGCTGCCTGGACGTCATCATGGCGTTCCCCGGCATCGCGCTCGCGGCCGTGCTCATCGCGGTGTTCGGCGGCAGCATCCCGGTCCTCATCGGCGCGATCGCGTTCCTCTACACACCGCCCATCGCCCGGGTCGTACGGGCCAATGTGATGGACCAGTACGGCGAGGACTACGTGACCGCGGAACGCGTCATAGGAGCGCGTACCACGCACATCGTGCTGAAGCACGTCGCCATCAACTGCGCCGCGCCCGTGCTGGTGTTCTGCACGGTGCAGGTCGCCGAGGCCATCGTCTTCGAGGCGTCGCTGTCGTTCATCGGCGCGGGCGTACGGCCCCCGGACCCGTCCTGGGGCAGCGTCATCGCGGACGGCAAGAACATGGTGCTGACCGGCGGCTGGTGGGCGACGGTGTTCCCCGGGCTGCTGATGCTGATCACGGTGCTGTCGCTGAACATCCTGTCGGAAGGGGTGTCGGACGCGTGGGCCGCGCCCACCGCGCGGGACGTCGAGGCGGCGCGTACGACCGCGGAGAAGGACCGCCTGGAGGCCCCCGAGCCGGGCAGCGGAAAGGTCCTCGAACTGCCGGGCCTGACGGAGGCGGCCCAGCGGCTACGTTCCCGGGCCCGGCCGCTGCGCGAGGGGCAACCGGTGCTCGCCGTCGAGAACCTGGCCATCGGCTTCGATGCCCGCCACGGGGGTGTGGACATCGTCGACGGCATCAGTTTCGACGTACAGCCCGGTGAAGTGCTCGGCCTGGTCGGCGAGTCGGGCTGCGGCAAGTCGCTGACCGCGCTCGCGGTGATGGGCCTTGAGCCGAAGGGCGCCCGGGTACGCGGCCATGTCCGCTTCAACCAGCGGCAGTTGGTCGGCGAGCCGATGCGCGTACGCCGCAAACTCCTCGGCCACGACATGGCGATGATCTACCAGGACGCCCTGTCGTCCCTGAACCCGGCGATGACGATCCGCGCCCAGCTCAAGCAGGTGATACGGCGCGGCGGCAAGCGCACGGGCGCCGAACTCCTCGAACTCGTCGGCCTCGACCCGGATCGCACTTTGCGCAGCTACCCGCACGAACTGTCCGGCGGCCAGCGCCAGCGCGTACTGATCGCCATGGCCCTCTCCCGCCAGCCGAAACTGATCGTCGCCGACGAGCCGACCACCGCCCTGGACGTCACGGTCCAGGCCCAGATCATCGAGCTGCTGCTACGGCTGCGCGAGGAACTGGACTTCGCGCTGGTCCTCGTCTCCCACGACCTGGCGCTGATCGCGGACGTGACGGACCGGATCGTAGTGATGTACGGCGGCCAGATCGTGGAGTCGGGGGTCACGGCGGAACTCGTGGAGTCGCCCTCCCACCACTACACGCGCGGGCTGCTCGGCAGCGTCCTCTCCCTGGAGGGTGCGGCGGAACGCATGACGCAGATCAAGGGCGTCGTCCCCTCCCCCGCCGACTTCCCGGCGGGCTGCCGGTTCGCCGACCGCTGCCCGATGGCAACGGAGGTGTGCCGTACGACGGCGCCCCGGCTGGTGGGCCCGCACCGCCATCACGAGGTCGCCTGCCATCATCCGGCGGTCGACCTGCCCGCGAGCGCGAGCACGGGCACGGCCACGACCGAGCCGACGGGAAGCACGACGGAAAGCGAGGCCGTGAATTGAGCGAGGCGATGAAGCAGGAGGGTGGGGCGCCGCAGCACGGTGGGGACGGTGGGACGGAGCAGGGCCGAGAATCGGGCCCCGTCATCACCCTCTCCGACACCCACGTCGTCCACAAGGCGCGCACCGGCGGTCTGTTCTCGCGCGATCGCGTGTACGCCCTCACCGGCGCCGATCTCGCGATCGCGCCCGGCGAGACGGTGGGCGTCGTCGGCGAGTCCGGCTGCGGGAAGTCGACGCTCGCCAAGGTCCTGGTGGGCGTACAGAAGCCGACGTCCGGGACGGTGTCCTTCCGTGGCCGCGACCTGTGGACGATGAAGCCGCCCGAGCGCAGGGCCACGGTCGGCGCGCACACCGGCATGATCTTCCAGGACCCGTCGACCGCCCTCAACCGCCGCCTGACGGTACGGCAGATCCTGCGGGACCCGCTCGATGTGCACCGGCGCGGCACGGTCCAGCAACGGGAGGAACGCGTACGGGAGTTGATGTCCCTCGTCGGACTGCCGCGCGTACTGGCCGAAGGACTCCCCGGCCAGCTCTCCGGCGGCCAGCGTCAACGCGTGGCGATCGCACGGGCGTTGGCTCTGGAACCGGACCTGGTCGTGGCGGACGAACCGACCAGCGCGCTGGACGTATCGGTACGCGCCCAGATCCTGAACCTCCTCCTGGACCTGAAGGAACGCCTCGGCCTGGCCCTCGTCTTCGTCTCGCACGACATCCAGACCGTGCGGAGGATGAGCGACCGCGTCATCACGATGTACCTCGGCCGGATCGTCGAGGAGTCCCCCGCCGACGAGGTGACGGACCGGGCCCGGCACCCGTACACCCGCGCGCTGTTCTCCGCGACTCCCGGCCTGCTGGACCCGATCGACCCGATTCCGCTGGTGGGACCCGTCCCGTCGGCGACTCGTCCCCCCAGCGGCTGTCCCTTCCGTACGCGCTGCTGGAAGGCCGACTCCGTGTGCGCCGAGGTCATGCCCGGCTTCGCGGGCGCGTCGAGTCCTGGGCATCGCTTTCGTTGCCATCATCCTGTGGAGGAGGAGCAGTCGACTCGTGAGTTGGTGGCGCAGGCCGTCACCACGGTTCCGAAGGCCACCGCCATGGCCGATGTCCCCGTTGTCCCCATCGAGAAGTCGTAGAGCAACAGCACTAGGGAGCCCTAGATGACCCTTTCCGCCCCGCTGACCGGTGTCGTTCCGCCCGTCTGCACGCCCATGACACCGGACCGCGAGGTGGACGTACCCTCGCTCATCAGGCTTGTCGATCACCTGGTGGAGGGCGGGGTGCACGGGCTCTTCGTCCTCGGCTCCTCGTCCGAAGCGGCGTACTTGACCGACCGTCATCGGCGTCTGGTCGTCGAGACGGTCGTCTCTCACGTGGGTGGTCAACTGCCCGTTCTCGCCGGGGCCATCGACATGACGACTCCTCGGGTTCTCGATCATGTCCGGTACGTCACGGATGCCGGCGCCGACGCGGTGGTCGTCACGGCGCCGTTCTACACGCGGACGCATCCGGCGGAGGTCTCCCGCCACTACCGCCTCATCGCCTCGCGGTCTTCGGTGCCGGTCTTCGCGTACGACCTTCCGGTGTCCGTCCACACCAAGCTGAGTGCGGAGTTGGTGCTGGAGCTGGCCGCCGACGGGGTGTTGGCCGGGGTGAAGGACTCCAGCGGGGACGAGGGCGGGTTTCGGGCTGTTGTGATGGGGGCGCGCATGGATCCCGCTGTGGCCGGGTTCAGTGTGCTGACCGGGTCGGAGCTTGTGGTCGACACGGCGCTGGCGATGGGCGCGGATGGGGCGGTGCCGGGGTTGGCGAACGTGGATCCTCAGGGGTACGTACGCCTCTACCGCCTCTGCCGGGAGGGGGACTGGGAGCGGGCTCGGGCCGAACAGGAGCGGTTGTGTGCGTTGTTCGGGATGGTGCGGGTG
>NZ_JAAKZX010000172.1 GCF_011045025.1 Streptomyces ureilyticus
CCCCACCCCCCGCCGACTAACGGCCTGTCAAGCGCCGTGGTTCAAGGGCGTTTTCCTCCGACCTCCAGAGGGGCACATCAGAGTGCCATCACCCGCCCCACCAAGCAGATAAGCGGCAACGCTCCGCCGGTCGGCTGATCTCGTACGGACTCTTCCGGGTCCCGGAGGTACCTTGCCACCGGCAGTTATGACGGCACGGTGCGGCTGTGGGACACCGAGACCTGGCGTACCCGCACCACGCTCACCGGCAACGACGACGCGGTGGAATCGGTGACGTTCAGCCCGGACGGGCACACCCTGGCCAGTAGCTCAACCACAACAGGGCACCTGTGGGACGTGGACCTGCCCGATCAGGCCGGGGCGCTCCGCGAGGTCTGCCGGGCCGTCGGCCGGGACCTCACGGCGGTAGAACGGTCGACGTACCTACCGGAGTCATCGTCCGGCCCGACGTGCCCGTCTTGATACAGCCTCATTGGCGAAAGGGCCGACAGCGAGCGGCGAGTGGGGACATGCGGGTCGCTCCGGTCGCAGGTCGGGCCGCGGTTGCGGATG
Organism: Streptomyces ureilyticus; assembly: GCF_011045025.1. GTDB lineage: Bacteria > Actinomycetota > Actinomycetes > Streptomycetales > Streptomycetaceae > Streptomyces > Streptomyces ureilyticus. The sequence continues at coordinate 553 of NZ_JAAKZX010000172.1, forward strand.
CGGGGCATGCCGAGGAATCCCAGCCGGGTCTCGGGGACGATCGCGGTGGCCTGCTGGTTCGGCCCACTCGTCCCCGCTGTACGTCGACGTCCTCGGTGACACGTTGAGATACAGCCACCAACTGACATCGGTGGCCTTTGCCTTGGCCATGCTGGCCGCTCCCGGTGGGTGGCATGGTCCTACGCTTTGTGGGGCACGGGTGCCATGTACGTCTCAAAGGTCGCTTCCTCAGTCGTAGTTGGTACAGCAGGGTGCGACCGTGCGGAGGTTCGTCCGGCATGGGCGGAGAGGGAGTTTTGGGGATGCGGGTGCCGCGTCGGCTGGCCCTTTGGGGCGTGTTGCCACTGGTGCTCGCCCTGGTGGCGGCCTGGACCTGGTATCGAGTGAGCGATACGGGAAAGCGGTGGCGTTACGAAGACCATCTCGCGTCGTATTGCGCCGGCCTGCTCCCGCCGACGGAGACGGCGGTGCTGACTGGCTTGCGTACGGACTTCCTCAACAACGACCAGCGAAGCGGCAGCACGAAGACATACCACCATTTTTGCCCGGCTAACAACTGGTCCGTGACGGTGAGCCGTGTACCGGAGGGGGAACACGACGGGCTTGGCCCGGACGATGTGCAGTTTTTCTTTCCCGACGAGGACGCGTACGCCCTGCCTGCCACGTATCCGCTGGGTGGCGGCTGGCGTGGCTACACCGACGTGGGAAACACCGTCGCCTCGCTGAGCTGCAAGAACGGCGGCTCGGTGGTCGTGACCGCGCAGGGGGAGGGCTACGAGGGCGAGAACCTGCCTGTGAATCGTGACCTGGTGGAGAACTTCGCCCGCCTGGTCACCGCGACCGCCGCCCGTGCCGCTGACCGCTGGGGCTGTGTCGCGAAGGCGCCGAGCGGCGGGCCCCGGATCCCGGCCATGACCCACAGCCCCGTCCCCGCAGCTGGCGTGCGGGATGGCACCTGCGCCGGGCTGCCATTGCACCGGTACCGGAGTATCAATTGGGCGTGGGGCACGCGCACCGACCGGAACACGCTGGTCGAGCGCTGTGTCCTGAGCGCCTCCAAGGAAGACCCGGGGGAGCAGGTGGACGATGAGAAGCACATCTACGCGCTGGAAGCCCGCTACGGCCCACAGGCCCTGGCCGAAGCGATTGCACAGCGCGAATGGTCAGACGCCACGAACAATCTCCGGGATCGCTTCCGTGCCACGGCCCAGTGCCCCGGCAGCCCGGCCCTGGCCCGGTTCTCCGTGATCCATTACCTGCACAAGACCGACGAGAAGACGGCCGTCGCACTGTTGCAAGGGTTCGTACGCCGCGCGGCGGAGCGGCACGGCTGCACCGATGTGCGACTTCCACTTCAAGAAGGCGGTTCGTGAGTCGGACACCGTTCCCGGGCGCCCACAGCCACGAGGACCGTCCCCGACGGCGCCACCCTTGAGGCGAGCAGCATGCCGGTTGCCCAGGCACGCGGGTCCGGGGATTTCACAAGGTGCCCGTCTCCCGTACGGGAGACGGGCACAGTTCTATCCGGGGGTCGTTCTCACTGATGAAGGAGGGTGGGCGCGGCGCGGTACAGACACCGGACCGCTACACCGTTTCGCCGTCGGCGCGTACCGCCACGGAGCCCCGGACATCGGCCTCGTGCAGCCCCGCCGTCACCTCCTGGGGCCCGGGCGGTAGTCAGCGGCGGCCGTGCCGGTGTCCACGGCCTCCAGAAAAAACCGGTCCGGGACGTCACGGCACGACCTTCCGCAGCACCCAGCTCGGCAGCCCGGGCATATGCGGGTGACCTCGAGCAGCGGCTGAAGGTGGTCGAGGACCCCGCTGGCGTGGGTGAGCGATGGCGGCGGAGGTGGCTGGGATTTTGGGTGTAGGGCTGGTGTCATGCAGTGCCGCTAAGCGGGTAGGGGATTTTGACGTGCCAAGTGCCTGTGCGGCTGCGTCGTGTGGGTCCCCGGTCTGCGCCAAGTCGGGGCTCACGACCGTGGCCCTGTTGACGAGGCGTCTGGCGTTGTACAACGGGAGAGCTGCCAGGGGCGGTGACCTCCCGCTTCAACGCGCGTCGTCCTGTCGCAGCTTGGCGACGTGACGGTAATGCGGAGACGATGAGGGGGAGCGGTGGAGAGAAATTCCGATGCACGCATCGAATTATCAACGCGCATGTTCGATGGCGTGGAAAAGCTGGGATGGGAGTATGTTCAACCGATTTATCAACCTCACCCAGATCGCGACAGGCCGCCAAAGTGGAAAGAGCCCGACCGCCCCGTTCCTCGTAAAAAAGGAGACGCCTCCTGTTTTGCGACTATGTTTATCGGGTCATTTTGCGTGGCACTTTTTCTTGAAAATACCGATGCTCCTCGTCTCCTGGTTACCGTCGCGGGGCTTCCCGCCGTGGTTCTGTCCGTTTTTTATACCGTTTTTTATATTCGATATCAGCGGGATATGTTGCGGCGGAAAGAACTCAGAGCGGCCTACGAGGCCGAGGTCGACCGCTGGAGGAGGGATGTCCTTGAGTACGAGGCCGCGGAGAGGCTGCGGGTCAGCGAGGCGTTGCGGTGGTTTCCGGTTCATCTCGCATCCCGCGCGCGCCGGGTCGATGTCTATGGCGGCACGGCGGATGGCTGGGCGGCTCTCCTGGCGACCCTGGGAGGCTCGCTCGTAGCCAACGGGAAAGGGCTGTGGCTCCTTGATCTCAGCCATCAGACGGTGGGACGGGAACTGGCGGTCCTAGCGGATGTACGGCGGGTGCCGGTGGTGGGCGTGGAGTTGCCGTCGGCCTCCGCGCCTCCTGACCTGTCGTGGGGGCTGCCCGCGGACGAGCTGGCCGAGGTGCTGGCAGAGGCCCTTTCCACGCTGCGGCCGGAGGGAACGGACATCGACTTGCGCGCGACGGACGCCAGCATCCTGCACGCTGTGATTGAGCGACTGGACGAGCCTCTTACCTTCGGCCGGATCGCTTCCGGGCTGGAGGTCCTGCTGCGCGTCCACGACCCCGACCGCGCGCCGGAACCGCTGGCGGCCAGTGAGCTAGAGAGGCTCACCGCGGCCATTGACGTCGTCGGGCAAAGCGAGCGGATACAGAACGAGCTGCGCTTCGTCTATGACGTGGCGCGTCTGCTGGCCCGCGCCGAGCCGAGCCCGGTCACCCTCCCCGCCCCCGACCAGTGGCTGGTTCCCGGGCAGTTGACCATCCTCTCCACGCATGACGTGACCGAGCGCCGCAAGGACATCATGGACCGCGTCGTGTTCTTCTTGGTCCTGCATCAGCTTCGCCGTGGCCGCATCCCGGCGGACGCCGGCACCTTGGTGATCGCGGGTGCGGAACACCTGGGACGTTCCGCCCTGGAATCCACGGCCCGCCAGGCGCGCGTTGCAGGCGTCCGCCTCATGCTTCTTATGACACATCTGCGCGAGGACATCCGGCCGCTCCTCGGCGGCCAGGACAGCGCGGCGGTCCTCATGAAGCTGGGGAACGCCGAGGAAGCGAAAGCCGCCGCCGAATTCATCGGACAGGGACACAAGTTCGTGATGAACCAGCTGACGCAGCAGGTCGGCGAATCACACTCCAAGGGGCGGTCCCACAGCTACGGCGGAGGTGATAGCCAGATGGGAGGATGGTCGACCAGTTGGCAGAATTCCGTGGACACCTCGACCACTGATTCCGTGACTCGCGGGGAGACGGTATCGCGGGTCTACGAATTCACGGTGGAGCCGACACAGATCCAGTCCTTGCCGCCCACCGGACTCATCCTGATCGAAACGAGCCCGCAAAGCCGCCGCGTCGTGTTCGGCGACTGCAACCCTGCCATCACCCTCCTGCCGCACGTGGCCGATGCCCCACGGCTACCCGAGTAGGCAGGCGATCGCTGTGACGGACCGCGGTGATCCACGGGCCTCTTCCAGCAAGGCATCGATGATCTTAGAGGGCTTCCGGTTTCACCGGCTGGTGGACATCCCCCGGCAGGCTCCCGAAGACCAAGTGCCGGACCGTACCCCGGCCGAGTTGTTCGCCGCACTCGCCGCCGCACGGGCCGAGTTCAGCGATGGCCCGGAGGCGGCGCTGGCGGTGGTGTGGCACAGGGCGCCCGGCACACAGCAAATCGACGTCCTGGTGGGAGGACGTCCCTTCCTGCCGTTCGCGAGAGACAGCGACCAGACACCCGGCACCCGCGGCTACGCCCTGCTGTATCCGCCAGGTGCGGTGGCCGTGCCGGCCCGTGTCCCCGACTTATCCAGCTTCTCGTCGTGGGCCCGCTGCCTGGGACAGGCCGATCCCTTGTGGACTCCCGCGGAGGACAGACCGAAGGTCATACGTGGCGGCTTCGACGACCACGTCGGCCACATGCGAGATCCATTCGTCTGGATGGTGCTCGCGGAGCCGCTCAGCGACGACGCGCTGGAAAAAGAGCGCACGGCCCTGACCGCGAAAATCCCCACGCTCAGGCAGCGGGAGAACTCCGAACTGGACCGTGTCGCACTCGAACGCGCCCAGGCCCGGTACCGGGAACTGAGCAGGGCGCGCCCCAGCGGAATGTGGGACATCCACGTCCTGGTCGGCTCACCCGACGCAGCCGCCACCCGCCGAGCAGCCGCGCTCCTGTGCAGCTCCGTCGACCTGGACGAGCACCCGTACACCCTCGTACCCGGGCCGCCGGTCGGCGACCTGGCACAGACGTGGCACGCGGCGACAGCCCCGTCCGGTGAACCGGCCTCCCCCTTCCCCGCGAGCACGGAGTTGCTGGCCGCGCTGGCCCGCCCGCCGCGCAAGGAACTCCCCGGCGTCCGGCACGTCGAGCGCGCCGACTTCGATGTCACCCCCGAATCAACCGGAGACATAGTGCTCGGCTCGGTTCTTGACGCAGCCGACCAGCCGATCACTGCCCTGGGAATCACCACCGACACCCTCAACAGGCACGCCTTCGTCGCCGGCGCCACCGGCTCCGGAAAATCGCAGACCGTACGGCACCTGCTGGAGTCCTTGCACGACACCGAGGTCCCCTGGCTCGTCATCGAGCCGGCCAAGGCCGAATACGCCAACATGGCGGGCCGGCTGGCCGATCGCGCCGAGGTCACGGTGATCCGCCCCGGCGCCCCCGACGATGTCCCCGTGGGTCTGAACCCGCTCGAACCAGAGCCCGGGTTCCCGCTGCAGACCCACCTCGACCTCGTCCGGGCCCTCTTCCTGGCCGCCTTCGAAGCCACGGACCCGTTTCCGCAGGTCCTCAGCCAGGCGCTGACCAGGTGCTACCAGGAGATGGGCTGGAACCTGGCGTTGGGCACCCGCCAAGGCGTGCCCAGGGCACCACGCTATCCCCGCCTGGCGGACGTGCAGAAAGCCGCCTTGGAGGTCGTGGACAACATCGGATACGGCAAGGAGGTCGCCGACAACGTACGCGGCTTCATCGACGTACGGCTCGGCTCGCTCCGGATGGGCACCCCCGGATGGTTCTTCGACGCCCACCACCCCATCGACATGAGCAGCCTGCTGGACCGCAACGTGGTGCTGGAGATCGAAGACATCGGCAACGACCAGGACAAGGCGTTCTTCATCGGAGCGGTACTGATCCGCATCTACGAACACCTGCGAGTCCAGCGCACCGACACCACCGGGGGCGGCGGACTGCGGCATGTCACGGTGATCGAAGAAGCACACCGACTCCTCAAGAACGTCCCGCCGGGCAGCCCGGCCGCCCACGCGGTAGAGCTCTTCGCCTCGCTGCTCGCCGAGATCCGAGCCTACGGCGAAGGCATCGTGGTCGCCGAGCAGATACCGTCCAAGATCCTGCCGGACGTCGTCAAGAACACCGCACTGAAAATCGTCCACCGCCTTCCGGCAGCCGATGACCGCGAGGCCGTGGGCGCGACGATGAACCTCACCCCCCAGCAGTCCCGGCACATCGTCGCCCTACCGCCGGGCCGCGCGGCCGCCTTCGCGGACGGCATGGACCGCCCCCTGCGGATCTCCGTGCCGCTGGGACTGGCCCGAGAGAGCACAACGCAGGCCAACCGGACCGTTACCACACTGCCCAACCCGCACTCCGCGCTGGGACACCTGGACCAAGCCCGGCCCTACTCGCTGCGCGAGATCAGTCTCGGCAGAGACCTGGCCGAAGACCCCAAACTTACCCTCTGGACCGAACTGCTGACGATTGCACACATCTGCGGTCGTCCCTCCCCACACCCCCACGCATCCTGGCTCGAAGAATTGCGGAACCGGGCGGACGAACGCATCGTTGAGTGCGCCGTCGCCGCGCGTATCAACGCAGCCGTCGACGAGCGTTCGGCAGGGCTGTCGGACTTCTACCCGCCGGAGAACCTGCTGGAGCACCTAACGGCCTCAGCGATGCGTGTCCTTGCCGGAGGCAGCGCCTGCTCGAGCGGCGAAGTCGAGTGGCAGGCGGGTACTTTCCGCTGGGCGGATGTGTGCCGGGCCCTCACGGCGGCCGACGCGCCGGACGAGGGCCCTCACCCGGACACGGCCGCTTGGGCCGCCCGCGGGCTGCAGTTGCCGGGCCGCACTGTCGCGGAACAACTGGAAGCCTGGAAGGCGCACCCCGACACCTGGCAGCCCTCAGAGACCACGGTGCGGGGCCAGTCCATGGCCTGGCGCCAGGCATGCGATGCCCTGCACAACGCGAAAGAGCCCCAAGAACGTCTGAAGAAGGCGGCCTCCTTCCTCCAAGCGCCGTGGTGGCCGCAGAAGTCGTTCGTACGGGCGGTGACCACAACAAACGGGGGGACGCCATGAGCGCGGACGCACCGGAACCGCCGCCTCCACCGGAGATACCGGACAACGCTTCCTCTCAGGGCGATGATGAGCCCGGCCACGCCACATTGGAGGACATTGTTGATGCCGACTCCGCCGGCGGCGAAGGGCCGGAGGATTTGGGTGAGCCGGCCGATAGCGGGTCTCTACCGGAGATACCGGACAACGCTTCCTTTCAGGGCGATGATGAGCCCGGCCACGCCACATTGGAGGACATTGTTGATGCCGACTCCGCCGGCGGCGAAGGGCCGGAGGATTTGGGTGAGCCGGCCGACAGCGGGTCTCTACCGGAGATACCGGACAACGCTTCCTCTCAGGGCGATGATGAGCCCGGCCACACCACAATGGAGGACATTGATGCCGCCGACTCCTCCAGCGGTGACCCAGAAGGTGACGTGGCCAATAACGACGCGTCGGACGGTCCGCAAGAGCCGGTTAACGATGACGGAGAGACGGCGAATCCGGGGGCGGATGCCGACGCCAGCGACGGACCGGAGGATCCGGATACGACGGACGGGGCGGACTCGGGCCCCGAGGACGACGACGCGGGCTCTGCCCACGACGCGCGCGTGGGAGGCGAGCCCCCGGAGGACCTGGATGAAACCGACGAGCCCGCGGCGACCGAGCCTTCCCTCGACCGCGACGGCCCGCCCGGTGAGCCTCCGTCCGATCCCTCGGAGACTGGCAACGGCGTCGTCGACGGTGCGGACGGCCCTGACGATGTCCAAGCTTCCGCTGATGTCAGCGACCATCCGGAGCCCGCGAAACCCATGGCTGACCATGGCTCGCGTGAGCGAACGCAGGAGCAGCCGAAGCCCGACGACAGTGCCGAACAGGGGGCTGGGGACGCATCCGGCACTTCCGACGCGGCCGCCGCGGAAAGGCGCGAGCAACCGTCGCCGGAGCCGCCCCCTGACCCGGGGTCCCCAGCACGGCCCCCCGTCGGTGAATGGCCCACAACAGAGAACCCTTCAGCAGCAGGTGACCAGCCGCAAACCTCCGCTGACGCACCTTTTGGCAGCCGAGCAGACAGCGAATCTGCTGGCCAGACCGACAGCGAGAGCACGGCCCGCGACGAGACGGACGGCGTCGACCGTGACCCCGGGCTAGGCGAAGCGGGATTTGATCCAGGGAAACATCGCGGAGCCCTGGAGACGGAATTCAGACCTGGCGTTGAAGACCCTCGAGGGTTATTCGATGGAGAGGACCGTGACGACGGAGAACGTAAGATGGCGGACAGGCTGGCTTCCGAAGGGTGGCACATAGCACCCCGAGAGGCCGACCATACGTATTACAAGCTCAAGAATCCCGACGCGATGGTGCGGAGAGACTCGGCTGATGAGGGGACCGTCACCGATTTCAAGTGCCTCAGGAGGAATAGCCCAAACGCGGTCAAAAGAAACGTTATCGAGGGCGGTGAACAGGTCGACTATTACGGCGGAGGTGACGTCGTGATCGACGGTCGGGACGTCGGCCTGGATGCGGCTACGGCGCGCCGAGGGTATGTCAAGGCTGTTGGTCAGGCCCGGCAACACGGCCAGAGCATGCCGGACAACAGCTACTTCATCCTTGGCGATAACACAATGTTGAAGATTGAGTACGAGAGGTAGGCGTCCATGTCGGTTTCTGAACAGCTCTTCATCAAGACAGAAATTGAATTGTCAGAAGTAGCCGAACTTCTCGCCCGCACACTGCAGATGGAGGTACGTGATACCGCCCGAGGAACCTTTCTGGCCGGGCCTCTGTCATGCACCTCAGCTGGCGAATTCGGCGGAAAGCTTTCGCCCAACAAGTTCTCGACGGACAGCCCTGAAACCGAAGATGTGCAGGCCTTCGACGGCTACCCCATTCTCTTTGACATGTGGTTGGCGGTCGGCTCGAGGGACGATCAGCAGCGGCTGGCTCTTGAGGTCATGAGAAAGACAGCGGCCTCCCATGACTGGCCTCTTATCCTGCTTCACGACCTTGATCTGCTCGTAGCCCGATGGGATCCCGACCGCGGTTGGCAGACGTTCCCGCCCGGCACCTCACCGGATGTGGAAGACATCGCAGTCTGGGGATGAAGGACCCGTACGTGCCCGTCGACAGCCCAAAACCACAGACCACCGGCCAACAGGTCCGGGCCGGGCAGAACCTCATCCTCACCACCGACACCCCTGACCCACGCAACCCAACGGGCCCGTGGACCGAACGCGTCACGACCGAGCGGTTCGAGAAGGGCCTGCGCGTAGTGATCAATTCTGTCGTCTTTCGCTCCTCCGGTCAGGGACTGACCACTGCCAGCACCTACACCGAGATGGCCTCCCGGATCGCCGAGCCCGTGCTCCTCGGCCTCGCGGTCTTGGCCATCCGTAGCCGAGTCAAACGCTGACAACAACCCCACATGCGCAGGAGACCACAGCCACAGAGCAACGTGGGTAGAGGAAATGACACGGAAGCTGAGACAGCTGACGAGTGACACGCGTGAGACACCAGACGGAACCGCAGGTCACAGCGCCGCCGTATGACACGCGGCCTGAGAATCTCACCAGGCTATGGCTGAGCCACGGCTCCCGCATGCGCATGGCCGTTGAGCGGCGAGCACGCCAAAAGCCCCGCCGCCCGAAGGCGGCGGGGGACACGGTTCAACGGGATGGGGCGCGCCAGCCGAACGGCGGGCACTCGTGGATGACGTCGTTCATGCGCTGTTCCGCTGGTAGCGCGGGCACCAGTCGTCGTGTCCGGCACCGGCCGACGACCAGTAGCGGTGACAGGCGCACGGCATGCGGCGGGCCACCTGCCGGGCCTGGCGGGCGGCACGGACGCGGGTGAGCAGGCCGGGTTCAGGGACGGGCGGGTCCTCGTCGATGTCGTCGGTGTAGTCGCCGGGCAGCACGCGGGCGACCCCGCGCAGCAGGCCGACCAGGCACAGGCCGCCCACCGCGTACGCGGCGACGGCGTGTCCCCAGTCGCCTTCGCCGATGAACTGGCCGCCCTTGCTGACGCTGACGAGCACCGCCAGGCCGAAGATGACGACGACAGCCTTCGTGGTGCGGGTCATCGGACCCTCCTCCGCCAGGTGCGCAGAATGGCGTCGGCGAGGTCGACGGCGGCCCGCGTCAGCGAGTTCTCGACAAGGCCGTGCTCCTGGTGCACGGTCTCGAACGCCTCGTGCAGCACTCCGGTGACCGCGCGGCCGACGTCCGGGTCCACCGTGGCGATGTACGCGGCGTCGGCCATGGACTGCGGTTCGTTGGCCGGTCCGGTCGCGGCGACGCACACCGGCCGGGCGGCAGGGCCAGGCCGCCACGAACTCCTCGCCGAAGTGCAGGCCGGGGTCGTTCCACATCCGCTCGGGGTGGTACCACCAGGCGCCGCCGGTGGCCGCGTTGACGAGCGGCAGCAGAGTCGCCTCGGCGGTCTGCAGACGCAGATCCGCGCGCACGCGGTCGTCGTCGACCTGACTGGCGGCGACGATGACGCGGGGCTTGATGCTGCTGCCCGAGCAAGCCGCGCAGTAGTCGCGACCGTTGACGTGCCGCCAGCCGTGCGCAGCGCCGACCGCGCGGGCCTCATCGACGGTGAGGCCGTCGGTGATCAGCGATGCCGCGCAGGCGGAGAAACCTCGAACTGTGTTGCAGTGGAGAGTCACACTGGTGCTCATGCGGCGATTCCTTCCATCGCCTTGGTACTGGTGTTGCGTTGCCGGCGACGTTGGCCGTTGGCGGCCCTGCACTTCCGACACTGGCGGCTGCCCCTCCCCGGTTCGATGTACGTGTTCTCCGGGGTGAAGGCATGGCCGCGCTTGCAGTGCGTCTTGCTGGCAGCCGGATTGCGCCCGCGCGCCAAGCGGTCCTGCATGTTCTCGGCCTGTGTCCCAGCGCGCAGGTGCGCCGGGTTCACACACGGCGGGTTGTCGCAGTTATGCAGGACCTTCAGTCCGTCCGGGATCGGGCCGATCAGGGCTTCGTACGCAACGCGGTGGGCCATTTTCAGGACCTGCTTGACTCCGAAGCGTCCATATCCGCCCTGAACCTTGGTGTTCTTCCACTCCCAGCAGCCAGAGGTTGCCACCTCCGCCTTGCTCCAAAAGTTCTCCGGCAACCTCGGGTCGCCGAACTCGATCGCCGGGGCACCGGGGGTCAAGGTGCCGATCATTCGCCTCTCCTGGTTTGCTGAGGGGTGGCCGCCCCTGTCTCCCACAGGGGCGGCCGGTTCGTGCTGGTCATGCGTGGGTGCAGACGCCGGTCAGGTCGTGGTCCATCGCGGCGCCCGTGCACCCGGGCCAGGCGTCGGTGACCGCCTCCAGGAGCGCCTTGCGGCAGCCGCCGCACAGGGTGAGGCGGGCGGCCTCCTCTTCCGGCATGGGCTTGCTGGCCTGGAAGTTGCCGGGGCAGATCGTGCGGCCTTTGCCGTCCGGGATGTGCTTCGTCGTCCGGTTCACCGACCGCGAGTTGAAGACGTACTCCGGGACTTTGCCGCCGGCGACCGGCGTGATCTCTCCGTGCAGGGTCTTCAGGGCGAGGGCGGTGTACCGGGTGCCGACGAGCGGGGCCTCGTACAGCGCCACTTCGTGCTCGTTCTTCTCGGCCGCGAGCGTCCACACGCGGCCGTCCGGGGTGCGGTAGGCGTCGGCCGGCTCGCCGCCCCCGTGGGCGGCCGTGCCGCAGAACACACAGCGCTGCACACCGGAGTCGTCCGGCTTGTAGAAGTGCGCTCCTGGCGCGGCCTTGTCGCCGCGCCGGTTCTGCGGGCACAGCTCCGGTACATCTGGAGCGGCGACCGGCTCGTTGGTGATCCACGTGGCGAGGGCGTCGGCGTACGCCTTGCGCGCCTTGCGTGCCTGCGCCTCCTGGCGGTCGGCTTCGGCGCGCAGTTCGCCGAGGTGCGGCGCGTACCGCACGAGCGCGTCGTGCAGCGGATCGGGCATGACCTCGGCGAGCTTGGCCGGGGTCCGCTTGATGCCGTGCCCGGGGTCCAGGCACAGGCGCAGGAAGTCGCGGACATCCTTCTCGGTGTCGAGCTTCAACGGGGCTAGTCCTTCCGGTGGTTGGGGTTGTTGCGCTGCTCCTGGACGAGCGCGCGGGTCGTGGCGATGGCATGCCGTACGGGGCGAGCACACCGTCGACGAGGCGGCACATACCGGCCTCGGTGCGCACCTCATCGGCGAGCGCGTCGAACAGGGCTTGAGCGGCGGGCCGGTCCTCGTTGGCCCACGCGGTGACGAATCGGGCCGCGAACAGCACGTCGGGCGGCAAGTCCTCGGGCTCACGGGCATGCGCCATGCGACGTCCTCGATCTCCAGCACGAACATGCCGTTCTCGGGGGGCGGCTCGATGCCGACGGTCGCGGCCGTCGCGAGCATCACGCACAGCGCGAAGCACTCGGAACGGCTCCCCTCGATCAGCGGGACGAGGAGCATCCCGCCACCGACGGGATCGCCGTTCACGGCCTGGCTCAGGGCCTCTTCGACGATCAGCGGCGGCAGGGGCGAAGGCTCAGCAGTCACAGAAGTCCTCACAGGTTCCATCGCACTCGTTCGGCCAGGTGCGGCCGTCGAGGTCCTCGTGGTCGCCGCGGTGGCCGGGCTCGCCGACACAGGTCGTCTCCACGGCGTCCCGGACGAAGTCGAAGTGCGGGGCAGTGCACGGCAGGCACCCGGGCGTCGCGCCGGGTGGGCCGGGACTTGGGGGTGCTGTGCGGGCAGGCGAGCAGGTGGCGGGGAGATACGCCCTGGTGGAACAGATCGGCCGCGGAGGCATGGGGGAGGTGTGGGAGGCCCACGACCTGGAATCGCGTGCGTTCGTGGCCGTGAAGCTGCTGCTGGCCGAGGTGGGGGACGAAGAGGCTGTAGCCCGGTTCCGCCGCGAGGCCCGGATCGGTTCGCGGATCCGGCACCCGGGAGTCGTCCCCGTGTACGACGCGGGACAGGACACAGCACAGCCGTTCATCGTCATGGAACTCCTGGAGGGCTCGGACCTGGCTGCGCTGCTCGTCCGAACGTCCGGGGGCCTGCCGCTGCACGAGGCCGTGGACTTGGCCTTGAAGGTCTCGGAAGTGTTCGCCGCCGCGCACGAGGACGGCGTCGTACACCGGGACCTCAAGCCCCAGAACCTTTTCCGCGAGGCCGACGGACGCGTGAGGATCTGCGACTTCGGCATCGCTCGTACCGCCGACTTGACCACCCGCCTGACGGCGACAGGACTGGCTATCGGTACTCCGGCGTACATGGCTCCCGAACAGTGGCGCGGCTCCCAGATCGATGCCCGCTGCGACCTGTACGCCTTCGGGTGCGTGCTCTACACGCTGCTCACCGGGTCCCCGCCCTTCACACGGGTGAGCCCCGCGCTCGCCCTGGAGCTGGTGGAGGCCGCCGAGTCACGGATGTGGGAACTGGAATCCGATCTGGCCGGGTTCATGGCCGCGCTCCGCTCCGTGCTCCTGTGCTGGGACACTTTGGCGCCACGGCGGGTGTCGAGACTGGTGGCCGCGGCGATGGAACGGTTCGGCCACATCGAGTGTGTCGCGCGCAAGATCTCCGAGCTGCCGGGGAGGTTCGACCTGAACCGCAAGATGGCGGCGGTCCGGCGTCGTCCGCCCGGAAAGGAGGCCGACCAGGCATGGGCCTCTCTGCTGTTGTGAACGATCACGTAATTCGTGATCGCTCACAGCTGTGACCTGCGACTTCTCGCGGTGTCTCACGCTGCTTCATCTGCGGTTGTCTCGGCTCTCGGTGCTTCCCCGCCAGGTTTCTGAGGCCGCTCCGGACGGGCAGATTGCTGACCTGCGGTGTCTCACAGCCCGCTATCACCCCGGACGGCGGTGCGGTCGGCTGTGTGAGGGTGCCGTACGGCGGGAAACACGGGGTCGTTCTGCCGCCAGATGTTCGACCGCAACATCGCGCTACGCGGGGGGATCGCCCCGGTCCGCGCCTGCATTCCCAAACTCCTGCCGGCGCTGAAGGTGCGCATCACCTTCTGAGCGCGGGGCCGGCGGCACGCGTGTGGTTCCTCCCGTGCCGAGCGGCGCCCTCGTGATGTCAGGCGGCGCGCTTCACGTGGCGGACCAACCACATCAGCAGGGCGTCCAGGTCGGCGGCGGCCGAGAGGACCCGGTCGACCGCCTCGGGGGTGTGCAGCCACTCCTCGCAGTCGAGGGGACGGGCGGCGATCAGCGAACGGTGGCGCAGCAGGTTCGCACGGGAGTGGTCCGTCGGATAGCCGCGCGGGGGGCGTTTCATCACGTCCCCGGAGATGTCGTAGCCCTTCTTCCGTACGTCCTCGACGATGGCGGACAGTTCGCGGCCGCTCCTCTCGGAGGCCACGGCTTTGCGGAACGTGTCCACCTGGCCGGGATCGGGGTACCACCAGGCGCCCTGGATCCGCAGGCCGTCCGGGGCGAACCGGAGATTGATCTCGATCTTGCGGCCGAGTCGGATCACCGCGCTCTGGTGCTGCCACCACCAGGAGTCGGTGCGGTAGTGCCAGACGGAGAAGTCCTCGTACCGGGGGTCGGTGTCCGCGACCTCGTTGAGCAGGGCGATCATCGGCTGTCGGACCAGGCGTTCGCGGTCCGCGCGGTAGCGCTCGCGGGTCGCGTGGGTCGGTTCGCCCTGGAGCTGCCACAACACGTCCATGGCCTGCTCCGGCCAGCCGGTGAACTGTCCGCGCATGCGCGGAGGATAGCTCATCCATGATCCGCGCGCGGAGAGTGAGACGGGCAGGGAGGCGTAACCCCAGACAAGGTGGGAGGTGCTGCGGCGGGGCTCGCTGGCCAGGTCGATGTGCCGTGCGCGGTGGGCAAGTTCGTCGAGAAGCACGGAGAGTGCAGTCGATATGAAGCGGGCGGTGAGATTGTGCAGCCGAACTTGAGATCCCACATGTGTAGGGTCTCACCGCTCGTGGCCAATCGCGTGCCCATGACCTGCTGTTCTTGAGGCTGTCTCGCGCCGTCGCCGAGCTGATCAGTCTCAGAACTGCGGCAGATTCCCGCTTCAGATGGCCAGGAGGGCGACTCCGCCACCCTTTGTGACTGAGCGCCTCAATTGGTTTTGGCCGCGTCTCCGTGATGTCTACGCAAGAGAACTGAAGCTGCGCTACGTCGCCCGACGGAAGAGCCCTGGAACCACAGTCAGTACGAAGTTACTTGACCGCTGACATACCCAGGGCTCCGTGGTCGATCTACGGCGGCCTGGCCGCGGTGGTCCGCCTGGCGATGACCTGCTACGCGTGCCCACGTGCTCATCGACACCTATGGCCGAACCGACCTGCGGGTCTCTCTGACTGACCGCTGCAATCTGCGATGTACGTACTGCATGCCCGAGGAGGGCTTGCAGTGGCTGGCCAAGCCCGGATGCAGTGAGACAAGCCACACGGAACGGGACACGGGTCACCCCTGTGGGTGACCGCACCCTCGAACAACAGCCGCCGGACATGAGATTCAAGGCCGCCTCGCTCAGACCGGTGAGACTCCTCCAAGCTCAGCGAGACGGGACACAAACGCCGCCGCCCAGCACGCGACGCAATGAGAATCCGCCAGCACGAACGAGAACGAATGAGAATCGGACAGCCGCAATGCGACAGGACACCGATGTCCTGTCGAAGTGCATCTGTCAGATGGCGAGCCGCTGACCTGGTGGGGTGCCATGTTGATTGAGAACGCCGACCCTCGGTGTTCTCAATCAACATGGCTTTCAGGGAACCTTGCTGACGGACAGGACAGCCGACTGACAGCGGCCACCAGAAGTGGCTCTGATCCACTTCTTGGATGCTGTTGGTGATCTCTGGGCCGTCAGCCTGTGGCAGAGCCGTTGGACGCGGCCGGCTGGTCGTGGCGGCGCGGCATGGACTCGTTGTGGGCCTCGTGCTTTGATGCCCGGATGTCGGCGACGGGGATCCTTGAGGAGCGGCTGAGGGAAGCGGGGTTCGCCGCGGAGTCGGTGCGGATGGCGACTGGAGGAGTGGTTGCCGTTGCGGGATTGGCCACGCTGCGCGACGGCAGCCGGGTGTTCGCGAAGACGCTGCGCGGCATGGAAGCGGATGTGTTCGAGGTGGAGTCCGCTGGACTGTCCGCTCTGCGGGAGCGGGCTGGGGCCAACACGCCGACCGTCCTGTGGGTGTCCCGGCGCCTGTTGGTGCTGGAGGCGCTGAGCCCCCGCTCTGACGACGTACGGTTCTGGGAACATCTCGCCCGCATGGTCGCCGGCCTGCACACGTCGCAAGTCTCCGACCGGTTCGGGTGGCACCGCGAGGGCTGGCTGGGCCGCATGCGGCAGGACAACGCCTGGGAGCATGACGGCCACGTGTTCTTCGCGGAGCGCAGGATCCTGCGCTGGCTGCCGGAGCCGCTGGTCGAGGCCGCGTTCGACCGTGAGGAGCGCCGAGCCGTGGAGCGGTTGTGCGCCGCCCTGCCCGAGCTGATCCCGCCCCGGCCCCCGTCTTTGACGCACGGCGATCTGTGGAGCGAGAACATCCTCGCCGACGACGCCGGCGCACCGGTGCTCATCGACCCCGCGGTGTCCTACACCTGGCCCGAAGTCGACCTCAGCATGCTGTGGTGCTCGCCGCGTCCGCCTGCTTCCGATCGGTTCTTCGCTGTCTACGGGCAGCTCGCACCGCTCGATGACGGCTGGCAGGACCGGATGCCGCTGCTCCACCTGCGGGAGCTGTTCAGCACCATCGCGCACGGTGACGACGACGGAGGCGCCGTCGACGCCATCCGGAAGGTCATCGCACCCTTTCGACGCGGCGGCATCGCCTGAACACCTTCCTGGCGGCCTTGCGCGTGTCGGCTCGCGTTCCGTTTCGCCGACGTCCCGGCGGGGTTGCTCACCCGCACGGCTCGCATGGCGTCGCCGGAATCACAGAGGCAGGCTCAGTCCATCGGCATCATTTGGTTCCTCATCGACGCAGTCCCCTCTTGAACACCAGTGAAGCAACTCTGGGGATCTGTTCGGACCGCCGGAGATCACCAACAGCATCCAATAAGTGGATCAGAGCCATTCGAACTGGCCACTCAGACGGCGCCTTGCTGCATCTGTCCCGTCTCATTAGATCTTGCAGAGGCGGGGCCGCTGACCTGCGGGGTGACAGGTTGAGTTGCGACTCACGGCAGGCTGGGAGAGGTGTTCTGCAAGCCGTGCAGCCAGCAGTGAGCTTACGTCTCATCGATCATGGCGAATGCGGTCCTTGTTGAGCTGGGCTCTGTCAGGATCGCGAGACGCCTGTTTCCAGAGTTCTCATTGAAGGTGGCAGTTTCCGGGGCAGAACCTGTTGCTGAACCCGGCGGCTCAACTGCGGTTGCAGTCGATGTGCATGAGATCTGGGTTCGGGTGCCCCTAGAGCAGTTCACTCACGGGCGATGACTTTGCTCCAAGGCAAGGGTCTTCTCCTTGAACGCCTCTGCCGGACGCCACCTGTTCCGGCCCAGGTGCAACGCAGAGCACGACCCGTAACAGGAGACGCCGCATGACTGATCCGGAACTGACAGCAGACCGTAGCCGGAGGGCTGGAGTCTGGCCCTTGATTCGCGCTGAGCGGGCGGCGCTGGCGGCTGACCTCGCAGACCTGACGGACGAGCAGTGGGCAACACCGTCACTTTGTACCGAATTGACGGTGCGTGAGGTGCTGGCGCACCTCACCGCGGCGGCAAGCCTCAACTCCCTGCGCTGGCTGGCGGGTGTGATCCGCTGCCGGTTCGACTTCGACAAGCAGGTGGCCATGCGGCTGGCAGAGCAGCTGGGCGCCAGTCCCGCCGAGACGCTTGAGAGATTCCGGCAAGTCATCCTGAGCGCGATCAAGCCTCCGCTCCCTGCCATGGCCATGCTCGGCGAGACGATCGTGCACGGAGAGGACATCCGGCACCCGCTGGGCATCCGCCGCGAGTACCCGATCGAGGTGATCACGCTGGTGGCCGAGTACTACCAGGGCTCGGACCTCGTGGTCGTTGCCAAGGGGCGCATCGGCGGCCTGAGACTCGTCGCGAATGACGGCCCGTTTACCGCCGGTTCCGGTCCGCTCGTCTCCGGCACCACCTTGGGCCTGGTGATGGCGATGACCGGGCGCTCGACGTACTGCGACGACCTCGAAGGCGACGGCGTTGAACTCCTCCGCACACGCCAAGGGATGGCGTGAGTTGTGTGTGTCAGCCTGGTCCGGCCCGCCCGGAACTCGTGGTTCGAAGGTGGCTCCTGGGCGGGATGCCGCCGTATCCGACACGTCCGGCGAAGTCCCACCCCGCAGCACCCGTACCCCGACCGTCACGGATGCCGTGAGACAAGCCACATTGAACGGGACGAGAGTCACCCCTACAGGTGACAGCGTCCCCGACAGCAGCCATCGACTGTGAGATCCGAGGTCCGCCCCGCTCAGATCTATGAGAAACATCCACGCTCAGCGAGACGGGACAGCATCCAGCCGCTCAGCACGCGACGCAATGAGAATCCGCCGGGTGTGTCAATTTAACGGCTGATCTTGGTTGTTGAGTGGTCAGTTGTTGCTCGGGGTCAGGCGGCCCTCGAAGGCGATCTGGAACGCGTTCAGGGGTGCTTTCCAGTGCATGGTCCACCTCTTGCGGCCCTTCCCGGTCGGGTCCAGGCTCATCAGCGCCATGTAGATGCACTTGAGGGCGGCGGCTTCGTTGGGGAAGTGGCCGCGGGCGCGGACGGCCTTGCGGATGCGGGCGTTGACGCTCTCGATCGCGTTCGTGCTGCAGATGACCTTGCGGATCTCGACGTCGAAGGAGAGGAAGGGTACGAACTCGGCCCAGGCGTCGGACCACAGCTTCACGATCGCCGGATACTTCCGGCCCCAGACTTCCTGGAACTCCAGGAATCGCTCTGTCGCCGCGTCCTCGCTGGGGGCGGTGTAGACGGGCTTGAGGGCCTTGGCGACCTTGTCCCAGTCCTGACGGGCGGCGTAACGGAACGAGTTCCGCAGCAGGTGGACCACGCACGTCTGGACAATCGTGCGAGGCCAGACGGTCTCCACGGCCTCAGGAAGCCCTTTGAGCCCGT
Source organism: Streptomyces ureilyticus (assembly GCF_011045025.1). Lineage (GTDB taxonomy): Bacteria > Actinomycetota > Actinomycetes > Streptomycetales > Streptomycetaceae > Streptomyces > Streptomyces ureilyticus. Next base: position 19,308 of record NZ_JAAKZX010000172.1, read on the forward strand.
CGCAGACCAGCATCAGCACGTCGTCCAGGCCGCGGTTCTTCAGCTCGGTGAACACGTGCAGCCAGTACTTCGCGCCCTCGCCGCCGTCGCCGGCCCAGATGCCGAGGATGTCGCGGGTGCCGTCCACGGTCACCGCCATCACCACGTAGACCGGACGGTTCGCGACCTGCCCGTCGCGGATCTTGACGTTGATGGCGTCCACGAACAGGACCGGATAGACGCGGTCCAGCGGCCGGTTCTGCCACTCGGCCATGCCCTCCATCACTTTGTCGGTGATGGTGGAGACAGTCTGCTTGGACACCTCAGCGCCGTACACCTCGGCGAGATGAGCCGATATCTCGCCGTGGGTGAGTCCCTTCGCGGACAACGAGAGCACCATCTCGTCGACGCCGGTGAGGCGCCGCTGCCGCTTCTTGACGATCTGCGGCTCGAAGCTGCCGGCAGTGTCGCGAGGCACCTTCACTTCCACTGGCCCGACGTCGGTCAGCACGGTCTTGGCGCGGGTGCCGTTGCGGCTGTTGCCGTTGTTCTTCCCCGCCGGATCATGCTTCTCATAACCGAGGTGATCGGTGATCTCGCCTTCCAGGGCAGATTCCAAGACCCGCTTGGTCAGCTGCTGCAGCAGCCCACCCTGGCCGGTCAGCTGCAGCCCCTCCGACCGAGCCCGCTCCACCAGCATCGCAACCAGTTGCTCGTCGGACACGGGCGCAGGCTGCCCGGACTGGGCGCTCTCGACAGGCTCCACGGTCTCCAACTCCACGGCGGTTTCAGTCACTTGACGTCTCTCCCATGATCGTCGGATCCGCCGTTAGGTTTACACTCCCCCACGACGCCCTCGGGGCTTGTGGAGAGCCGGGTGCGGTGCCAAGTCGCATGCCCGGTTCGGGAAGCGGCTCCGGGGAAACGGGCCGGTCGGAAGACCGGAACCGCGCCCCGGGCCGACTTCACCAACCGACGATTCTCAGATTCGTCGCCAATTGGCCATCGGATGGCCACGGTTCGTGAGATTCGGCCGCGGGATTTGAGATCCCACAACATGGATGACAGAGGACAGTTCGCCCGGGGCAGACAGAAATGTTCCGAGAATGACTGGCCAACGCGTGCAGAGCCATGTCAACGTAGACGACCTTCCCGGAAACAACCAGGTCAGAGAGGTGATTGTCTGTGGTGGTGGCTCCCGTGAGCCACAGATCCTCGCCTGCCGTCCAGACAACTCCTTCGACACCGAGATGCCGGCCGATATCGTCGCCGCCGTGTCACGCGTGCTGGAGACCTCCCGGCCCCTGTGAGGGGCAAACTCGAGCTGGCTTCAGGAGATTTCAGGAGGCACCGCTCCTTCGACCTCACTATGAACGGCGCGATGTTCCGCCGTCCCGTAAGCCTGGTTCCGAACGCAAGGAGACTTCTCGTGGATCCTTCGGAGATGACCGTCGGCGATCTCATCGACCGTCTGTCCGCCTGTGACCGGACCGCGCCCCTGCGGCTGGCAATGAACCCGTTCTTCCCGATGGCCCACCGCGCAGCACAGGTCGTGGAAGCTCGCGACGAGACCGGAGGGCCCGTCGTCTACCTGGCCGAGAGCCGGGAGGCGGATGGTCAGCTCGGGCATCTGCCGCCCGAGGTAGCCGTCGCGCTGACCTGGCAGGCCCCCGTCCAGCCGCCACCGCGCCGACCCCGCCGCACCGCCCGGGGCCAGTAGACCCGCACCCAGCCCCTTGGAGGCGCCCCTGCACC
>NZ_JAAKZX010000173.1 GCF_011045025.1 Streptomyces ureilyticus
TCCGAAGCCATGATCCACATCGCCTCGGTCGACAACCTCGCCAGGCGCATAACGGACGAGACCACCCCCACCTGGCGAGGAACTTACTAGGGCATCAAGGGCAATCTGCCTACCTCAAACGCCCTCTAAGTACCTTGCCCGGGAACGCGCTCATGGAGGGCCCGCGCACGGTGCGGGCGAGACCGGAGACCGAGGTGTAGGCGTCACGGAAGATCTCGTACGCCTTCACCAGGGGAACCTCGAAATACGAGCGGGCCCCGGTGTCGCGTTCGACGAACATGTAGTACGGGATGGCGCCCAGCCGCACCCCGGTGGTCCACAGCTCCTGCCAGGCCGCCGCGTTGTCGTTGATGTGCTTCAGCACCGGCGACTGGAGGCGTGCGTTCGCACCGGTGGCGATGATCCGCCTCAGAGCCGTCTGTGCGATGTCGGGGCGCAGTTCGACGGGATGGTAGTAGTGGCACATGATCGCCAGGTGTTTGCCGGCGGCGACGACCCGTTCGAAGAGGCGGATGAGTTCGTCGGCGTCCCGGTCGGTGACGAATCTCTGGGGCCAGTAGGCGACCGACTTGGTTCCGATCCGGATGTTGCGGATGTGTTCGAACTCCGGCTCCAGGAGCGGCTCGATGTAGCGGGCGAGCGTGTTCGTCCGCATGATCAGCGGGTCGCCGCCCGTGATCAGGACATCGGTGACCTCCCGGTGGCGGGCGAGATAGGCGGTCAAGCCCTGGGCGTCCTTGGCGGCGAAGGAGAGTTCGTCGTCGCCGATGAACTGCGGCCACCGGAAGCAGAACGTGCAGTAGGCGTGGCAGGTCTGGCCGGCCTTGGGGAAGAACAACACCGTCTCGGTGTACTTGTGCTGGATACCCAGCACTTCCTCGCCGTCCAGCTCGGGCACGTTGTGGGTCTGCTGGCCGGCCGGGTGAGGGTTCATCTGCTCGCGAAGCTTGCCCACGTGAAGGGCGATCTGCCCCTTGTCACCGTCGGCCACGACATCCCTCAGACTCGTGTAGTCGGTGGGATCCAGCATCGTCCGGTGGGGGAAGTTCAGCCGGAAGATGGGATCGTCCGGGAGGTTGTCCCAATCGATGAGATCGTCCAGCACGTACTGGTTGGTGCGGAAAGGGAGCACCTGCGCGACGACCGTGACGGCCTCGCGTAACTCCTCGGGTATTCGCCCCCATTGCGGGGCGCGATGAATTGTTTTGCTGTCGTACGGCGTGAATTTCTCGACAGTCATACCGAGCTCCTCTTCTCCGTTACCGACCGAGCCGTGGGAGGGATTCCGTCCGGAATGCCTTCACTCCCCAGCCGAGGTCACGCTCCGAAGCCTTGATGGTTGGCGTGACCTGCAGACTCGTCAGCTCGGGGGCGATGTCGGCGACGCCTGTGACGGCCATCGTCGAGCAGGCAAGGACGGCGATTCGTGACGCGATCTTGCGCACGGCTGACTCCACTCCTCATCAATGAATGGGCTGTTTGCCGACTGATCCCTCTGTGGCGTCACGATCCTGCCCCACGGAAAGGCGCTTGTCGCGGCCGTCGATCTTCGCAGGTGCGCCTGGCGTAACCCCGCCATGTAGCAAAGCGGGCAATGGAGACGGATTGAGTTGCCGCTGTTTACGTAAATGCAACAAGGCCGGGGCGGCCCCGGCCTTGTTGTGCTTGTCGTCGATGCCGATCGGTGATCAGTGCTGGGCGGTCAGCCTCTCGTACCCGGCGAGCCGCACACACACAGTGATGCCGTACGCGATCTGCTCCAGTTCCTCGAGTGTCGGGTAGGTGGGTCCGATACGGATCACACGGTCGTCGGGATCGTTGCCGTGGGGGTGCGTGGCCCCGGCCGGGGTGACGGCAATGCCGGCCTCGGCGGCCAGGCGGACCACGTCACGGGCACAGCCGTCGAGGACCCGGAGCGCGACGAAGTAGCCGCCCTTCGGCCGTGTCCACGTGGCGAGGCCGGTGTCACCGAGCTGCTCGCCGAAGATGCGGTCCACGGTCTCGAACTTCGGCACCAGGATCCGGCGGTGGCGGCGCATATGAGCCCGCAACCCGTCGGTGTCCTTGAGGAAGAGCGCGTGACGGAGCTGGTTGAGCTTGTCCGGGCCGATCGTCCTCTTCCCCGAGTTGGCACGCCACCAGGCCACGTTCGCGGGCGAGGAGCCGAAGAACGCGACCCCTGCCCCAGCGAGGGTGATCTTCGAGGTGGAGCCGAACACGAACACCCGGTCCGGGTGGCCGGCGTCCGCGCATGCGGTGAGGATGTCGCCGATGTCCGTCTCGCCGTCGAGGTGGTGCACGGCGTACGCGTTGTCCCAGAAGATCCTGAAGTCTGCAGCGGCCGTCTCCATGGCAGACAGCCGGCGCACAGTCTCGTCGCTGTAGCAGGTTCCGTCGGGGTTGCTGTACTTGGGCACGCACCAGATGCCCTTGATCCTCGCGTCGGAGCGCACGATGTTCTCGACGACACTCATGTCCGGTCCGCCGTCGGCCATCGGGACGGGGATCATGTCGATGCCGAAGCGTTCACACAGGGCGAAGTGCCGGTCGTAGCCGGGCACCGGACAGAGAAACGCCACCCGCTGGTCGGCCCAGCGGCCTTCGGCCCCGGGCACAGTGCCGAGGAGGGCGTGCACGAGGCAGTCGTGCATGAGCTCGAGGCTCGAGTTGCCGACCGCCAGCAGCTGGTCGACGGGCACGTGGAGGACGGAGGCGAAGATGTCACGCAGCTCCCGCAGCCCGTCACTCGGGGCGCCGTAGTTGCGGCAGTCGTTGCCGTCCAGTGCCGTGTAGCGCCCGCCGGGCAACGTGAGCAGATCAGCGGCCAGATCGAGCTGCTCGGGTGAGGGCTTGCCCCTCGTCAGATCCAGTGAGAGACCGCGGTCCTTGAGGCCGGCGTAGTCACGACGCGCCTCGTCCAGGCGTAAGGCGGGGGCGTCGGCGTCATGGTGAGCAATGGTCGTCATGGTGTCCTTCGGTCAGCGCGGTGACGGGCGGCGCCGTGGTGCCGCCGCCCGGCCCGACGCTAACAAGCAACAACCAGCCGGCTCACCGTTTTTGCTGCTCGACGGCCTTCTCGTGGAAGATCTCGAGATCGCGCAGAAGGTAACCCGCGTGGAGTCGGTTACGGGCTCCGATGCGGCGCATGATGTCGGCGAGGTGGCGTTGGAAGGTGCGCAACGAGATGCCGAGACGCTTTGCAACAACCTTGTCGTCGTAGCCCAGGGAGAGCAGCTTCACGATCGCCGTCTTGATCTCCTCCGAGCTGCGCAGCACCTGATCCCGTTCGTAGGCGAGAGGGAACGGCAGCGCCTTGGCCCAGGCACCCTCGAAGGCGCGCACCAGGAAATGGAGGACGTGCGGATCGCGGACGACCAGCCCACCCTTCGGATTGTCGGCCAGCTCGATCAGGGCGACCTCTCCGTCGAAGACGATGAGCCGCATGAACACCTCCGTGACGAGCCGGACTTCGGCGCCGTGCTCGACGAGCAGCGAGGCGTGGTCCACGGTGGGCTGATGGAACTGCGCCGCGTACTGGTAGAGCGTGCGCATGCGGATGCTACCGAGCACGCTTGTTCGTGGTGTGGCTGTTGACCCTCCGGGGGACGGCGGCACCGGCGGCCGACGTCACCGCGACTCCCCTCACGGCTCTGGTCGCGGTCTGCGTGGTCCTCGCCGTGGTGGGCACGGTGTCGCTCCGCCGCCGCGACCTCGCTCTGCCGGCCTGACCCCTGCGGCCGACCCCGCTCCCCGCGGCCGGCCATCGCGGCTGCGTCCGTCCTCGTCCCGGTGGAGTCCGCTGTCAGCCGGCGGTCCGCCGGCCGTGGACTCATCGCACCGTGATCTCACGCCCGGTGATGCCCACAGGGTCGATGCGCACCCATAGGTTGCGCTCGCCGCCCGCCCATGGAGCGCTGTACGCGAGCTCCTCCAGCTGGCGTATGGCATCGGGGTCCGTCACTTCCCGGGCGGGTCCACGGACCAGCACGCTCCAGCCCTGGCTGAGCGCGTCGTCGATGCGGTCGACCTCGAAGGCGACCTGGGTTCCCGCGGCCGCCGCGGGCGTCGTGTGGGGCGCGGTGCGGAAGACGACCGCGCCGTCGATCACGCTGTAGTTGACGGGGACGATGGCCGGGCCCTCGGGCGTGGACACCGCGAGGCGTCCCACGCCATGCGTCGACAGCCGTGCCCGGCATTCCTCAGTGGTCAGCTCGTTCCACTGAGAGTGGAGGGCCGCCCGGCCGATTCCGGGCGGCAGATCGGCGTCGCCTCCGCGCAGGGCCGCGACCGTGGTCTCCAGGGCGTCGGCGAGCCTGATGAGGAGGCCGATGCCCGGCGCGGCGGTGGGCTGTTGCTCCAGGTACTGGATGTATCCGGGTGCGGTGCCCGCTCGTTCGGCCGTTTCTTGCAGGGTGAGGCCCAGTTCATCGCGTCGGTGCTCGATGCGCCTGCCGATGTCGCTGTGCGGGGACGGCGGCCGTGTGGTCGCGCCGGTTGAGGGTGTCCGGTCGGACATGGTCGTTCACTTCCCTTGGCTGGTCGCCTTGACGGCCACGGTGTCGTGGGGCTGCCCGCCGAGGACGACCTTGAGCGCTCCGGTGACGGTGGCCCGGGCGAAGACGTCGTAGGCCTCCTCCATCTGGTTCAGCGGAAAGGTGTGCGTGACCAGGGACGATGCGGGCAGGCGGCCGGCGGCCATCATGCGCAGCAGGGTGGGGGTGGAGGATGTGTCGACCAGCCCGGTGGTGATCGTCACGTTCTTGATCCACAGGTTCTCGAGGTGCAGAGTGGCGGGTTTGCCGTGCACGCCGACGTTGGCCACATGCCCGCCGGGGCGCACCATGCGTGTGCACATCTCGAAGCTCTCCGGCACCCCTACCGCCTCGATCACCACATCGGCACCGAGTCCCTCGGTGAGGTCGGCGACCAGCTCTTCGGCTTCTTCGCCCGCGGCGGCGGCCACGGCGTCCGCGCCGAGTTGTTTGGCCGCCTCCAACCGGGCCGGGGCAGGGTCCACGGCGACAATCCTCTGCGGTGTGTAGAGCTGTGCCGTGGCGATCGCAGCGAGCCCGACAGGCCCCGCTCCAACCACGACGACCGTGTCTCCGGGCCGTACGCCCCCGTTGAGCACGCCCACCTCGTACGCCGTCGGGAAGATGTCGGCCAGCAGCACGGCGTCCTTGCCGTCCAACGCGCCCGGCAGCGGATGCACGGACAGGTCCGCGTGGGGCACACGGACGTACTCGGCCTGCGTGCCGTTGATCAGATGGCCGAGGATCCAGCCTCCGCCGCCCCGGCACTGCCCGTACGCGCTCTCCTTGCAGAAGCGGCAGCGGCCGCACGCCGTGATGCACGAGACGAGCACCCGGTCACCGGGGCGGACCGTGCGCACGTCGCCGCCGGCCTCGACGACCTCGCCGACGGCCTCATGGCCGAGGACCGTGCCGGGGCGTACCTCCGGCACGTCTCCCTTGAGGATGTGCAGGTCCGTGCCGCAGATGGTGACGGCGTCGACACGGATGATCGCGTCGGTCGCCTCCTCGATCCCGGGGTCCGGGACGTCCTCCCATACCGACTGTCCGGGGCCACGAAAGACGAGTGCCTTCATGACGTTCCCTCTTCCCTGTTCTTCCAGCCGCGGCTTCCCATCAGGGCGGGGGTGCCGCAGGGTGACCTCCTCGCGGCCGGAACGGTTCCTCAACTCCATCCTGACCGGGACAGAAGCCGCCCGCATGGGCCGTTCGGCCCACGTGGCCGGGCCGAGCAGGGCCGGGCGGCCTCAGGCGTGGCCCACGGGCCCCTACGAGATCCGCCCGAGCTGCCGGAAAGTGGAGAGGGGCAACGCCGAAGGAGGCAGCAGCCATGCGGCACCGCATCGTGAGCGAGCTGATGACGACGGACGTCGTGGACGTGCGGCAGGACGCGACCTTCACTGAGATCGCCAAACTGCTCGCGGAGCACGGCATCACGGCCGTTCCGGTCGTGGACGACACCGACCGGCCCCTCGGAGTGGTCTCCGAGGCGGACCTGTTGCGCAAGGAGGCGAGCCGGCTCGATCCGGCCGGGCTCCTGCCTTCGCTGCACCCGGAGTCCGCCGAGCGCACCAAGGCGGACGCGACCACGGCGGAAGGGCTCATGACCAGCCCGGCCGTCGTCGCACGCCCCGAGTGGACGGTGGTCGAGGCCGCCCAGGCGATGGAACGAAGCCAGGTCAAGCGACTGCCGGTGGTGGACGAGTCCGGTCGGCTGATCGGCGTGGTCAGCCGCGCCGATCTGCTGCGGGTGTTCCTGCGCGGCGATCGTGCCGTCCGCGAGGAGATCACCGGGGACGTGCTGATGCGCACGCTGGGCATCCCGCCCACCGCGGTGACGGTGCATGTCGTCGAAGGACGGGTCACCCTGCGCGGCACCGTGGAACGCCGGAGCGTCATTCCGGTCGCCCTGCGGCTGTGCCGGAGTGTGGACGGGGTCGTCGACGTCTCCGAGCACCTGGACTTCAAGGTCGACGACACCGGCAGCCCGGCCGCGGACGCCGTCTCCCCGCGTCGCGCGCTGCTCTCGCCCTGAAGGCGTGCGGGATGCGGCACGGGGCCCGACGGGCGCCGGGCCGCATCCAAGGACATCGCCAAATGCTGCACTCCCAGCAGGAGGGCACAACGCGCAGGAGCTTGCCCGGCCAAGCCATGGGTGGCACCGGGGCCTGCTCCACACACGCGGCGCGCCCAAGCGAGCGGAACAACAGCCTCGTCATCCGCGTCCGGCCCAACGGTCGACAGCCGCGCCCAAACGGCACCTCAAGGGGGCCAATCGCCCCTTCCGCCCATCCCAGTCATGGCTTTTTGAACGGTGATGCCGTGTCTCCCCCGTTCCCCCACCGCGGATCGTCATGGGTTGGACCGTGCTCGGTAGGGCTGAACGGCCCATCACGGAAAATCAGTTGGGCCCCCAAACGGCCCCATGCACGCTGCCTGGAAGGCCCATGTGTCGTGCCGTCCTCGAATGCCACCTTTCTCATAGTGGCCGATGACCTGGCAGGGCCCATGAGGAGGTGCGGACCGATGCGCAGGGACACGCGTACGAAGCAGAGGCTGTGGCGGTGGCGGAGCAGTCCCCTGCGACGACGCGACGACGCCGTCGAGGCATGGATCGTGCTGGCCGTGTGGACGGCCATCGCGCTGGGCGGCACGCTCGCCGGCCTGGTCGCGGGGCACGCCGTCGCCGAGTCCTTCGCACAGCAGCGCGCCGGGCGGCACTCCGTCCCGGCCGTGCTCCTTGAGAACACCCCGGCAGTCTTCGTGACGGAGGCGGGCCCCAGCCGCCAACAGGTCCGCGCCAAGGTCCGCTGGACCGCCGCGGACGGCTCCACGCACATCGGCAAGGCCAAGGTGGACACCGGGCACAAGACCGGTTCGAAGGTCCGCGTCTGGACGGACAACCAGGGGCAGCTCACCACGGAGCCGGCCACTGCCGCCCAGGCCACCGTGTTCGCGGGCTACGCGGCCACCGCAGCCGCACTCGGGGTCGGCGGCGTGACGTACGCGGTCGGTCGCGTCGCACGAGGGCGCCTGGACCGGCGGCGCATCGACCAGTGGGGCCGGGAGTGGGACCAGGTCGGACCGCAGTGGATTCGCAAGACCACCTGAGCCAGAACCGGCTGGCCATGGCAGAGGGCTGACCGGCCCTGGTGGGTACGACCCCGGAGGCGATTGGCTCGTACCTCCGCCCTCTCTCGGGGAGCCGGAACTCTCTGTCGCAGAGACCGTGTATGCCCCGTCGCGACACGACGGCGGGCCATACACGTGTGCGTGACCGCGATCGTGAGGAACAGGCCAACGACCGCGGCGGGAGCGGCAACAGCAGCCAGCCAGTCCACTCGGCCCGCAGGCCATCGAGGTTCTGTTCGACGGCGTGGGCGGTCAGGACACCCGCGCCGACGGCCGCCAGTACGGCAGGCGTCCTGGTCCCGAGCAGCAGCCGGGCCTCGACGAAGTAGCTGCGGCGCCTGCACCGAGCCAGCCGTGTCCGCGGACATCCGGCAAGTTGGTGATGCGCCTCCCCCATACATGGGAGGTCGTGCCCTCGGCACGTCGGTCGACGGCTGCCCCGGGCCGGGCCAGCTCGGCGTTCAGCTCTTCCCCAGTGCCTCCACCAGCTCTTCGGCGACACGCGTCGCCCATGCCTCGATCTCGGGGAAGTTCCGGAAGTCGCCGCCCTTTCCGTTCTTCAGGATCATCCGGGCGACCCACCCCTTCGCGCCCTCTTCCAGGCAGCCGCCGAAGGTGACGTGCCCCCTGGCGTCGAGCTGGACCATGGCCTTCTTCACGCCGGGCACCGGCGGGATGTCCCGCTCCGAGGCTGTCGCGTCGAGCGGGCCGCTGCTGAACAGCCACACGGGGCGTTCGGCCAGCTCGCGGTGGTGTCGGCGCACAAAGCGACGCGCGTCCTTGTGCCAGCGCCCCGCGTACAGTCCGCCGCCGACCACGACGGCGTCGTACGACGTCACGCGCGCGACCGAGCCGGCCGGCAGCGCCTCGCTGGTGAAACCCTCCTTGCGCAGCACCGCGGCCACGGCCTCGGCGATCTGCGCGGTCGATCCGTTCGTCGTCCCGTAGGCGACCAGCACGTTGCCGGTCATGACGGTCCGCCTCCTCTCACTTCACATCACTTCACATCACTTCACAGTTTGCGCAGCCAGTCGTCGGTGACACCGTGCAGTGCCTGCTCGCCGGGCTGGAGACGGGCGTCGTCCAACCGATGGGTGAGCTTGTCGACGACGGCGACGACACCGTCGATCTGTCGGATCATGGAGACGGCGATCTCCGTCTCACTCTTGCGTTCCATTTGGCCGTCGAGCGTGACCACACCCTCCACCACAGAGACGTCGATGCTGCGCGGCGCCAGCCACAGTGCCCGTACCAGCACCTCGTCGACGACCTCGCTGCGGATCTCCGCGTCGGGCCGCAGGAACACCTGTAGCAGGTCGCGGCGGGTGACGATGCCGACGAGCCGGTGCTCCTCGTCGAGGACGGGCAGCCGTTCGATGTGGTGCTGTGCCATGGTGCGGGCGGCCTCGACGATGCTGTCGCCGGCGTGGACCGTGACGGGCGGCTCGCTCATCAACTGTCCTGCCGTGCGGGCCCTGGCCTTGACGGCCCGCTTCCTGCCCTCCTGCGTCAGCCGGGCGAACCGGAAGCGCTTCCTCGGCGCGTACGGGTCGGGGGTCTCGGCCTGCCGGACCAGCAGGTCCGTCTCGGAGATGACGCCGATGACCTTCTCGTCGTCATCGACCACGGGCAGTCCGCTGATGCGGTGCTCGCCGAGCAGCCGTGCCACCTCCTTGAACGGGGTGCCGTATGTGGCGCGGACGACCTCGGTGGTCATCACGGAGCCGATCTGGTTGTGCTTCATGGCTGTTCCTCCTCAGCGGAGTCGGCGCAGATACGGGTCGTGGGGCCTGCGGGGCAGCAGGCGTACGCGTGCATCGAGCACGGTGACTCCGCCCGGTGTCGCGAGAACGGGGTTGAAGTCGGCCTCGGCGAGCTGCGCGAGGTCGCTCGCCATGCGGGACAGGCGCAGCAGCAGCTGTTCGAGGCCCTCCAGGTCGACGGGCCGGGCGCCGTGCGCGCCGAACAGGAGCGGGGCGCAGCGCGGGGCCGTGATCAGGTCGTGCACGTCGTGGTCGGTGAGCGGGGCGAGGCGGGCAGCGTGGTCGCGCAGGACTTCGGTGGCGGTGCCGCCGAGTCCGAAGAGGACGAGCGGGCCGAAGACCTGGTCCTGGACGACGCCGGCGAACAGCTCGGTGCCGCGGTCGGCGAGGGGCTGCACGACCACGCCGGCCAGCAGGCCGGCGAATCGGGTCTCCAAATCCCGGTAGGCGGCGCGGACTTGGGAGTCACCGCGCAGGTCGAGGTGGACAGCGTGCTGTGTGCTCTTGTGCAGGAGTCCGGGCCAGTGGGCCTTCATGACGACCCGGCCGTCAGCGCCGCGCAGCCGGTCGGCGGCTAGGACGGCGTCGTCCTCGGTCTCGGCCCAGGCCCACGGCAGCTGCGGAATGCCGTAGCAGTCGAGGAGCTCGGCGCACACGCGCGGGTCGAGCCAGCCGCCGTCCGGGTGTGCGTCGAGGTAGGCCTCGACGACCGCGTGGGCCCGCTCGGTCTCGACGCCGTCGAGGTCGGGGACGGTCCCGGCGGGCCGGGCGAGCCAGGCCGCACGCTGAGCCGCGTGGGCCAACGCCCGTGCCGCGGCCTGGGGTTCGGCGTACGAGGGAACGGTGCCGCCTTCGGCGGCGGACAACAGCTCGACGGGCAGGGCCTGTTCGAGTCGTACCGCGGCGATCGGCTTGGCACGCCGTCCGGGGATGGGGGTTCCCCCGGTCGAGTTCGTTCGAGACTGGGGGAAGGTGAAGGCCCTGACGAGGTCGTCGCCGGTCGCCTGGGCAACCGCCGTGGGGACGAGGGCCACCAGGACGGCGTCGATGCCGCCGTGCCGCATGATCCGGTCCACACAGTCCGTGAGCTGTTCCTCCGTGACGGCGGCGGTGGCGTCGACCGGGTTGCCGACGGCCGCGCCGTCGGGCAGTACGGCGAGCAGGTCGTCGATCAGTTCCGGTGTCGGCGCCGGGAGCGACAGCCCGGCCTCGGCGCAGGCGTCGGCCGCGAGGACGCCGGCTCCGCCCGCGTTGGTGACGATCGCGACGCGGGACCCGGCCGGCAGCGGCTGGGAGTGCAACAGGGCGGCGGCTTCCAGCAGTTCGCCCACCGAGCGGGTGGCGGTGATGCCCGCCTGAGTGAACAGGGCGCCGCGGGTCATGGTGCGGGTGGCGGCGGCCGCGGTGTGCGAGGCGGCGGCGCGGCGGCCCGCGTCGGTGCGCCCGGCGTCGACGGTCAGCACCGGCATCCGGCGGGTGACGCGCCGGGCGGTGCGGGAGAAGGCACGCGGGCTGCCGAACGACTCCAGGTGCAGCAGGGCCAGCTCGGTGCGGCCGTCGCTCTCCCACCACTGGAGCATGTCGTTGCCGCTGACGTCGTACTTGTCGCCCAGCGACACGAACGAGGAGACGCCGATGCCGAGCCGGGACAGCCCGTCCAGCAGGGCGATGCCGACACCCCCGGACTGCACGGCGACGCCCGCGGTGCCGGGGCGCGGACGGCTGGCGGCGAAAGTGGCGTCGAGACGCAGCTCCGGGTCGGTGTGGGAAATGCCGAGGCAGTTGGGGCCGACGAGCCGCATGCCGTACGAGCGGCAGGCCGCCAGCAGGGCCTGCGCCTGGTCCGCGTCCAGGCCGGCGGTGATGACGAGCAGGGCCCGCACGCCCGCCTTGCCGCACTCCTCCGCGGTCTCCGGGACCGCGGCCGCGGGTACGGCGAGCACCGCGAGGTCGGGGGTCTTGGGCAGGGCGCTGACCGACGGGTGGGACGGCACGCCGAGGATCGAGTGCGCGGCGGGGTTCACCGCGAACAGCCGCCCGGTGTAGCCGCCCGCGTGCAGCTGGTGCAGAACCGCCCGGCCCACCGAGCCCGGCTTGCGACCGGCGCCGACGACAGCGACCACCTCCGGCCGCAGCAGCGGCTTCAGGCTGACGACGTCGGCGGCGCGGCCGCGTTCCTCCACGGCCGTGAGGTAGGTGTCACTCTGGTCGAGCTCGATGGTGCAGCGCACCTCCGGGCCCTCGAAGCGGCGGGCCGTGCGCAGGCCGAGGTCCGCGAAGAGACGCAGCACCTCGTTGTTCTCGCTCAGCGCGTCGGCCGTGAACGTGGTGATGCCCTCCGCGCGGGCGACCGAGACCAGGTGCTCGACGAGGAGGGTGCCGACACCCCGGTGGTGCAGTCCGTCGGCGACCGCGATGGAGATGTCGGCCGAGTCCCCGGTGCCGCCGGTGTCGTACTCGGCGAGGCCGATGACCCGGCCCGCCGTCTCGGCCAGCAGGGCCCGGTAGCCGGGATGCTCCGGGGCGCAGGCCCGGTCGGCGGCCAGCCCGGCGGAGCGTCGGCTCGCGGCGAAGAACCGCAGCCGCAGATTCTCCGGGGACATCTCCTCGTAGAACCCCTGCAGCTGCTCGTGGTCGGCCCGCTCCACCGGGCGGATGCACACGGTGGTGCCGTCCGCGAGCAGGGCATGAACCGCAGGCCTGCTGTGTGCGTCGTCCGTCATCGCGGGTCTCCTCCAGGTCTCTTGACACTCAAAGCGTCCAGCGGAACGGGGCGCCGACGCATGGGCTGTCCGGGGGCGGAACGTGGGCCGATCGGCCCTCAAGGTGAGGCCGGGTTTCCGGCGTTCCAGACCCAGTCCGCGACCTCGGGCAGTTCGTCGTCTTCGAAGGCTGGGATGCGTCAGTCGTGGGCGACGACCGCGACGGGTGCGGTGGCGTGGTGCAGGACGGCGTGCGTGACGGGTCCGATGTGCGTGCCGAACGGGTTGCGGCGGATCCGGCGGCCCACGACGACCAGGGAGGCCCCGCTGGAGACGTCCACCAGGAAGTTGGCGGCACTGCCCGAGCGGGACTCCTCGACGACCTGGACGTCCGGGTACTTCCGGCGCCACGGACGCAGGACCTCGGCCAGGGCGGCGGCCTGCTGCCGGGCGATCTCGTCGTGCAGCCCCACGTCGGCGGAGAGACCGTAGGCGTAGTACGGCGGCAGACTCCAGCCGTTGATGACCCGCAGGACGGCAGAGCGTCGGCCGGCCGCGTCGAACGCGAACTCGATCACCGAGTCGTCGGGGCCGACGGGGTCCAGACCCAGGACGACCGGCCGGTACGGCGTGGCCGCCGACGGGATCCCCACGGGGTCGGCCTCGTGCTCGTCGGCGGCCTGCTCGCCGGCCCGGACCAGGACGACGGGCCGTTCGGCGTGCGCGACGACGGAGAGGCCGACGGAGCCGACCATGAACCCGCCGATCCCGCTCAGCCCGCGGGAGCCGAGGGCGAGCAGCTCGGCGTCCTCGGCTGCCTTGGTCAGGGCTTCGGCCGGCCTGCCGGTCAGCTGCTCTGCGCTCACCTCGAGGCCGGGGTGGCGCAGCCTGAGCCCCTCGGCGGCCTCGCGGGGAACACGTTCGGTCCAGTGCTGCTGGGTCTCGGCACCGAGGAGCGGAGCCTGGGCCACGGGATCCGAGACGGGCTCCCAGACGTGGACAACCTTCAGCGGCAGGCCGCGCAGCTTCGCCTCGCGTGCTGCCCACTCTGCGGCGGCACGGCTCTCGGGCGAGCCGTCGATGCCTGCGACAACGGTGCGGACCATGGTTCTGCCTCCTGATCTGGGGTTCTGATTCCAGCGTCGTACCAAGGGGCAGCGTGGTGCAGGGGCCGCAGGTCCCTGGCCCGGGCCGACCGGCCCCACGGCCCCTTCCTCAGGCCTTGTTGGGCCGACGAGGCTGGACCCGCCGACGCGGCCCTCCCGAGTGCGGGCGCTGCGGCGGATCATTGAGGCACTCAGCGGAAGGAGCCCTATGGACCACGGCTCGGGCGGGCACGCCTTGGGGTGGCGCCGTCTGACGCCTGGGATCGCCGCGCTGATCGGCTACCGCCGCTCCTGGTTGCGCGGCGATCTGCTGGCCGGCGTCACGGTGGCCGCGTATCTCGTTCCGCAGGTGATGGCGTACGCGGGCGTGGCCGGTCTGCCGCCGGTCGCCGGGCTGTGGGCGATCCTGCCCGCCCTCGTCCTGTACGCGTGCCTCGGCTCGTCCCGGCTGCTCTCGGTCGGCCCCGAGTCCACGACGGCGCTGATGACAGCGACCGTGGTGGCCCCGTTCGTCGGCGCGGACCCGGACCGCTACGCCACGCTGGCCGCCACCCTCGCCGTGACCGTCGGCCTGCTGTGCCTGGCTGCCTGGGCGCTGCGCCTGGGGTTCGTCGCCGATCTGCTGTCCCGTCCGGTCCTGATCGGCTACCTGGCGGGCGTGGCGCTGATCATGATCGGGGACCAGCTTCCGAAGCTGACCGGCGTGGACACGACGGGGTCGGCCTTCTTCCCGCAGCTGTGGTCCTTCGTACGGCATCTCGGGCAGGCGCATGGGGCCACGGTGCTGTTCACCGCCGTCACGCTCGCGTTCCTGTTCACGGTGGCGCGGTTTCTCCGCATGGTGCCCGGTCCCCTGCTGGCGGTGGTGCTGGGCACCGCGGCCGTGGCCGCCTTCGACCTCGACGACCGGTACGGCATCAAGGTGATCGGCGACGTCCCGGCGGGGCTGCCCGCCGTGGCGTTGCCGGATCTGACCGAGCTGCCGCACCTGGTCCTGCCCGCTCTGGGCGTCCTCCTCGTCGCGTACACCGACGTCATCCTCACCGCCCGCGCCTTCACCGGACCTGACGCGGACAAGGGCACCCCGCTCGACGCCGATCAGGAGTTCCTGGCGCTGGGCGCGAGCAATCTGGGGGCCGGCTTTCTGCACGGCTTCCCGGTGAGCAGCAGCGCCAGCCGCACCGCGCTCGCCTCCTCCGCGGGGGCCCGCAGCCAGGCGTACTCCCTGGTGGCGGGCCTGGCCGTACTCGCCGTCCTGCTGTTCCTGAGCCCGCTGCTGACCCGCACGCCGTCCGCCGTGCTCGGCGCACTCGTCGTGTACGCGGCCGTCCGCATGATCGACCTGACGGGCTTCACCCGGCTGGCCTCCTTCCGGCGGCGCGAACTGCTCCTGGCACTCGGCTGCCTGGCCGGGGTTCTGGTCCTCGACATCCTGTACGGCGTGCTGGTCGCCGTCGGACTGTCCGTGGCGGAGCTGCTGAGCCGGGTGGCCCGTCCGCACGACGCGATCGAGGGCATCGTCCCCGGTGTGGCGGGCATGCACGACGTGGACGACTACCCGCAGGCCCGTACGATCCCCGGCCTGCTGGTCTACCGATACGACTCCCCGCTCTTCTTCGCCAACGCGGAGGACTTCCGCCACCGCGCTCTGGCCGCCGTCGACGAACAGACCGGCCCAGTGCGCTGGTTCGTCCTCAACACCGAGGCGAACGTGGAGGTGGACATCACCGCCCTGGACGCGGTGGAGGCTCTGCACCGCGAACTGACCCGCCGCGGGATCGTCTTCGCCCTCGCCCGCGTGAAACAGGACCTGCTGGCCGAACTGGAGGCGTACGGGCTCGCGGAAGCGATGGGAAGGGACCTGATCTTTCCCACGCTGCCGACCGCGGTGACCGCGTACCGGGAGTGGTGCCGCGGCCGATAGACCTGGCTACGCGTATAGCGGGCCCCAGCCGGTGCGCAGGGTTCAGCCCTTCATGCCTCGTTTTTCGGGTCCTCACGCCCGGGCCGCCGGGCGGCCCGCACAGGGCCGTACGGACCTCAGGAGCGCACCATCCGGCCCTCGCCGTGGCGGTCGCCGACCCCGACACTGGGATGGGGGCGTACGCGCGGCGGCGGAGCCTCGGCTGTCGCGTCGGCTACCGGAGGTGCGCCATGACCGGACCTGTCGTCGTCGGACTCGACGGTTCCTCCGCGAGCATGACGGCCGCGTGGTGGGCCGCCCGCGAAGCCGTGGACCGGCGTCTTCCCGTCGTGTTGCTCCACTCCTGGACCACCCAGCCACTCGACGTGCCGATCGCCCAAGAGGCCCGCAACAAGAAGCGGTACGGGCAAGAGGTACTGCAGCGGACCGCGGCCGAGTTGCTCCACCGTCACGGCGATCTGGCCCTGACCACGGAACTCGTCTCGGCCCCGGCCGCAGAGGCCCTCCTGGAGCACGGCGAGAACGCGGCCATGCTCGTCCTCGGCTCCCGCGGACACGGCTCCGTGGCGAGCTTCCTGCTCGGCTCCATCAGCCTGCACGTCCTGGGCCTGGCCCAGTGCCCGGCCGTCGCTGTCCGGGCCGGCGCTCCCGCCGTCGAGGCCGGCTGGGAGCACCCCGCGGCGGCGGACCGGGACGAGGTCGTGGTCGGTGTGCAGGAGCTCGGACCGGATGCCGAGCCGCTGCTGGAATTCGCCTTCACCGCCGCCGAGTTGAGCGGAACCCGTGTGTGCGCGGTACGGGCCCTGCCCGTTTCCGCACTCGTGACTCATCCGCAGGCCTTTGCCGCCCAGCAGGCCGACCGCGACCGCGAGGCCGAGGAGCGCACGCGGCTGGCCGCGGTCCTGATCCCGTGGCGCGAGAAGTTCCCCGACGTCCCCGTCGTGGAGCACGTCGCCATGGGTTCCGCGGCACAGGTGCTGCTGGCCGCTTCGACACACAGCCGACTCACCGTCGTAGGACGTCGGCGCCATCCGTCCCGCAGGACGTGGAAGCTCGGGCCGGTCGCGCACGCGGCCCTGCATCACGTGCCGTGCCCCGTCGCCGTCGTCCCACGCGACTGAGCCGGCCCGAGCGGTCGTCCTCAACGCCCTGCGCGCGCTGCGCGACGACCGTGCGGCGCAGCCGGTGCTGAAGCCCGCCACGGAAGCCCTCATCCATCGCTTCGCGGCCGAACACGACGACCTGCAGGACGTCCTCGAGGCCGTGCGCGCCGCCGACCGCCTCTCGGACAACCCCGGACCGGAGTCCCTCGCGGCAGTGCGCGAAGCGCATCGCTTGGTCACCGAACAGCTCCTGCCACACGAGTACGCCGAGGAGCACCAGCTCTACCCCGCCCTCGACCCCACGCTCAGCGGTCCCGAGGCCACCGCCACCATGAGCCGCGCCCACGCCGAGATCGAACGGCTCGCCCGGCGCATCGATGTCCACCTCACGCTCACCGAAGCTGACGCCGACGGCGGACCGGTGCCGGAGCAGCTCGACGACCTGCGTGCCTGTCTCTACGGGCTGCACACCGTCCTGCGTCTGCACTTCACGCAGGCGGAGGAGAACTACTTCTCTTTCACACCGTGAACCGGCCTACGCCTCGCGGGCACTTCCGGTCGGGTGGGGATACGACTCACTCGTGGGGCACGACGGCCACGGGGCAGCCGGCGTGATGGATGGCGGCGTGGGTGACGGGGCCGGTACGCGGGCCCAGCAGCCGCTCGGCGATCCGGTGTCCCACCACGAGAAGACTCGCTCCCGTGGCGGCCCGGACGAGCACGGACTGGGCCCTGCCCTCCGCGACGGTCTCCGCGACCTCGATCTCGGGATACTTGTCCCGCCACACCTGCAGCACGGCGGACAGAAAGCCCTGCCACTCCTCGGCACGCTGCGGATCATTCATCAGCCCGATCTCCCCCGGGCCGAGGCCGAGCGGCGACAGCGCCTGCCAGGCGTGCACCACCCGCAACCGCGCCCTGCGCAGCCGAGCCGCCTCGAAGGCGAACTCGATCACCTCGTCACACGCCTCATCGAGGTCGATGCCCAGCACCACGTCCCGGTACCCGGTCCGGGTCGAGGCGCTGCCGTCCTCCGCCGGCAGGTGTTCGTCCGCCGCCTCCTCCCCGGCTCGCACGAGCACGACCGGCCGCGTGGCCCGCGCCACCACCCCGAGCGCCACCGACCCCACCAGGAAACCGGTGAGTCCGCTCAGCCCGCGCGAGCCCAGGACCAGCACGTCGGCTCGCTCCGCCGCACGCAGCAGCGCCTGCGTCGCCGGCCCCTCCATCTGCTCGTCGTGCACGCGCACGCCCGGGCACATCCCACGGACGCGCTCCTCCGCCAGGCGCAGCACCCGCCGCGCCAGATAGCGCTGAACCGCACCCGCGCACTCCCCCTCGGCGGAACGAGGGCTCCAGTTCCTGACGTACACCAGCCTCAGCGACCGGT
Source organism: Streptomyces ureilyticus (assembly GCF_011045025.1). Lineage (GTDB taxonomy): Bacteria > Actinomycetota > Actinomycetes > Streptomycetales > Streptomycetaceae > Streptomyces > Streptomyces ureilyticus. Next base: position 17,653 of record NZ_JAAKZX010000173.1, read on the forward strand.
CACGGCGCTCGGCCTCACGGGCCGCCCACTCGGCGGCAGCGAGGCTCTCGGCGGATCCGTCCACCCCGGCGATCACGGGCGCAGACATAACGCGTACCTCCAACGCTTGGACTGTTTGGCACAGCCAGCCTCACACCGTGCACGACCAGCGGGTATGGGCCGCCAGGCCTTGGTTCGGGACTATCCGGCCCATGCTGGGCCGGAGTTGACCGCACCACGCTCGAAATGATCTGTCCGCAATCCGGGCGCCCGAGCGTGACCGTCACTCTGGGAGCACCAGTCGCCCCGTCTCCCCCGGCTGCAGGCATACCGTGCGGTCCGGCAGCCGTACGTCGATCGGTGAGGCGTCGGACGACGGCACCTCGATCTGCAGCAGCTCTCGCTCCAGTCGCAGCCGCACGCCCCAGTGCCCCTGGTAGCGCATGGCGAACCCGTACGAGGACAGCTCCGGAAGCGGCACCGGGTCGAGCCACAAAGCCCCGCCTCGGGTCTCCAGGCCGGTCAGTCCGCGCTGGACGAAGTCGAGGGTGCCGGCCATGGCCCCCAGGTGGATGCCTTCGCCGGTGGTGCCGCCCTGCAGGTCGGCGATGTCGCCCTGGAGGGCTTCCTGGCAGAACTTCCAGGCCTCTGCCCGACGGGCCCGGGCCAGTACCCAGCCGTGGACGAGGCCGCTGAGGGTGGAGCCGTGGCTGGTGCGGTGCAGGTAGTAGTCGACGGTGCGTTGCCAGGTGTCCTCGTCGAGCTGTACGCCCAACCGGCGGAACAGGCCTTGCAGTTCGGCCGGTGAGAAGAGATAGCCGAGCATCAGGACGTCGGCCTGTTTGGAGGCCTGGTAGCGGTTGACGGTGTCGCCCTCGGCCTCCAGGATCCGGTCCAGGCGCCGGATGTCGCCGTACCGTTGCCGGTAGCCGTCCCAGTCGAGTTCCGCGAGCTCGCCGTAGCCCTCGAACTGGCTGATGACGTCGTCGTGGAAGGGCACGTGGAGGGTACGGGAGACGTCCTCCCACAGTTCGAGTTCGCCCCCGTCCAGGCCCGTGCGCTCGACGAGTTCGCGGCGCCGGGGCTCGGGCAGGATCTCCAGTAGCTCCAGGGTTCGGGCGAGCACCCAAGCGGCGGTGACGTTGGTGTAGGCGTTGTCGTCGAGGCCGGGTTCCTGCGCTCCGGGGTAGGCCTCGTGGTACTCGTCGGGGCCGACCACGCCCTTGATGCGGTGCCGGCCCAGGGTCTCGTCGTAGACGGCCGAGTCCGCCCAGAAGCGGGCGATCTGCAACAGCATTTCGGCGCCCTTGGTGTCGCGGAACTCGGTGTCGCCGCTGGCCTCGCAGTACTGCCACACGTTGTAGGCGATCGCCGAGCCGACGTGGTGCTGAAGCCGGGAATGGTCGGGCAGCCAGCGTCCGGAGCGCGGGTTGAGGTGCAGCTGCTGGGTCTCCTCACGTCCGTCGCTGCCACTCTGCCAGGGGTACATGGCGCCCCTGCGGCCCGCCGCCCGGGCGGTTGTGCGGGCCTGTTCGAGGCGGCGGTGGCGGTAGTGGAGCAGGGCCCGGGAGACCTCCGGGAAGTGCAGGTTGAGGTAGGGCAGGACGAACAGTTCGTCCCAGAAGACGTGCCCGCGGTATGCCTCGCCGTGCAGTCCCCGCGCGGGCACGCCGACGTCGAGATCGGCGGTGTGCGGCGAGAGGGTCTGCAGGACGTGGAAGAGGTGCAGCCGCAGGATGCGGCCCGCCTCCCCGGCCACGTCGAGCTCGGCCCGGCGCCAGAGCTGGTCCCAGGCGGTCAGGTGCGACTCCAGCAGGTCATCGAAGCCGGGCGCCTGACCGACCCGGTCGACGGCGGCGTACAGCGGGTCACTGATCGCCGGGTCGCGGGAGGTGTGCAGGGCGACGATCTTGTCGACGGTCGCGGTGCGGCCCGGCGCCAGATCAAGGGTCAACTGCTGGACGACGCAAGGGAGTTCTTGGCGAATGGTGACGGGTGCCTCGGAGGTGACACGAGCCGCCATGCCGATGCGGATGTCCGAGGTACGGGTACGGCAGCGCAGCCACACCGTGTCCGGGGCGGCGGTGCCGGTGTGCACGTGGGTGAGGTGGCGGCCGTCCAGGTCCCGGTAGCGCGGCACGCCGGAGTTGGTGACGCCGCCGTCGAGAGCCGCCTCGACCTCGAGCGCCCCGGTGAAACCCTCGGCCGTGAACTCGGTGCGCAACGCGGCAAGATGGGGGTCGGCCATGTGCACCAGCCTCTGCTGACGCACGCTCAATTCCCGTCCCTCACCGAGGTCGTACCGCGTCCGGCGCTCCAACAGCCCTGCCGACAGGTGCAGAATCTGACGGTGGTCGAGGACGGCCGCGGTGTCGGGGGTGAGCCACGGCCCGTCGGGGAGGCGGAAGCGCAGGGGGAGCCAGTTGGGGACGTTGACCATGTCCTCGTTCTCGACCTGGCGGCCCGCGACCTCGGAGGTGAGCCGGTTGTAGCAGCCGGCCACGTACGTGCCCGGGTAATGCACCTCGTCGGCGGCGCACTCCGGCAGCGCGCCACGGGTGGCGAAGTAGCCGTTGCCCAGGGTGCACAGCGACTCCCGCAGGCGCTCGTCGGCAGGTTCGTAGCCCTCGTACTCCCAGCTCCAGCCCGTCACTTCGGCGCTCCTCCCCCGCATAGTTCTCCCAGGTCTCGTACGACGATGTCGGCGCCGTGCCGCAGCAGCCGCGCCCCGCTGTCGTCACCGGCGGTGCGGTCCACGCCGATCACGAGGGCGAACCCGCCGCGCCGGCCCGCCTCCACGCCCGCGAGGGCGTCCTCGACGACGGCCGCGCGGTCGGCGGGGACGCCGAGGCGGCGGACCGCCTCCAGGAACAGGTCCGGCTCCGGTTTGCCCGCCAGGCCCAGCCGGGCCGCCTCGCCGCCGTCCATGAGGACGTCGAACAGGTCGCGCACCCCGGCCCGCTCCAGCAGCTCACCGGCGTGCCGGGACGCGGAGGCCGCCGCACGGGGTACCCCCGCCCGGCGCAGGGCATGCACCAGCCGTATGGTCCCCGGATAGGCGTCGACGTCGTGCTCGCGCAGCCGCCGCACGAACAGGCGCTCCTTGTCCGCGGCGACGGCACGCACCGTCTGATCCGAAAGCTCGATGCCGCGTGCGGCCAGGAACGCGGCGGCGCCGTCGAGGCGGGACTTGCCGTCGACGTGGCGCAGATAGTCGTCCCGTACGTCGAAGGGGCGGCGCCGTTCGGGGTCTTCGGGCGGGTGGGCGCGCAGGTAGGCGTCGAAGGCCGCCTTCCAGGCCGCGGCGTGCACCCGGGCCGAATCGGTGATCACTCCGTCGGTGTCGAAGACGACGGCCCGC
>NZ_JAAKZX010000174.1 GCF_011045025.1 Streptomyces ureilyticus
GCACAGGGTCATGCTCACCGCCGGGACGCTGCGCGCGTGCTGGCTGCTCGGGCTCGCCTTCGTCCGGGGCGGCGGGCCAAACGGGTCCATGGCGTCGACGGGAGGTTTCTCCTTCGGCCGGTGGCCGCCGGGCTTGCAGCCGGCGAAGGGGCCCATCGGGTCCCGGAGGGCGCCCATCACCGGTCCCAGGTAGTCGCGGTGCCAGTTCGCGGGCCCGCACATCCCGGAGCCTGGACCGGTCAACTCGCCCCAGGCGAGCCACAGTCCGTGAAGCTGGGCGACCGCTTCCGGGTGCTCCCACCAGCGGGAGCACCAGGGGGCCGTGGAGGTGACCTCCCGGCCGTAGACCGGCAACAGCACATGGTGGGTCCAAAGGGTCAACTGCCGCAGCGTCTGCCCGTACGCGGGCCCCTCCAGGTAGAGGATGAACTGCGGTGGCGCCGGTGCCGGGGGGTTCTCCGGGGGAGCCGCGCTTTCCGTCTGCGCGCTGCCCTCCCGCTCGGTCTTCGCACTGGCCTCCTCCGTGGGAGCGGTGCCACTCGCGGTTGCGGAGACCTCGGCGGTCTCAGTGGACATGGCGGTCCTGCTTTCTCTCGGCGGCATCGGCCTGATTGGTGCAAGGACGACACGTACACACACCGCATACGGTTCACCGGCTACCTGGTGACCGGCTCGGTCGCCTCGGTCCTTTGCCGCCACGGAATGCGAGCCGGGTGCTGTCGGCGACTGGGAGTTGGGGCCGGTCGGCGCGAAGGTCGTCGATGCTTCCGCGGCCTCGGATTCAGGAGGCGAGTTGTGCGCCGTCGGCGTCGCCGGGTGGGCACTCTCGGACTGCACCCAGATCACGGTGCTCCTGGTGACCGGCACCACGCCAACTCGGCGACCTACGACGAGCGATCAGCGGGCGGACCGGGCACGCCAGTCATCTCTGACGAAGGATCCGAACGCCTGGTCAGGCCCGAGGAACTCCCCGGAAACGCGACAGTCCGGACGCCTGTCGGCCGGCACAGCCCAACAGACCCATCCCCAAGCCTTTCCGCTGGGCACCGCGGCCCTTGGCCGGAGCGCATGATTAGTCCAAGTTCCCCTGCTCATACGGTAGTTGTGGCGTCGACAGCGATCCTCGGGCTGGTTTGTCCCGTCGTCCGTTGAACCGTTCGGGCTCCGGTTCCGTTGTGCTCTCAGCAGCAGATCTCCTGCCTCGTGAAAGGATCCAAGATGCCTCCACGAAAACGACAAGACACAGGTTCGGGCAGTGACGACTCAACCAGTTCCGTCGACAGCTACCTTGGCATCCAAGGCCTAAGGGAGTTCATGGAACAGAACTCAGAAACTCCCCGAGCTATCAAAGCTCTCGACAGCGCCGAGCGTCACGCCCCCACTAGCGAACCGCCGGACAACCGGACGAAACTGAAGTGGGTCGACCTGACGGGGAAAAAGGGAACCTACCACGCGGCCGGCCAAAGGGACGACGGCTCTTGGTTCGTACAGACATGGGACAAGGCGAAGGGGTGGGCGCGCGACAACAGTCAAGCGCTCAAGGACGTCGCCGAGATCGTCGGCCCTCACATCGTCCAGGCGACGGGCAGGTATGCCTCCCCAAACCACCCCGTGCCGGGGGCAGTTCTCACTGGGGCCGGCGTCACCCTCGAGGCGGGTTTCGCAAGCCGGAGACTGTACCGGTACGCGTCGTCCGCCGTTCAAACCGGCAGTTGGAAGGACTGGCTAAAGTCGATCGCCGCGGGTATCCAAGTTGGCACGTCGGTCGCTGGTGGCATCAGCTATCTCCCCAACACTCCCGCGAACACGGCGTACAACTCCCAGGCGACGACCAACCTGGGCACGGCGATCGGTTCGACCGCGACCGGCCCAACGGCTGCCAGCCAGCAGCAAGTCCGATCGCCGACGCTTCCCCAGAGTATCCCGATGACGCCGATGTACACGATGACGGGCGCGCTGCCAACCAGCTCCGCGCCACCGAGCCGCACGACATCCAGCTACGGCGGCGAGCACCCGGCTTACCCAGGGCAAGCCCAGGGGAACTATTCCTTCAACCAGACGACGCCCAACACCACCTACCCCACCTACCCCAGCAACACCAGCAACACCTACTACCCCAACCCCAACAACACCTACGGCAACACCAGCACCAGCAACACCAGCTTCCTCTATCCCCCCGGCGCCGGCGGCGGCTCAGGCCGAGGCAACCGGTACGGCGACAGCAGCACGCTGCCCTATACCAGCGGAAACAGCTACAACACGCAGGGGCCCACGAACAGGGGCGGACGCGGGTCTGCCCCGGGCGGGGGTGGGGGCCGCTGATCCGGGCGGCGAAGCCGCCACCTCGGTAAACCAATCGGGCAGGAAGGGCGCCCAGCAGCCCGAGTCGGCGGCCCGTCGCAGGCCGGCCGACACCGCGGCCGCGGGGCGCCCGCCGCACCCCACCGAGGTCAACTCTCGCAACTGGTGAAGCTCCACCACAGTGGCCACTGCACCCGAAGGCCGGAGAGCTGCCAGTCTCGACGGCGGCATGGCCGGGCTCCGGCCGCAAACCCGTAGCACAACCCCTGGCACCCGCGCACAGTTCATCAGCTTCTCTGCAAGCTGGTGGCCATACCCCGGCAGGTCCCACAACCTCGCCGGGGTCTTCGCGTTTTGTGAGGCTGGAGGGACTACCCCCGTCCATCCTCTGGGATGGCTATGGCGGGTGTACGCTCGCCGCTCGGGTTCGACGGGCCGCAGTGCCGCGTCGGTCGGTGGAGTTGTACGTCTCATTGGGTCGGCGCTCCTCATCAGCGTTGGCCACGCCCCGGGTGGCCAGGAACTCGCCGGGGTCTGAGCCCTTCGTGCTGCTGTGGTGCGCGGGGGGGGGCGAGTTTCACAGGCTCGGCGAGGCCGGTTGGCTTTGAACCGCTTAGGGCTCCTCCCCGTTTTGTGAGCGCTGTTGACGCGCGGCACTCGACGCGCGGCTGTTCCCCATCTCACCCGTCCCGGGGAGGACGTATGCAGCATGCTCTGAAGAGAACAGTCATGACCGTCCTGTTGGCCGGTGCCCTGCTGGGCGCCGTCGCGGTCACGGTTTTCGGCAACGGGCAGGACTTATCCGCGGCCGGGAACGTGTCCGACGCCTCCAACAGGGTCACCCTCACCACCTCCGTCACCAGTGGCGACGGGAGCGACGAAAATGGCAACGGAGCCGGAGACAACGGCACCTACCAATCCGCATGGAACTCCACCAAGTCGTACCTCCCCGGTGACGTGGTCTCCTTCGCAGGCCACAAGTTCAAGGCGACCCACTACTCCACCGGTGCCGAACCGAACAACCCGGCCTCATGGGCAGTATGGGACGACGCCGGCACCTGCGGCTGACCCGACCGACCACGAAGACACCGGCACAGGCCTGGTGAGTCGACGCGCCCTCCTCGCCGGTACGGCGGCCGTTGCCGCCGCCGCGGCCGCCGTACCGGCGTTGGCCGGGTGCCGGCCGACCTCCGACGGCTCCGGTTCCGCAGACGCCGACTCCCGTCCGAACATCCTGCTGATCGTCACTGACGACCACCCCAAGCAGACGGACTGGGCGATGCCGAAGACCATCGACTGGCTCGGCGGGCAGGGTGTGACCTTCACCGACGGCCATGTCACCACCCCGCTGTGCGCGCCCTGGCGGTCGTCGGTCTTCTCGGGCCGGTACGCCCACAACCACGGCGTGCGGGGCAACACCGCTTCGCACAGCCTGGACCAGGACACCACGGTGCAGCGATACCTCAAGCAGGCGGGCTCGCACCGGCATGTTCGGGAAGTACCTCAACTCCTTCGACGTGGGTGAAAACCCGCCGTACTTCGAGGAGTTCGCGGTGATGGAGCCCGGCTTCGTCGACGCCCGGTGGAACGTCGACGGCGCCGTCCGGACGATCAAGGGGTACACCACCGACATCGTCAGGGACAGGACGCTGACCTTCCTGGACGAGGCTGGGACCGACAGCCGCCCATGGTTCGCGTACGTCACGCCGTTCGCCTCGCACGATCCCAACACGCCTGCGCCCGCGTACGCCGAGAAGCCCGTGCCCGCGTGGGGCGGCCGCCCCTCGGTTCCCGAGGCCGACCGGAGCGACAAGCCGCCCTATGTGAAGAACGGGCGCAAGACCTTGGCCAACGGCCAGGCGGTGCGCACGCGGCAGTTGCGGAGCCTGATGTCCGTGGACGACGCGGTGCAGGAGTTCAAGGACAAGCTGACAGCCCTGGACCAGCTGGACAACACCCTGGTCATCTACATGGGCGATAACGGCTACCACTGGGCCGATCACGGGCGCGTCGGGAAGGGAACGCCCTACTCCGTTGCCCACGAGGTGCCGTTCTACCTGTCCTGGCCCGCCCGCGGCCTGAATGAGGGGGCCACCGACGACCGTATCGTCGCCAATATCGACATCGCGCCGACCATTCTCGACGCCGCCGGTATCAAACCCGGCCACTCGCAGGATGGCTCCTCCCTGCTGTCCGACTTCAACCGTGACCACTTGCTCGTCGAGTGGTGGAAGCAGGGGCCCCCGCGGGGCGACCATCACACCTGGGCGTCCTATGTCTCCAAGGACAAGCAGTACGTCGAGTACTACGACCTGGGCGCCGGAGCGGAGGGCAAGGTGCGCGGCACCGGGCGGGTGACCTTCCGGGCGTACTACGACCTGGCGAAGGACCCGCACCAGCTCACGAACAAGCTCCACCGGGCCACCCGGCAGGACGAGCAGGCCCTGGGCATTCCGGAGCTGGCCGCACAGCTGGCGGCAGACCGTCGGGGGTAGTGGCCGCGCGCGCACTCGCAGGAGAAGGGCAGTACGACGTCCGTGATGTCGCTGAGGGCTCGCGCCCACGGGCGGGTGAAGAAGGTCCGGTACTGGTCGACCAGGGCGCGGACCAGCAGCATCCGGCCGTCGGACTCGCCTTCGGACTTCTTCACCTCCGCCGTGATCTCGTCGCCCAGCCGCCCGTACAACTCCCGTACGCCGGGGAGCAGACCGCGCTCGTTCAACGCTGGGGGTGCGCTGACGTGCGTACGGCTACTTGTTCCACCTCTTGTTGGTGTTGTTGACCTCCAACTCCGCCGCCGTCAGATCCACATGCAGGGGTATCCCAGGTCGGCTTCCCACCTTGATCAGGAAGTTGCCGAGGCCTGGCGGGTCGGCGCGGCGGCCCTGGGCGGCGTCCCAGGCGGGTGGGGTGGACCAGTCCACCAGCAGGCGCTGTTCCGGTTCGGTCAGCTCCACGACCTGGGAGAGCTGCGGCATCTCGGCCGGGGGCAGGCCCGCGCAGATCACCATGCCCGCGCGTTCGACGAAGCCCTTGGCCTTGGTGCGGTCCTCCTCGTTGGGCAGGGCGAGGAGGTCGTCGAGGGTGTGGGTGATCATGGCGTGGCCCACGCCGCGCTGGCGGTCCAGACGGGTGAGGGCGTTGACCCGGTCGACCAGGCCGCGACCGGCCTGGAGGACGCGCCACAACTCGTCCATGACGAGGAAGTAGTTGCGCTGCGGCTCCAGTCCGGCGTCGGCGAGTGCGTGCGCCGCGGAGACCGCGCCGAAGCCGTACGACCAGCAGGACAGCAGCGCCGCCGCCTGGAGCAGGACCTCGCTGTCGTCGATGCCGCTGATGTCGAAGCAGACGGGACGGTCGAGTTGCATCGCCTCAGTGGTCGGGCGGGCGAAGGTGCCGCCCAGCCGTCCGTCGCCGAGCAGAGCGGTGAGCGACGCCTCCAGGTTTTCGGTGATGTCCCTGTAGCGGGTGATGTCGCCGCGGTCCAGGGCGACCGAACGCACCGCTTCCGGGGCGTCCTTGATGACCTGTACGAGGTCGCCGAGCACCGGCACCCGGTCCGGGCCGTGGCGGTCGTCCAGGACGTTCAGTGCCGCCGAGAGGATCGTCTCCTCCCGGTCCGTCGGCGGTGCCGAGCGCAGGATGGTCACCAGCGCGGACACCATGTGGAGACGGCGGCCGTGGATGTCCGCGAGGAGCCGGCCGCGCGCTTCGCCGGTGAGCCGGGTCGCGGCCTGGATCGATTCGCCGGGGTCCAAGACGTTGAGGTTGCCCCGGCCCCGGCCCAGGCTGATGACCTGGCCGCCGATCGTCCGGATCAGGTCCACGTAGTCGGGCTTGAGGTCGCCGAAGATCAGCGGATGGACGCCGTAGCCGGCCAGGCCGAGTGCCATGCGGCGTACGACAGTCGACTTGCCGAGGCCGGGGCGGCCCAGTACGAACATCGAGGGGTTCGCCAGCAGGCCCGTGCGCGTGAACCACGACACGGGGTCGCAGCACACCGTGGCCCCGGAATCGAGATCGCGGCCGAGCGGCACCCCGACCATGGGGGTTCCGGCGCCGGCACCGAACGGCCACAGCCCGCAGACCTGCACGGAGGTGCCGCGCCACTCCGGGGCGGGGTCGACGTAGCCGACCATGCCGCCGCCGGGGCCGGACCAGCCACGGGCCGTTGGGCGCGCCTGGCGGGGTTCCTTGGTCGTACGTGCCATCAAGTCCTCCGTTGTTCCGGTTTGCTCCGACCTCTGTTACGCCTTGCGCCCTTCGCTACATCGAGTCCCGCACGGTCTGCGGCAACGCCGTGTGCAGCGGCAGCACCAGCCCCAGCGGCAGCGCCGCCGCGAAGGCCGCCGCCTGGGAGCCGTAGACGGGTCGCACCGCGATGCGGGCGGCGGGTGCCAGGTTGTCCACGGCCGCGGCCGCCTTCGCCAGTTCCCCGGCGGAGCTGACGGTCGCCGTGACCAGCAGCCCGAAGCGGATCACGCCATGTCCCTGGGCCTGTTCCTCGGTGGTCCTGCGCGCCGAGGTCACCTCCGCGTCGTCGCGTGCCTGGCCGATCTGCGACTGCTGGGCGTTGAACAGGGCGTTCTTGTAGTCCTGTTGGACGACGCGGGCTCCCTCGGCCCGGGTGTGCGGGCGGTACAGCAGCGTGACGCGTTTGCGGGCGATGTCGCGGTTGGGCTGCACGAGCCCGGTCAGAACGTTGGAGAAGACCTCGCCCTGCGGGGCCTCGGTCATGGCCCAGGTCACGCTGAACGCCCCGTCGTGCCGGTAGTGGTCCCAGGCTTCCTGGGCCGCCATGGGTCCGGTCTGGTCCCAGGTCAGCCCGGTGCCGCCGGTGGCCCGCGCCTCTTCCACGAGGGGCGCCACGGTCGGGTCGTAGGCGACGCGCACTGCCTCGGCGAGCTCGGTGGCGGTCATCGGTACGGCTGCGCCGGCGCCGGTCATGGAAAGCCCGGCGGTCAGGCCCGGCAGGCGGGCGCCGATGTGTATGGCCATGTCCTCGGCGCTGCGGCGGGGCGTGCCCGCGCGGGCCGCGCCCGAGTACGTCAGCGCGATCCGCGTGGCGATCTGCGCCGAACCGGCGGGATAGGCGGACAGCACCTCCCGCAGCATCGACCTGGCCAGGCGAGGAGCCTCGGCGACGGCGTTGGCGGCGATCTCCTGCTGGAGCCGGACTCCGGAGTCCGGGGCGGTCTCCACGGTGACGCTCGCGGCGACGAGGCCCGGCTCGGCACCCAGGGCGGACAGCCACTGGCCCCAGTGGGCCACCCAGGTGTCGACCTGCTGCTCGTTGACGAGGGCGGCGCCGTCCGCGTCGCAGGAGATGACGACGGTGTGATGACCGGTCGACGGGATCGTGATCATGGCGAACGGGCGTCCGTAGCCGTCCCGCGCCTCCGTCAGCGAGGATTCGGCGGCCAGGCCGGGCAGCTTGCAGGTGCCGTAGCCGGCCCGGTCCAGCGGACCCGAGCGGTACAGGTTTCCGCCGGAGGACGTGGTGCGCCGCCAGGCCAGGCGGACCGCGCCGCGCTGCATCAGCGTGCGGCCGTGCTTGTCCCGTACCGCCAGCGGGGCCATGACCACCACCAGCGCCACCGCCAGGCCCAGCGCGGCCCATACGGAGATCAGCGTGGCCAGGACGACGGCGATCAGCCCGGTGAACAGCAGCATGGTCGCCCCGAGTGACAGGCCTCGCAGGCCGGACGTGCGGGGCTTGCGGAAGTTGCCGTAGGTGCGGGGGGTGGGTGCTTCAGTGGCTGCCACGGGGCTTCTCCTGCTGCTCGTCGGTGTGATGGCGGGCCGGCACCGGAACAGGGGCCGCCGCCTCCTCCCGGTCGTACGGGTGTGTCTGCTCGCCGTCCGCCGGGTCCGTCGGCTGTGCCGGCCGGGTGGGACTGGTCGCGGTGTGCTCGCCGTCCGGTGCTCCGCGTGCCCGGTCGGCGCCTCGCGCGGGCGCCGGGCCGCCCGCTGCCGGGCCGGGGGCGGTGCGCACGCCGGTCGTTCCCGCCCCGTCCGGGCTCACGGCGGCCCCGGACACCGACCGGCCGGTGGCCAGGCCACGCAGGTGCGGAACAGGCAGCGCCCCGGTGGCCGCGGCCGGGCCGCCGGCACCGACGGACGCCTTGGCCGCGCGGCCCGTCCCGGATGCCGCCGCCTGGACGACCGGGGCGGCGAACCGCATCAGCGCGGGCAGGGTGAAGCAGGCCAGGACGATCAGTACGACCCCGGAGACCATGGAGACGACGTCGTTGTCCTGGGTCTGGCCGGTCATCGAGAACGCTGCCGCGTACACGACGGCCGCGGCCGGTTTGTACAGCACGAAGGCCAGCAGCCAGCCCACGGACCTGCGGAACCAGACCCGGCCGCCGGCGGTGCCGCTGGCCGCCGCCGACAGGGGCAGCGTGCCGGTGAGGATCACCAGCATGGCCATCCGTACGATCATCAGGGCGATCTGCGCCACACTGCCGGCGATCACCAGCATGGCCATGATCAGGACGAGGAAGGACGAGTCCGCCTCGCCCAGCGCCAGCATGGCCGAGGTGCGCTTGTCGAACTCGGCCACGCAGCTCGCCACCGGCTCGCCGGTGGCGCTGATCTGCCGACAGCCGGTGGACCTGTCGATGATCCAGACGCTGAACTTGTCCCCCGCCACGGTCAGCAGATTGACCGTGGCGACCCCGGCCGAGGAGACGACCACCAGGTTGAGCAGCCCCTGAAGGGCCTGCCGGGCGGGCTCGCCGCGGCGCTGCCAGGCGATGTGCCCGGCAGCGACGAGCAGGCACAGTACGGCGGTGAAGGAGGTGAACCACAGCGTGGAGCCGCGCAGGAAAGCCACAGGGCCGCTGTCGTCGCTCAGGTCGGGACTGCCCAGGTTCATCCAGGCGCTGCCGAGTGCCTTGACGGTGGTGCTTGCCGCCTGTGCGGCGCTCTCGGCGATGTCGTCGAACGCGTTGTCACCGAGGTCCTTCGGGGCCGTACCCGCCCCGTCGCCCACGCAGTAGCCGCCGATCGTCGGGGACACCCAGCCGAAGTCGCAGCCCGCCATCACACACCTCCCCACTCGGCGTATCCGGCGAGGGAGTCGACCGGGGTGGGAGCGGCCGGGGCGGCCGGGTACTCCAGCCGCCAGTCGCCGTCCTGCCACAGCACCGTCGTGGTGGCGGCCTGCATACGGCCGTCCGGGAACCGCCACACGGTCTGGATCACCGCGGTGGTCTCGTTGTAGGTGACGAACTTGAATCCGGCGATCTGTCCGTAGGTGCCGCCCTCCCCGTCCGGGGGCGCCGTCCGCTCCGCCTTGGTCCGGTCGGCGATGTAGGCGTCGCGGCCCGCGCCGACGGTCTGTGTGCGGGTCACCTTCAGCCAGTCGCCGGCGGCCAGGTAACGCACACTGATCTGGCTGCTGGCCAGGAGGGCGCCGACGGGGGTGTGCGCATAGCACCGCGCGATGTCCTGCCCGGCCACGGCCGGGCCCGCCGCCTTCGAGACGGGGAGGGCGACGGAGCGGTACAGGGTCCAGGTCACGCCCTTCGGGGCGGCAGTGGGCACATCCTGTTGCTTGTCGGCCAGTTCGGGGCACGGGGCGCCACCGTCGTCGGAGGCGTCGGCCGCGGACGGTGGCGGGTCCGCGGCGCGGACTCCGGGATCCTCTGCCGTGTGTGCCGTGTGTGCCGCGTTCGAGCCGCCCCTGCCGGAGCCGTCCGAACTGAAAGCGACCGCCGCTCCGATGACGGCGACGAAGCCGATGAACGCGGCGGCGAGGACGAAGCCGGTACGCAGCCACGGGCTGCGCGGCTCGCCGCCCGCCGCGCTGTTGCCGGGCTCTGCCATGGTCCTTCCCCCATCCTCGTGGGTTGTCGGGTGACGGGTGGCCGGTTGGCCGGATCAAGAGGTAGTGACGGGTCGTCAGTCCTCGTCGGTGCCGGGTCCGAGGCGCCTGGACGAACGCGCCGGTCCAGACGAACGCTCCGGCCTAGACGAGCGCGCCGACGATTCCGGAGGCGGATCCGATGAGCAGGCACGCCCCCAGTACGAAGCCGAGCCCCCTGGCGTGCTCACGGCCGCCTCCCTTGGAGTGGTCGACCGCCATCCTGGCGGCGACGCCGAAGAGGCCCGCGACGCACAGGGCAGTGACGCTCCAGGCCACCCACTTGAGGACCTTCAGCAGGCCGTCGGCACCGGGCGGCGCCTCTCCCCCGCCGACCTCCGGCACGCCCGAAGGCCCGGCGGTCGGCGCGGCGAGGTCGGCAAGAGGGGCTATGTGCGGTGAGGCGTCCAGAGCGACCGCCAACAGGCTTGACAACGTGCTTCTCCCTACGCGGGTCGGGTGAGTCGGGTCAGGTCGCGCGCCAGCGGCGCGCACTCCTTGGGCAGGTGCGACGTGGGCGGCTCGCCGAGCCGCCAGGGCTCCACCCACGGGATCTCCCACAGCCGGGGGACCGCGCCAGAGACCAGCCGCACCAGGTTCTGCAGGATCTTGGGGCGTCGGCCGGGAGCGTCGGCGACGACGACCAGGCCGAGCAGATCGATGCCGGTGACCATGCCGGAGGCCCACTGCTGCGCGGCGTTCTGCGCGGCCTTGATGCCGTACGCGCTGGAGCGGGCGACGAGCACGACCGGCTGGGACTGCGCCGACACGGGCCAGGCACGGCCCGCGTCCCGGCCGCCGGGGACGGCCCGCCTCAACGTGGTGACACCCGCGCCGCCGTGCACGCCCAGCCACCACCATGCGTGCTCCTCGCCCGGACGCGCCCGGGCGACGGGCAGCCCACGCTCGGGTCGCGGCACTCCGGCACCCTGCGGCGCCGCCGGCCCCGTGAGGCCTGTCGGCACGCGGGCCTGCCCGCCCTGAACCGTTCGCTGAGGTTTCCCGTTGCTGCCCCCGGAAGGGCGCGACTGCGGCAACCAGGGATTGACAACCGGTACATCCCCCGCCACGGCATCTCCTTCGATTACTGACACAACGAGCCGATAATACACATAAGTTGGCATTGCGGCGCAAGTGATGATTTTTCAGAAGTGCGGCATATAAGGCGAGTTGTAGCGTCTTGGATTTGCACGTCCAACGAATCGCTGGGTTTCTTTGGGGAGTTGGGGATGAGCGGCCATACCGCGCAGGCGAGATCGGCGATGCTGGTGGCAGGCTGCGCCGTCCTGGGGCTGCTCGGCTCCTTGGTCGGCCTGTCGGTGCTGGGAGCCGTGGAGCAGAAGGAGGACGCCGCCCCCGCGGGGTTCGCCACCACGCTCGACGCCAAGCGCGTCCCGGCCGAGTTCGTGCCGTGGGTCGAGCGGGCCGCCCAGCAGTGCCCGGAGGCCAGCGCTCCATTGCTGGCCGCGCAGATTCAGGCGGAGTCGGGCTGGGACCCCACCGCGGTGAGCCCTGCCGACGCCCGAGGGCTGAGCCAGTTCATACCCGGCACCTGGGCGACGTGGGGCGTGGACGCGGCCGGCAAGGACGGCGGTGCCGAACCGGACGGCGTGGCCGACCCGTTCACCCCGGGCGACGCCATCATGACCCAGGCCCGATACGACTGCTGGCTCGCGGGCAAGGTCAAGGAGATGAATCTCGGCGGCGACCCCACACGCCTGATGCTCGCCGCCTACAACGCGGGCCCCGGAGCGGTGGAGGAGTACGGCGGCGTGCCGCCGTACCCGGAGACCCAGGCCTACGTCACCCGGATCATCACGTCGATGGCCGGCTTCACCGGCGGCGAACCAGCCGGGAACACCGACGACGCCGAGAACGGCGGCGCGTTCGGCGACCGGGTGGTGGCCCATGCCAGGAAGTGGCTCGGCACCCCGTACTCGTGGGGCGGCGGCGGGCCGGAGGGCCCCGGACGCGGGTTCGCGCAGGGCGCGAACACGGTCGGGTTCGACTGCTCCAGCCTCGTCCAGTACGCGGTCTACCACGCGAGCAACGGCGAAACGCTCCCCCCGCGCGTCTCCCAGCTGCAAGTCACCGCGGGCGAGGCGGTGCCGCGCGACGAGATACGGCCCGGTGACGTCATCGGGTTCAACCTGAACGGCAGCTACGACCACATCGGCATCTACATCGGCCAGGGGCAGTTCATCCACGCGCCGAAGACCGGCGACGTGGTCAAGATCAACAGCCTCGACGAGCCCTACTACGCCGACAAGCCTCAGAAAGTAAGGCGGTTCGGATGACTCCCTCCCGTACGCCCTCCCATACGCGCTCCTGTCCGCACGGCACCACCGCGGCGGCCGCGACGGTACTCGCACTCGTCCTCGCCGTGGGCGGGTGCGGTTCCGGCGGCGAGCTGGGTGCGCCCACCAGGTCCTCGGCTCCCGCCGCGACCGGCACCGGCCCGTATCCGACTCCGGACGACCCCCGCGGGGCCGCGCCCCTGCCGGCTGGTTCCGGGGGCACCCCCAGGGGAGGCGTCACCCGGCCCGGCGACACCGACCAAAGGGACGCCGACGCGGTCGGCTGGGGCGCGCTCAAGGTGATGTGGACATTCGACACCACCATCGACAGCGGCCCCGGCGACGCCAGTGCGCGCGCCGCGGACGCGGGCTGGCTGACCGAGGCGTACGCGGCGCGAGTGCGCGAGCACCGGCCCCGCTCGGTTCCAGGTGCCCAGTGGCGGGAGTGGGCAGGTCACCGCGCCTCCACCATCGTCACCCTGGAGAAGGCCGAGGACGCCGCGATGCCCGCTGACACCGACACCGAGGCATGGCGGCAGTGGGTTGTCACCACCTCCCCTCAGGGCCGCGACGGGTGGGCGGGTGAGCCCACCACCGTCGTGGCGTTTGTGCGCCTCACCCGCACGGCACCGGACGAGGCGTGGCGGGTCGCCGACGTCACCGTCCAATAGCCCGAAGGAACTTCATGCATGCGACGAACGAGTCCGAGTCCACGGAAGTGCCTGCATGGCCGGTGTACGCCCTCACCGTGCACGACGACGGCCGGGTTGACGCCTCCGGCCCGCTGGTGCCCCCCTCCGGGCATCCCACCCGCGCCTCGGCCGTCGACGCGGTCGCCGAGGTGGCCGCCCGGCTGGGCCGTCCTGTGCGGGCCGAGGCCACCGAACCGGACGGCTCCGTGTTTCACCTGGTCATCTCACCCGACGGGGAGGTGAGCGAGCTGCCCAGCGGTGGATCAAGGGCAAAGCCGGGGAAGAAACGGCACGACAAGCGTTCCGCGAAGGCGGCCGGGCGCCGTGCGGGGGCGGTCGCTGAATCAGCGGCGCCCGCCGTGCCCACGACCATCGAGACAGCGGCGCCCGTCGTCGATACAGCCGCCGAACCGGCCACACCCGCCAGGCGTCGGGCCACGGAGCCGACCACGCCCACCGCGCATCCGGTCACCCAACCGGCCGCCGTCGCACGCACAACCACCCGACCGACCGCATCGACCACGCACACCACCACCCAACGGGCCGCGCTCGTCCCGGCCCGGATCGCGCCCGCACGGGGCCCACGGACGGGGCCCGATGCGCATGCCGGGGCGCAGGAACTGGCCCTGGTCAGGGAGTATCTCGAGGCGGGCCATGTCGGCCGAGCCGCCGCGCTCGCCGCACGGCTCGACGAGCAGGCCGCACAACACTTCGGGGTCTCCGACCCCGACGCCCTGCGCATTCGCGAGGTCCGGGCCCGGGTCACCGCCCTGGCCGGGGATGCCTTCGGCGGCGTACTGCTGTACCGCGACGTCGCCGAACGCTGGCACTACCTGGGGGACAGCGAGCGGGCCGAGGCGGTGGCGGCCCGCGCCGAGACGCTGTGGCTGCAGATCACCGACCTCGACACCGCGCTGTCCGCCGGGGTCGCCGTGATCCGCCTGCGCAGCCAGATCCCGGGCAAGGACGGCGAGGCGCTCAACGCCGCCCTGGAACACCGGACGTGGCTGGAAGAGGCCCGCCTCGCGAACGTGCCGGCGGCACGGGAACACCCCGCGCCGGAGGCACCCGTGCCGCGGAGGACCCGTACGTTCCCGACCTGGGAGCGGCCCGCGGTGGACACCCGGGCGGCGACGGCGGGCTGAGCCCTGGCCTCCGGCGGTTGGGTGGGGCGCCTGCGGAGGTGGTGGGTTGGGTGCGTGGGCGGGTGCGGGTCCGTTGTGGCTGGTCGCTCCCCCACTCTCGGCTCCGCTCGAGCGGGGGGACCCCCATCGCGGCGGAGCCGCACATTGATACGGCCCCGCGCCCCTGACGGCATCTGTCGAGAAAACGCGGACGGGCCGCGGGAGTCTGGTGTTCCCGCGGCCCGTCGGCCTTGTGTCACGCGGCGGACGTGTACGACCACGCGGGCCTGACGCCGACCTCCTCGTCGGCGGCCTCGACCACGCCCATGGCCATGCGCAGTGCCCGCACCGCGTGGTGCACGCGCGACTTGACGGTGCCCGGCGGGACACCGAGCACGAGGCCCGCCTCGCGCATCGACCTGCCCGTGTAGTACGTCTCGTACAGCACCTCGCGGTGCTTGGGCGACAGCTTCTGGAACGCCTCCTGGAGAATCATCGAGGAGAGCAACCGGTCGACACCGTCCGACTTCGTCAGTAGGTCCTCGAGCCAGTCGTTGCCGTTGACCTCCTGGGGGCGGGCCATCCGCAGGCGGTACTCGTCGACGACGAGGTTGCGGGCCACCCTGAACAGCCACGGCCGCAGGGGCTGGCCGTTCTCCAGGTCCTGCGTGCGCCAGCAGCGCAGCAGCGTCTCCTGCACCACGTCCTCGGCCCTGTGCCGGTCACCTCCCAACAGCCGTACCACATAGGCATACAGAGGACTTCCCTGCTCGTCGTAGAGCGTGCGCATAGCGCGTTCCCGGGCGCTGTCCGCTCCCGAGGAACCCATTACCGTCCAGCTCACGTTCGTACTCCCTCGTTCCGTGACCTCGTGGCGAGAGATCAGGTCTCGGGGCCGGGGTCAGCGGCCTCGATTCACCGGGAGTCTTGCGAGCGGGGTTCCACGTCGAGTTGACGTTCGATTGACGGCGGGAGCGGGGGGTTCCGGCGAAGCGGAGGGCCACGTACAGCGGCGGCGGGAGCGCCCGCACTGGGGCGCTCCCACCGCCGCTGCTCGGTTGACCTGCGCTTTTTATCTCAGGCCGCACCCGTCTGGCGCGCGGTCGCCGCAGCGGCGAGGGCGTGCATACGGCGATTGACGCCGCGCATCAATGTCTCGTCCCGAGCGGACCGAACGCCCCGTTCTGCGAGTACGGACCAGACGGCGAGCAGGGCCCGTCCGTGGTCCACGGCGGACGGTATGTCGTCGATCAGCCGCCAAGCGACCACCGCGCGCGTCAGTTCGTCATGTGCCCGGGGGTCACCCAACTCGTGTCGGGTCCGGGCGAGTTTGAGGGAGGTGGCCGCCGCGAGGCGGTGGTTGCCGCTCCTGTACGCGGCGAACGCCTCCAGGGCGCACGCTTCGAGCGTGCACGGGTGCTCGGCGCCGAAGCTGCGCGCGGTGTGCTCCCGCAGCCGGAAGGCGAGCGCCACCGCGCGTTCCAGGCTGCCGGTGTCCATGGCACGGGTGATCTGCGCGACGAGTTCGGACAGTTGGTCCGGGACCGCCGGGACCCGGGTGTCCGCGTCGGAGGGCGGGAGCCCGGCCGGGGACGGCCCGGTGGCCCAGGGCGGTTCGGCGAACGGCGGTTCTGCTGACGAAGGACCGGCCGGAACGGGCTCGGGGGCCGACGGCAGATCCGCCAACGACCGCTCGACCCATGGAAGTTCGGAGGGGATGGGCTCCTCGGGCGCCGGAGAAAGCCCGACTCCCGCCGCCGACGGCGAATCCGCCAACGACCGCTCGACCAGCGAGGGACCGGCCGGAACGGGCTCGGGCGCCGGAGAAAGCCCGTCCCCCGCGGCAGACGGCGGACCCGCCAACGGGCCTTCGAACAGCGGCGGCTCGGCCGACAAAGGACCGGCTGGGAACGGCTCGACAGCAGGCCGTGACTCGGCCGGAGACGGCCGGGGGCCCGACGGCAGCCCGGCCCCCGCCACCGACGGCGAACCGGCCAACGGTTCGTCCGGCGGGAGTTCGGCCAGGAGCGGCCCGGCGGCAGGCCCGGGCTCCGGCTCGTACTGTTCCTCCTGTCTTTCGTGCTGCAGGATCCGGCTCGACCCGTCGGGGGCGACCTCGACGCGGGTGGCGTAGCCCTCCTGACGGTCGAGGATCGCCGCCTGCACGGGCTCGCCCCGAGCCTGCGCGCCGCGGTGCATCGCGTCGAGCACGGCGACGTGGACGGGTTCGCCGTCCGGTACGGGGAAGGGTGCGCCGTTGACGAGCGCACTGCCGTCACGGCGAATCAGCACCTCCACCGCCTCGTCGGGGGCCGGTTGCCGTGGTTCCGTGCCGTGGTGTGCGTCCAGGTTCTTTCGGGTGCGCTTGCCGAACACTTGGTGGGCTCCTTGCTGTGCTGGTCAGGATGAGGGCGTAGGCCGCGGGCTGAGAGACGGGTACGCCGACTCCCCCGGCATGTCAACGGAGTTGGAGTACAGGGCGAACCCCGACCTGACACCGATGATGTAGCTCCTCGCCCGGTCGTTGTCCGGTACGCCCTTCGCCTGCTTGACCGCGTCCAGGCCCGTCTCGTACGCCGCCAGGGTCAAGTTCAGGCGGTCCCCCTTGACTTCGTTGTTGGCGATGAGCGTGTCGATCTCCTTGGCCAGCGAGCACATGTACTTGGACTGCGCCTTGATGGAGTCCGCGGCGTCCAGGGCCGAGGTCTCGTCGTTGTCGTCCGCGTCCTCGCCGAACTCGTCGAACTTGTCCGGGGGCACTTGGGAGATGCCCTCGGCCCCGTCGGGGCCGACCAGCTTCTCGTTCCACCCGGACTCCTGCTGGATCTGCGCCGCGATGACGATGGCGCCGATCTGCGTGCACTCCCTCCCGGCTTCCTGGACGAGCGAGAGATGTTGCGAGGGCACGGTGTTCGCGTTCAGCTGGCCCTTCCCGTCGCTCTCGTATGCCGCAACGACCTGGTCGTTGTTCAGGCCCTCGCCGCCGCCGCTGTCATCGCCGCAGGGCAAGAGGTTGATCTTGCAAAGGAGCATGAGCGGCCAGAAGACAAACCCAAGGAAGAGCGAGGCCAACGTCCCGATGAGGAGGATCAGGAGGACCACGAAGGCGAGGCACCCCAGGATCGGTGCGCTGGCGAGGCCGCCCAAGAGCACGGTGTTCCTGGTCTTGTCCCTCTGGGCTTGCTCATCCTCGCCCCCACTTGCGCTCACGACCAGTCACACCCCTTGCGTTCGCCTGCACGACATGGGTCCCCGGAGGCCTTGAACCAGGTCACCCGATTTCCCGTAGTGGCTGCCCGACGGATCGCCGCGAGCCCGCACGCCGCAACGGACACGACGGCGCATCAGTTCAATGCGGGATCGATCCGTCGCCGTAAGCGAAACGAGGGAAGGGGTGGATGCGCATGGGCGTCCCACCGGCGACGTCCGCCGGCGCACAGATGTGGGTCCGTGGACCAACCGCCCAACAGGCAGCCCAAGCACCTGCTGCTCAACAGGCATCAGCTCAGGCACCGGCCGCTCAACAGGCTGCGCAAGCACCTGCCGTTCAACAGGCGGCCCAGGCACCCGCCGCGCCGGCCGCACGGGCCGCACAGGCCCCGCCGCTCGCGCAGGCAGTGCAGGCAGCGCCATCGCGACCCGCGCAAAAGACCGCGCCGTCCTGGCCCCCCGCACCTGCGGAACGTGCGTCGGCGGGCCATCGGGGCCAAAGGGTCGCCTGGGTGAGCACACACGGCGGTGCCGGGGCGAGCACGCTTGCGCGGGTACTCGGCGGCGCGGACGTGGGCCGCCGGTGGCCAGACCCGGCCCGGGGCGAACCCGGCCGGGTGCTGCTGGTGGCACGCACCCACAACGCGGGCACGCGGGCGGTGTCCCAGGCGCTGAACGCACTGCGCAAGGGGGAGCACCCCGCGGGAGTGCGTCTCCTGGCCGTCGTGCTCGTCGCCGACGCGCCGGGACGGCTGCCGCGCCCGCTGGGCCGGCGCGTGCGCGTGCTGCGTTCGGCAGCCAAGGTCCACCGCGTTCCGTGGGTCCCGGCCTGGCGCCTCGGCGAGGAGATCGACCAACTGCCAAGGGCAGTGCGCGCGCTGGCCCGCGCCGTCTCGGCTCCGGCCGGGCAGTCGAGGAGGTCGCTTTGAGCTTCTTGGCAGACATCAATCCCGACGACTTCGGGCCCAAAGGCTCCTTCGACCCCAACCCCGAGGTCGGCGAATTGCTCGGCTACCTCACCTGGATGGTGACGGCTGCCTCTGTGGCCGGCCTGATCGTCGTGGGCGTCCAGATGGCCATGCAGCTGCGCCGTGGCGAAATGGGCGAGGGAGCGACGTATTTCAGGGGCGGGTTCTTCGCCATTGGTGCCTGCGTCCTCGGCCTCAGCGCCGGACCGCTCGTCAATTTCGTGGTGCTACCAGTTCTCAACTAGCCACACAAACCCGTAACTCGTTGCAAACAACGGAGAATCTCATGAAGGACACCTTGCATTCCCTCCATGCCGCCGACGGGAATTACCTGGCTCAGATTCCCAACCCGGAGAAGAAGGCGCCACCGGAACTCGCCACCGCGGTCGACACCGTACTGGGCATCGCCGCTTGGGCCGGCACCGCCGCCGGCGTGGCGGGCATCCTCATCACGGGAATCATGATGGCCGTGTCCATGAAGCGCGGAGAGGGCTCCGAGCACATGAGCCGCCTCGGCATGGTGTTGGGCGGATGCGTCCTCGTGTCCACTGCGGGACCCATTGTCCAATTCCTTTTCAAGTAGGACCAGCAGCCCGCAGGAAAGGCCATCGACGTGTTTGGCACAAGTCGCAAACAGGGCCCGGCGAACGGGCTTCTCTCCAAAGAGCGAGCCCGGATCAACTCAGCCATGCTTCTGGGCTTTATCGTGGTCATGACGCTGGTGGCCTTCGTGAACGACACCACGGGGACGGACAGCACCACGGGTACGGACAGCACGGCCGACAGCCGGGAGACGCTCGCCGGGCTCGGCGGCCCGCTGTCTCCCGGCGACCCGCAGCAGGTCCGCAAGGGTCCGGGCGGCCGGCCGGAGAACTGCCGTACCGACGACCGGGACACCGCGCGACCGACCGTCGCGCCGGCGGATGTGCGGTGGCAGAAGCTCGTCGCCCTCATGGTGCCCACCTCGCCTTCGGCCGGCCCGCTGCGCACCGACGCCACGATGTGGTGGTGCTTCGCCCACACGCCCACGGGGGCGGTGCTGGCGGCGCACATCATTCCCGTCGAGTTGAGCGGCGCGGCCTGGCGCATGGTCGCGGAGCAGCAGGTCGTGCCCGGCGAGCCGCGCGACACGTTCGTCGCCAGCAAGGCCAGGGCCGACGAGACGAACCCGGACGAGAGCGCCGTCGGGAGGCTTGTGGGCTTCTCCCTGGCGTCGTACTCGGGCGACTCCGCGACCGTACGGCTGCTCGCCACCAACCCCATCGGCGGCTACCTGTCGACGTCGGTGTCCGTGCGCTGGCGGGAGGGCGACTGGAAGGTGGCGCTCCAGGACGACGGGTCCCTCTACTCGTCCGTGAAACGGGCAGCGAAACCCGACGGCTTCATCATGTGGGGAGCGTGACATGTTTTTGGCCGGTCAGGGCGATGGCTGCGACGGCGGCCTCGACCTTCTCGGGATGTTCGACGACCCCATCGGCGAGATGATCGAGATGGTGGCCAAGATCGTCATCACCGGTGCCATCGGGATCTTCAAAGCCGTAGGTGACATCGATTCGATCAACACGGGCGCGTCGGACAAGATCGGCACCGAGGTACGGTGGATCGTCATGTATCTCGCGTGCGGCTCGATACTCGTCGCCGCCGTGAAGATGGCTCTGGAACGGCGCGGCGAAGCGGGCACGACCGCGCTGAAGGGCATCGTGCGCGTCGTCGTGGTCGCCGCGGCCGCGACCACCTTGATCACCACGTTCGTCGACCTCATGGAGAGGTACTACGACCACCTGTTCGACAACACCCTCAATAACCTGATGGAGGGCGTCGACTGCGACGACAGCATTCCGGACATGCTGCTGCTGGTCATCGGGTGCCTGCTGATCCTTGCGGGCATCGTCCACGCGCTCTTGATGTGGGTCCGGCTCGGCGTGATGATCATGCTGATGGGCACGCTGCCGTTGGCGGCCGCCGCCTCCATGACGGACTGGGGCGGCACGTGGTGGCGCAAGCACATCGGCTGGATGACCGCCTGGCTGCTGTACAAGCCCACGGTCGCTCTCATCATGTACTCGGGGGCCATCATGGTCGACGCGTCGGAACCGCATGAGAGCGCCGACACGCAGATCGCGGGAATGGCCACCCTGCTCCTGTCGGCCATCGCCCTGCCGGCGCTGATGAGGATCATCGTCCCGGCGACGGCCGGCATCGGCGGCGACGCCGTCGGGGACACCGTCATGGGCGGCGTCGCCTCCGGAGCGAAGTCTCTGGGCGACGCGGGCGGCCGGAATCAGAGCGATGGTCCCTCCGGATCCCGAGGCCCCTCGGGATCGAATGGCGGCGGCACCTCCGGCGGCGGGGGCGGCCGGGGAAGCGCGGGAAGCACGGGCGCGAGCGTGTCCGAGACTCCGTACTCC
>NZ_JAAKZX010000175.1 GCF_011045025.1 Streptomyces ureilyticus
CCGCATGCAACGTCCGCGGCAACACCCCCTGCCCCAGCGCCAACACCATCTTGATCACACCCGCCACACCCGCCGCCGCCTGCGTATGCGCGATATTCGACTTCACCGACCCCAGCCACAACGGCCGATCCACCGGCCGGTCCTGCCCATACGTCGCCAGCAACGCCTGCGCCTCAATCGGATCCCCAAGCGTCGTCCCCGTGCCATGCGCCTCCACCGCGTCCACGTCCCCGGCCTCCAGGCGCGCACTGGCAAGCGCCGCCCGGATCACCCGCTGCTGCGACGGCCCATTCGGCGCCGTAATTCCGTTGCTTGCGCCGTCCTGGTTCACCGCACTGCCGCGGATCACCCCCAGCACCTGATGCCCGTTCCGCCGGGCATCCGACAACCGCTCCAGCACCAGCACACCCACACCCTCGCCCCAGCCCATGCCGTCGGCCGCCGCCGAGAACGCCTTCGACCGGCCGTCGGGGGACAGTGCTCCCATGCGGCCGAACTCGACAAGGCCCTTCGGGCTGGCCAGCATGGACACGCCGCCGGCGAGGACCAGGGAGCATTCGCCGGCGCGCAGTGCCTGGCCGGCGAGGTGCAGCGCCACCAGCGACGACGAACACGCCGTGTCCACCGTCACCGCCGGGCCTTCGAAGGCGAACGCATACGCGATGCGGCCCGAGATGACGCTGCCCGCGCTGCCCGTGACGGCGTAGCCTTCGGCGCCTTCCGGTACGCGGTTCTCGGCGGTGGCGTATCCGTCCGCGCCGGCGCCGACGTAGACGCCGACCGCCTGACCGCGCAGGATCGCCGGGTCGATGCCCGCTCGCTCGAGGGCTTCCCAGGACGTTTCCAGCAGCAGCCGCTGCTGCGGGTCCATCGCCAGCGCCTCACGGGGTGCGATGCCGAAGAAGTCCGCGTCGAAGTCACCGGCGTTCCGGAGGAACGCGCCATTCCGTACGGACGTCGTGCCGGGTGTGTGCCCGTCGGTGTCGTAGAGCCGTTCGAGGTCCCAGCCACGGTCGGTGGGGAGCCCGCCGACGATGTCGTCACCGGCCGCGATGAGCCGCCAGAGTTCCTCCGGGGACTGGATACCGCCCGGGAGGCGGCAGGCCATGCCGACGATCGCGACGGGGTCGTCGTCCACGGGTTTCACCGGTGCGGGGGTGTGGCCTCGTCCGGCTGTCCGGGCCGCCTGCCGTGCCTCGCCGGTGGCTGCGGTCAGCAGGTGCCGGGCCAGGGCGGAGGGGGTGGGATGGTCGAAGATCAGGGATGCGGGCAGTGGCAGCCTTGTCGCCTCGGCGAGCCGGGTGCGCAGTTCCACGGCCGTGAGGGAGTCGAAGCCGAGGTCCCGGAACGCCAGGTCGGCCTCGACCTCCTCCGGGGTGTGATGTCCGAGGACGGACGCCACTCGGGCGCGCACCAGGTCGAGGACGACGCGCTCGTGCCCCGCCTCGGGTACTCCGGTGAGGCGGCGTGCGAGTTCCGGCTCCGGTTCGCCGTCGCTCCGCCCACCGGACTGGACGGCGGTCGCCGCGGGGGCCGGGCGGGCCTCGGGCACCTCGTCCAGCAGCGGACGTGGGCGTGCCATGGTGAACAGCGTGGCGAATCGTTCCCAGTCGACGGCGCTGATGACGACGGACGTCTCGTCGTGGTCGAGGGCCTGCCGCAGGGCCTGGAAGGCCAGGCGGGGGTCGAGACGGGGCAGCCCCTGGCGCAGGGACCGCTCGGTGAGCAGGTCTCGCGTGGCCGTGTCGTCGTCCCGGTCGTTGAAGGCGTCCCAGATGCCCCACGCCACCGACGTGGCCGACAGTCCGGAGGCCCGGCGCTGCTCGGCCAGTGCGTCGAGGTAGGCGTTGGCCGCCGCGTAGGCGCCTTCGTTGCCGCTGCCCCAGGTGCCGGCGACAGAGGAGAACAGGACGAAGGCGTCCAACTCGTCGGTGCGGAACAGCTCGTGGAGGTGGTGTCCGCCCGCGACCTTGGCGCGGACTGCGGAGGCGTAGCGGTCCACCGTGGTGTCCGCGAGCAGGCCGACGGCCGGGGCCATGGCCGCGTGGATGACGGCCCGGATGGGCGGCCCCTCGGCCCGCAGGTTCTGGACCAGGGCGGTGAGCGCTTCGCGGTCCGCCACGTCGCAGGCGGCGATCGTCACACGGACGCCCTGTGCCTGGAGTTCGGCTCGCAGTTCGGCGGCGCCCGGGGCGGCCTCGCCGCGTCGGCCGGTGAGGACGATGTGTTCGGCGCCGTTGTCGGCGAGCCGGTGCGCCAGGTGGCCGCCGAGCGCTCCGGTTCCGCCGACGATCAGGACGGTGCCGCGGGGTTTCCAGGTGCGTGGCGCGGGCGTGTCGCCGAGGGGTGCCCTGACGAGACGGCGTACGAGGATGCCGGAGGTGCGGACGGCCAGCTGGTCCTCCGCCTGGTGACCGGTGAGTGCGGTGCACAGGTGTTCCAGTGACCGCTCGTCGGGGTTGTCGGGGAGGTCGACGAGGCCGCCGTAGCGCTGGGGGTGTTCCAGGCCGATCACCCGGCCCATGCCCCAGATCTGCGCCTGTTCGGGACGCCGTACGGGATCGTTTTCCGCAACGGAGACGGCGCCTCGGGTCACGCACCACAGGGGGGCGTCGATGCCCGCGTCTCCGAGTGCCTGGGCGATGCTCAGGGTGGCGGTGATTCCGGAAGCGAGGTCGGGGTGTTCGGGGTGCGGGGACTCGTCCAGTGCGAGCAGGGACAGTACTCCGCCGCAGGTCCGGCCGTCCGGGGTGGCCCGGCTGAGCAGTTCGGTGAGTGCTGCCCGGTCGTCGCCCGCGGGATCCACGGGTATGTGCGCCACGTCCGCGCCGCGGTGGGTGAGGGCGTCGAGAGCGGCCTGGATCCAGGGGTGGCCGGTGTTCCGCCGCGAGGTGACGACCAGCCAGGTGCCGGACAGCCGGGCGGGGGCGGGGGGCCGGGGCATCGGCTTCCAGACGACGCGGTAGCGCCAGGAGTCCAGGACGGAGCGGTCCCGGAGCTTTCGCCGCCAGGAGGCCAGGGCCGGGAGGAACTGTTCGGCGTCTCGATGGCCGGTTCCGGGGCTGTCGGTGTCCGGGGGGAGTTCGAGGGTGCGGGCAAATTCGGCGAGGTCGCCCTGCTCGACGGCAGCCCAGAAGCGGGCCTCCGCCGGGTTGCCCCCCGTGGACGTTTCGGCGGCGGGGCTCGTTCGGCTCTCGAGCCAGTACCGCTGCCGCTGGAACGCGTACGTGGGCAGGGCCACTCGATGTCCTTGGGGCACCAGCGCCTTCCAGTCGACCTCGACACCGTGGACGGACGCCGTGGCCATGGCGGTGACGATCGCCTCGTGCTCGGGCCGGTCCTTGCGCAGCAGCGGGATCGCCACGGCGTCGGTACGGCCGTCGGGTACCTCGATCAGGGACTCCTGGCTGAGGGCGGCCAGGGTCCCGTCCGGGCCGACTTCGAGGAACGCGGTCACGCCGAGCCGTCGCAGCTCGCGGATGCCGTCCGCGAACCGGACGGCGTCACGGGCGTGCCGCACCCAGTACCCGGCTGAGCACAGTTCGCCGGGCTGGGCCCGCCGCCCGGTTACGTTGGACACCATGGGGATCCCCGGCTCGTGGTAGGTGATCTCCTCTGCCAGGCGTCGGAAGTCGTCGAGCATGCCGTCCATGTGTGCGGAGTGGAACGCGTGACTCACCTGCAGCCGCCTCGTGCGGTGTCCCCGTTCGGCGAGTACGGCGGTCAGCTCCAGTACGGCGTCCTCGTCACCGGAGACGACCGTGGCCCGGGGGCCGTTGACGGCGGCGATGCCGAGCCGGTCCTGGTGGGCGGAGCCGGCGATGGCCTCGGTGACCTCCTCTTCGGGCGCCGACACGGCGACCATGGCGCCACCCGGGGGCAGGGCCTGCATCAGCCGGCCGCGGGCGGCGACCAGGCGGGCCGCGTCGGGGAGCGAGAACACTCCGGCCGCGTATGCGGCGGTCAGCTCGCCTATGGAGTGGCCCATCACGTAGTCGGGCTCGACTCCCCAGTGGCGCAGCAGCCGCAGAAGAGCGACCTCCACCGCGAACAGCGCGCTCTGCGTGTACCGGGTCTGGTCCAGCAGCCGGGCGGTCTCCGAGTCCGGCGCGGCGAACATCACCTCGCGCAGTGGCCGCTCCAGCCGGCGGTCCAGTTCGTCCGTCACCTCGTCCAGGGCAGCGGCGAAGACGGGGTGGCGGTCGTACAACTGTCGGCCCATGGCGGCCCGTTGGCTTCCCTGTCCGCTGAACAGGAAGGCTGTCATGCCGCCCTGCCCTGCCCTGCCCTGTATGACGCCCTCGGTGTGACGTCCTTCGGCGAGTGCCGTCAGGCCGGTGAGGACGGTGTCCCGGTCGTCCGCGGGGGCCAGGAGCACGGCCCGGGTTTCCAGCAGGGAACGGGTGGTGGCCAGCGAGTGCGCGATGTCCACGGGGTCCAGGTCCGGGCGCGCGGCGACGAATTGCGCCAGTCGCGCGGCCTGACCGCGCAGCCCCGCGCTGCCGCGGGCTGACACCACCCACGGCACGAGCCCGGACGACGGGGCGGGCGCCGCCGTACGGGTGTCCTCCGCACGGCCGACGCGGGTGGCCTGTTCGACGAGGACGTGGGCATTGCTGCCGCTGAAGCCGAAGGAGGACACGCCCGCCCGGGCCGGCCGGCCGCGCTCCGGCCAGGCGCGGCGCTCGGTGACGAGGGAGACGGGCAGCCTCTCCCAGTCGATCCGGCGGGAGGGGGTGTTGATCAGGTGCGGGGGGATCTCGCGGTAGTGCAGCGAGAGGATGACCTTGAGCAGGCCGGTGATGCCGGCTGCCGCCTCCAGGTGGCCGATGTTCGCCTTGGCCGAGCCGATGTACAACGGTGCGCGCTCATCGCGTCCGGGGCCGAGGGCCTGCGCCATGGCGTGCACCTCGATGGGGTCGCCCAGGGGAGTGCCGGTGCCGTGCGCCTCCACGTAGTCGATGTCGGCGGGTGCCCAGCTCGCACGGGCCAGTGCCTGGCGGATCAGGGCGGTCTGCGCCGCCGCGTTCGGGACGGTGAATCCTCCGCTGTCACCGTCCTGGTTGACGGCGGTGCCGCGCAGCACGGCGTAGATGCGGTCGCCGTCGCGTTCGGCGGCGGCCCGTGGTTTGAGGACGAGTGTGACCGCGCCCTCACCTCGCCCGTAGCCGTCCGCCGCCTCGTCGAAGGTTTTGCAGCGGCCGTCGGGGGCGAGCGCCCCGCCGGCGGACATCGCCACCGACACGGTGGGCGACGCGATGACATTGACGCCGCCGACGAGAGCGACCTCGCAGTCGCCCGCCCTCAGCCCCTGGCAGGCGAGGTGCACGGCGGTCAGCGAGGCCGAGCAGGCGGTGTCCACCGCGAGGCTGGGTCCGCGCAGTCCGAGGAAGTACGACAGCCGGCCCGCGGAGGCGGCGAAGGTGTTCCCGGTGCCGTAGTAGAGGTCGATGTTGGCCATGTCGCGGGTGAGCAGTTCGTGATAGTCGGCCGTGTTGAGGCCGACGTACACCCCGACCTGGCGCCCCGTCAGGTCGGGCGCGGGGTATCCGGCGTCTTCCAGCGCTTCCCAGGACACTTCGAGGGCGAGCCGCTGCTGTGGGTCAAGGGAGACGGCCTCGCGGGGCGAGATGCGGAAGAACGCGGCGTCGAAGCCGGAGACGTCGTTCAGGTAGCCGCCGGCAGTGGGTATGCCCGGGCCCGCCTCGGCCCAGATCGGGTCGTCACGGCGGTGCGGTGGCGGGCTGGACACGGCTGAACGGCCCTCGGTGAGCAGTGACCAGAAGTCCTGGGGCGAGGAGGCGCCGGGGAGCCGGCAGGCGATGCCGATGACGGCGATGGAGCCGTCCTCGCCGGAATCGGTGGCGCCGGCGGAGGGCGCGGGCTGTGGGGTCTCTTCTCCGGAGCGGTGCCGCGACAGCTCGGTGAGGTGGGCGGCCAGGGCCTGAACCGACGGGTGCTCGAAGACCACGGTGGAGGGGAGCGTGACCGCGAACTCCGCTTCGAGGCGCTTGTGGAGCGTTACGGCGGTCAGCGAGTCCATGCCCTGCTCGAACAGGCCCCGCCGGTGCGGCAGCGGCTGGCCCGGACTGAGGCCGAGGACGTGCCGGACGCAGGTGTCGACCCGCTGCGCGACCTGCGCGGAGGGCCGGGCGCCGTCGACGGCCACCGCAGGCCCGTCGGGTCCGGACGGTGCGTCGAGCGCGGGGCGGGCGGCAGGCTCTGGTGCGGCGTCCGGTACCGCTGTGGGGGAGCCGTTCGGCGCGGGTTGCCGGCGCTCTCGCAGCGCGGGCAACCAGTACCGCTCGCCGTGCCAGGAAGGCACCGGCAGGTCCCGGTACCGGCCCGGCCTGCCGGTGACCTGCTCCCAGTCCACCGCCGCTCCGGCGACGTGGAGCCGGGCCAGTGCCTTGTGCAGTGCCACGGGGCCGGGCTCGTCGCGACGCAGAGTGCCGAGTACGGCGCTGTCGCGGCCGCGGCGCCGTACGGCGTCCGTCAGCGGTCGGGTGAGGACCGGGTGCGGGCCGATCTCCACCAGGACACAGGGCTCCGGCTCGGCCAGGAGGCGGTCGATCGCCGGCCACAGCCGGACGGGTTCCGTGACGTTGCGGCCCCAGTACGCGGCGTCGAGTCGGCCTGCGTCGGTGTGGGGCTCGACGCTGGACAGCAGGCGCAGGGCCGGGTCGTGCGGAAGGAGGCCGGCGATCGCCTCCTTCAGGCGCGGGCCGCACGCGGCGACGAGCGGGCTGTGGAACGGGTAGTCGACGCGGGTACGGCGGCAGGGCAGTCCGCCGCCCTCCAGGGCTTGCACCGCCGCCTCCACGGCATCGTCCGGCCCGGCGACGACGACCGACTCGGGGCCGTTCACGGCGGCGACGACGACCGGGAGTCCGCTGTCCGCGAGGAGCCGCTCGACGGTGTCGGGAGCGCCTTGGACAGCGAGCATGCGCCCGGTGCCGGCGGTTTCCTGCAGGATCTGCCCTCGGCGCACGATCAGCCGCATGGCGTCCGGGAGATCCAGCACCCCGGCCGTGTGGGCGGCGGCGATCTCGCCGACGCTGTGGCCCACGACGGCTGCCGGGGTGACTCCCCGCCGGGCGAGCCAGCGGGTCAGGGCCACCTGCACGGCGAAGATGGCCGGCTGGGCCAGGTCCGTACGGTCCAGGCCGCCGTCCTCGTGCCGCCGCAGCGTGTCGATCAGGGACCAGGACGCCTCGGCGCGGATCAGCGCGTCGCACTCGTCGAGCGTTTCCCTGATCTCGGGCTCGCTGCGGTGAAGGTCGGTCGCCATGCCGGGCCACTGGCAGCCCTGGCCGGAGAAGACGAAGACCGGCGCGGGTTCCCCCTCGGCGCCGACGATGCCCGAGCAGGCGCCGTCGGGCAGTTCGCCGGGGTCGTCGAGTGCCGCGTTCAGCCCTTCCCGGTCGGCGGCGACGGCGGCGAAGCGGTGCGCTTCATGGGTGCGCCGCGTGGCGGCGGAGGCGAGCAGGTCGCCGAGCGGCTCGTCCTGCTGTGCCAGTCGTTCCCGCATCGCCGCGATCTGGCCGGCGAGACCTTCCGGGCGGGCGGCGGAGACCAGCAGGACGTGCGCACCCGGCGCCGGTGGTCCGGCGGCCGGTTCGGCCCCGTCGGGCGGAGCCTCAGCGATGACGTGGACGTTGGTGCCGCTGAGGCCGAACGCGCTGACGCCGGCGCGCAGACGGCGGCCGGTCCCGGCCGGGTCGGTGGCGGTCAGGTCGGTGCCGGTCAGGGGCACTGCGATGCCGCCGCCGCGCCAGTCGACGGCGGGGGTGAGTTCATCGATGTGGGGCTGCACCGGTGCATGACCGGTGGTGATGACCCAGATCGACTTGAGCAGTCCGGTGATTCCGGCGGCGGCGTCGGTGTGCCCGAAGACCGCCTTGTGCGAGCCGAGGAAGAGCGGCTTGCCGCCGGTACGGGCCGTGCCGTAGACCTCGGACAGGACGCCCAGCTCGATCATGTCGCCGAGGGGGGTGCCGGTGCCGTGGGCCTCCACGTAGTCGACGTCGTCCGGCCCGAGCCCCGCGTTGGTGAGGGCCGCCTGCAGGACGGCCGCCTGCGCCGCGGCGTTGGGGGCGGTGAGGCCGAGGCTGCCGCCGTCGTTGTTGACCGCGGAGCCGCGGATGACGGCATGGATCCGGTCGCGGTCGGCGACGGCGTCCGTAAGCCGTTTGAGGACGACGACGCCGCAGCCCTCGCCGCGGACGATGCCGTCGGCCGAGGCGTCGAACGGCCGGCACCGGCCCGAGGGCGAGACAGCTCCGATGCGGCTCATGAATACGCTGATCTCGGGGCTGAGCAGCAGGCTGACGCCGCCGGCGAGCGCGGTGTCGACGTCGCCGGCCCGCAGGCTCTGGCAGGCCTGGTGCACGGCGTAGAGCGAGGAGGAGCAGGCGGAGTTGACGGCGACAGCGGGCCCTCGCAGGTCGAACGCGTAGGCGAGGCGTCCCGCCGCGAAGCTGAACTCCGTTCCGGTGACGTAGTGCGGGCCGATGCCGTCGAGGCCGACGGCCTTCGTGTGCAGGAGGTGGTAGTCGCCGGCGAGCAGGCCGACGAAGACCCCGGTGCGGGAGGCGCGCCATTCCTCGCGGGGGCGTCCGGAGTCGGCCATGGCCTCCCAGGCCACTTCCATCAGGAGGCGGTGCTGCGGGTCGATGGCGGCTGCCTCGCGCGGCGTGATCCCGAAGTACGCCGGGTCGAAGCGGTCGATGTCGTCCAGGAACGAGCCGGAGTGGTTGGTGATGGTGCCCGGCCGCTCCGGCTCGGGGTCGTGCAGCTCACGTGCCCAGCGGTCCTCCGGAACCGGCCGAAGGACGTCGGTGCCCGACCTGAGCACGCTGCCGAGAGAGCCGAGGTCCCGCACGCCGCCGGGCAGGCGGCATCCCATGCCGACGACCGCGATGGGCTCGGCATGGCGGGAGGTCACGTCCGTGCTGGCGACCATGGTCCTGAAACGCCTTTCGCTCTGACTTGCCCGGGCGGAGTACGACCCGCCTGGTCAGGCCAGGCGGGCGACCATCGCGGTGATGCTGCGCACGTCCCTGAGGTTGTCCGCGTGGATCTCACGGGGCGGGACGACGACGCCGAACTCCTCGCGCAGGAAGCCGATCAGTTGCGCGACTCTGAGCGAGTTGAGGACTCCCCACTCCAGCAGCGGTGAGGTGTCCTGCAGCTCGCCCTGCGGGTCTCCGTCGAGAAACTTCTCGCGGATGTACTCCGCGATTCGCTTGGTCATCTCCTGGTCAGGCATGACGTCACCTTTCGCTCGCGTGCGGCTGCTCAGTCGGGTGGGACACGACGGCCTCGGCGCGCGCCGCCTCCGTGAGGGCGGCGCGGTCGGTCTTTCCGTTGCGGTTGTGGGGCAGTTGGGAAAGGAAGTGGATCTCGTCGGCGAGCATGTAGCGGGGCAGTCGCTGTGCCGCGTGCCGCCTGAGTCCCAGAACCCCCACCTCGCGGCCTCGCGCCGGGACGACGTACGCCACCAGCCGGGCGTCCATGCCGCTGCCCGCGACGACGACGGCGGCCTCCGCCACGTCGTCGTGCAGGGCGAGCACCGTCTCGACTTCGGTCGGCTCGACACGGTGTCCGCGCACCTTGACCATGTAGTCGCGACGGCCGAGGTACTCGAACGAGCCGTCGGGAAGCCGCCGGACAAGGTCTCCGGTGCGGTAGGGCCCCTGGTGCGGTTGCACACCCCAGTAGCCGAGCATCACCGTGGGACCCTCCACGAGCAGTTCGCCCACCTCCCCCACAGCGGCCGGCCGGCCGTCGGGGGTCTCGGCCCACGCGTGGTCGCCGCTCACGGGGGTGCCGATCGGCAGGGGCCGGTCGTTTTCCACGTCGGCGGGCCCGACCTCGTGACGGAGGCACACATTGGTCTCAGTGGGACCGTAGAGGTTGAGCAGGCGTGCGCCGGTCCAGCGCGCGAGTGCGCGCACCTGCGGCAAGGGGAACGGCTCGCCCGCGAACAGCACCGCGCGCAGCGCTTCAGGGGCGGGGCGGTCGAGCAGTGCGCCGTCTCGCATCAGCAGCGTCAGAGCGGACGGCACCGAGTACCACACGGTGATCCGCCACTGGTGGATCAGTTCCGCCAGCTGCGCGGGGGCGTAGGCGAGTTCGGAGGGTATGAGGTGGACCGAGGCGCCGACGGCGAACGCCGCGTACAGGTCGAGGACGGACAGGTCGAAGGTGAACGGCGCGTGGTTGGCGAAGCGGTCCTGTGGCCCGGGGCCAAGCTCCTTGACGGCCCAGTCGACGAACGCGCGTGCGTTCCCGTGGCTGATGCAGACCCCTTTGGGGGCGCCTGTCGAGCCCGAGGTGTAGAGGATGTAGGCGAGGTCGTCGGGTGCGACCTCCGCGTCCACCGGGGCGGCCTCGGGGTCCGGTTCCTGCGCCAGGTCGGCGCTGGGCAGCAGGGAGCCGAGAGCGTCCCGGAGCACGGCGAGCCGGTCGGCAGAGGTGAGGACGGCGGCGGCCGTGCAGTCGCGTGCCATGGCGGCGACGCGGGCCACGGGCACGGCGCCGTCGGCGGGCACGTAGGCGGCGCCGAGCCGCAGCACCGCCTGCATGGCCACCACGAAGTCCGGGGACTTGTCGGCCCACAGCACGACGCGGTCCCCGGCAGCGACTCCCATCGCGCGCAGCCGGTGGGCAAGGGCGTTGGCTGCGTAGTCGAGTTCGGCGTAGCACAGGTCGCCGGTGGGCCCGGCCACGGCCGGCCGGCCGGGTTCCCTGGCGGCGGAGTCGATGGCCAGCCGGTGCAGGCTCATGGCAGGACCGTCCCTTCGGCGGCCCCCAGGCGGGGGCGACTCGGGCTGTGCCGTTGGCTCGTACGGTTCACAGGCCGAGCCCTCTCGCGACGACTTCCCGCTGGATGTCGGTGGCGCCGGAGAAGATCCCGCCGGGTACGGAGTCCCTGAGGTGCTGTTCGATCCCAGCGGACCTGAGGTATCCGTCACCCCCGAAGACCTGGATGGCGTCGAGGCTGTTGGCCACGGCGGCCTCGGAAACGGCGATCTTGGACAGGGCGACCGCCTCGTTGTGGTCGCGGCCTCCGTCGAGGAGCCAGCAGGCGCGGTACAGCAGCAGGCGGGCACTCTCGAGCCGTTGCTTCATTCCGGCGATGCGGTGCGAGACGGCCTGGAACTCGCCGATGGCACGGCCGAACTGGCGCCGGGTGCGCGCTCGTTCGACGCACTGCTGTAGTTGACGCTCCATCAGGCCCAGGTAGACGGCGAACAGGCAGCCGCGTTCCCACGCCATCGAGTGCTGGAAGACGGCCGTGCCCTGCCCCTCCCGGCCCAGCCGGTGGGTCTCGGGCACCCGGCAGTGCCGGAAGAGCACTCGCCCGGCCGGGCAACCGCCGAGGCCCATCTTCTCGAAGGGCTCACCGGTGGCGACTCCGGGAGCGGTTCTTGGCACCGCGAATGCCGTGATTCCGAGGAAGCCGGCGGCGGGGGCGGTCGTGGCGTAGGTGACGAACACGTCGGCGGCGGGGGCGTTGCTCGCGAACGACTTGTCGCCGTGCAGCACATAGCCCCCGGGCTCCTGCTCGGCGGTCACGCCGAGACGGGAGAGGTCGGAGCCGGCCTCGTCCTCCGTCATGGCGTTCGCCGCGATCAGCTCGCCGGACGCCAGTCCGGACAGCAGTTCACCCCGGACGTCGCCGTCGGCGAAGTCGCGAATCGGAACAGCGCAGGCCAGCAGGTGGGCGGCCACGGCGAACACCAGCCCGGTGTTGGGGCAGGCCCGGCCGAACGCCTCGAGGCACAGCGCGGTGTCCAGCGCTCCGAGACCGCCCCCGCCGTACTCGGCGGGCATGCACAGCCCCGTGAGCCCGATCTGCGCCGCGCTTTTCCACTGCGTGCGGGTGAAGGGCAGCTCCGACAGCATGCCGGGCCCGCCCAGCTGCTGCGTGACTTCGGCGGAGACACGGTCGTAGCGACATCGCTGTTCATCGGTGAGGTCGAAATCCACTGACGCGGTACCTCGCATTCGTGCCGGACAATTCCGCCGTTTCTCACGGACACGCTACGGGACCGGCACCGGGTTTAGTCAGCCCTTGGTAACCCCTAAAATCACCCCTGAAACCCCTACGGAATCACCCCGCACAAAGCCCCTACCCCTATTTCTGCGGACAGGTGACGTAAGGCGCTGGTACGGGTTGCCGCATTGCCGCCGCGGCAGATAAGTTGCCGGGAGCAGCGACTCGGCCACAGACCTTCCTCAGACGGGACGGATTCGCCATGGGGCACCTCTCGGAGATAGCCATCAGCCTCAACAAGGCGTTCAACGCGGGTGATACGGAAAGACTGCGGGAACTCATCTCACCCGATGTCGTCGCCCATCTCGCGGGGACGTCGAGCGACGCCGAGCACCCCCCGGGCACGCCGCGCGACCGGGAGGGCTTGCTGGGCATGTGGCAGCTCACCCGGGCGTTCTTTCCCGATCTCCATTCCACCCTGGAGGAAATCGTCGAGACCGGGGACGTGGTGGCCACCAGGTCCGCGGTCCGGGGCACCCACACTCTGGATTTCATGGGAATGCCGCCGACGGGAAAGACCTTCGAGATGATGACGATGAACATGAACCGGGTGCAGGACGGAATCATCGTCGAACACTGGGCTCTCAGTGACAACGTGACCATGCTGGCGCAGCTCGGCTACAAGTTCACGGGTACCTCCTGACGCCCGGCGTTCGACCCTGGAGCTGAGCTGGCAATACAGGCCCATGGCCCTTGCCGCTCCCTGCAGGATCTACAGACACTCCCTCGCGCACCAGCTATTGATCAACTCAGCGTAAGAAGTCGCGCGGAATCACTCCGCACGACCAAGCGGCATCGCTGTGAGTTCATGCCGGCGCCCCCGCAAGTCTCGGAAATTGCGCGGACCGTGTCGCGTGGTCCGGTTCGTCTCCTATTCCATGAACCCGAGCAGGCTATGACGCACAGTCCTCGATCGTGCCTTGACCCGTCCTCGTACCGTCCTTCGCCCGGCACGGGTATGGCGATAAATGCATAACAGAGAGTGTTGACGGAAGCACGTCAACATGGAATGGTGCAGTCAACAGCGCGAGCTGACACCCGTACACACACGGAACAAGCCTAACTGCGCACGTGCCGCCATCATGCGCGAATTATGGGGATCTTCCTCTCCAGCCCCCGGCAAACCGCTGCCCAGAGCACCCGGCAACTGCATCCAGGGCGAGGGGCATCTGCGGATAAACGTGTGAACGGCGTGCGTGCCAGCTCCTCCAGGAAAGGCACGATCTCCACCGAGAAAGGCAAGGAATGACTTCTCAGCCAGCCGGCCAGTGGATTCTGGCGTTCGACGCTTCATGCTGCAAGTGCAGCAAGGTCGCACAGCAGGTCCAGCAGTCCAGCGGCGACAAGCTCGACATCAAGCCCCTGTCCGATCCCGAGGTGACGGCCTGGCGCACGCAGGCCCTGGGCGACAACGCCCCCTTCGCCCCGACCCTGATCAGGCTGGAAGAGGGCGGCAAGGCGCGAGCCTGGACCGGGTTCGCCATGGCGGCACGGATGGCCACGCTACTCGGTCCCCGCTCCACGCTGCGATTGATGGCCGCACTCGGCGCGGTGCGCAAGGGAACGGCCGCACCGGCGGACAAGGGCGGCTCGTCGGGGATGGGACGTGGACAGTTCCTGCGCCTGGCCGGCGCGGGTGCGGTCGCAGCCCTGTTCGCCGCGAACGCGTCTCCGGCCGCCGCCAAGGAGCTGACTGAGGCTCAGAAGTGGGTCCAGGCGAACAAGGCCAAGCTCCCGCAGACCTACAGCACCTTCGCGCGGTACGACATGGCGCACCGGAAGGCGATCTACGCCGAACTCAGCCCGTCGGTGCGCAGCAACATGTGGGTGGACC
This sequence comes from Streptomyces ureilyticus, assembly GCF_011045025.1. Lineage (GTDB taxonomy): Bacteria > Actinomycetota > Actinomycetes > Streptomycetales > Streptomycetaceae > Streptomyces > Streptomyces ureilyticus. Next base: position 13,899 of record NZ_JAAKZX010000175.1, read on the forward strand.
ACCTCAAGGCCTACCGTGCCGCTCACCCCGATCTGTCGGCCGACCAGGTTGAGATCATCGACCGGACCGTCGAACTGGCGCGTCAGGAGTCCACGTTCAGCGGCGAGCCGACTCCCGAGCTCGAGCAGCAGTTGCAGGCTCTGCGGGACCCCGCGATCGCCGCCTTCGGCAAGGCGGAGGCAGGGGCACTGCTGGCAACGCTCGGCCCGGCTCCCGCTGCCGCTCCCAAAGCAGCGAAGGGCGTCCTGGCCGAATGCGACTGCAACTGGCCGAACGACTACTGCGATTCGGGCAACTGTGTGAAATGCCAGAACTGCGGTGCCTGCTGTACGTGCCACAGGGGTTGCGGCCATCTCTGGGTGCAGACATGCAACGGAGAGTGCACCAACTAGCACTGTGAACGAAAGTCGTGATCTATACAAATAAGGACAAACAATGACTTCTCATTCAGCCGGCCAGTGGATTCTGGCGTTCGACGCTTCATGCTGCAAGTGCAGCAAGGTCGCACAGCAGGTCCAGCAGTCCAGCGGCGACAAGCTCGACATCAAGCCCCTGTCCGATCCCGAGGTGACGGCCTGGCGCACGCAGGCCCTGGGCGACAACGCCCCCTTCGCCCCCACCCTGATCAGCGTCGAAGAGGGCGGCAGGGTACGCGCCTGGACCGGGTTCGCCATGGCGGCACGGCTGCCCAGGCTGCTGGGACCGAGCACCACGCTGCGACTCCTGGCCGCGCTGGGCGCGCTGCGCAAGGGAACGGCCGCACCGGCGGACAAGGGCGGCTCGTCGGGGATGGGGCGTGGACAGTTCCTGCGCCTGGCCGGCGCGGGTGCGGTCGCAGCCCTGTTCGCCGCGAACGCGTCTCCGGCCGCCGCCAAGGAGCTGACTGAGGCCCAGAAGTGGGTCCAGGCGAACAAGGCCAACCTCCCGCAGAACTATGCCGCGTTCACCCGTCATGACGTGACATACCGCAGGGCGATCTACACCGAACTCGCCCCGTCAGTGCGCAGCAACATGTGGGTGGATCATCTGCAGGCCTACCGTTCTGCCCACTCCGACCTGACGGCCGACCAAGTTGACGTCATCAACAGGGCCATGAAACTGGCCCGTCGGGAAGCCACCTTCAACGAAGAGCTGACTCCCCAGCTGGACCAGCAGGCGCAGGATCTTCGCGATCGCGCCATCGCCGCCTTCGGCAAAGCTGAGGCAGGAGCACTGCTGGCAACGCTCGGCCCCGCTCCCACTTCGGCGGAGCTGGCCGCGTCGGACTGCACGTGCGCCCAGTTCTCCGACTACTGCGACAGGGGGAACTGCGTGCAGTGTGCCTACTGCGACAATTGCTGGTGTAAGTGCAACAGGGGCTGCGGCACTCTCTGGGCGTACAAGTGCCAAGGAACGTGTGAGGACTAGCGGACCAGGACTAGGCACGCCTTCGACACCGCGGGCTGCGGCGGACCGACACCCCTCGGTCCGCCGCAGCCCGCACGGCAGCCGGTGAGCCGGTTGGCCGGTGGCAGATCACGGCGCAGAGGTATCGGTGGGACGTCGTAGACCGCCCCCAGAACCTACGGAGTCCACCGAACCGCGTCCTCCAGCTCCAGCACGAACTCCAGGCCCTCACTGCGGCAGTCCGCCGCGGACCTGAGGATGTTGCGCTGGATCGACTCGATGCCCCAGTCCTCCACACACTGCCGCATGGCAGCCGGCGCCGAGCCCGGGGACCGCACCATGTGATCGACGATGCCGAGCTTCCGCCGCGCGGGTGCCTCACGGGTCCGAGTTATCGCCTCGGGATATCGAAAAGGCCAGCATTAACAGCAAGAACCAGCGTCAACCGAAAGAACTCGAGACGAATGACGATATGTCCCGGCAGGAGGCGACACGTCGCGGTCTCCGCGAGCATCGGCGCTGCGGTCTTCGGTCATGCTTTCCTCCCCGCGCCCGGGGCCCGGCACCATCCAGCCGCTCGCCTTGTGGGGTGTTGCCGACGTAGCCTTCTGCGCTGGTGTTGATTCGGGCGCTGGTCCCGATATCGTTGGGTTTCTTTTGGGAGTTGCTGGCATGGTTGCTGGTCGTGTGGTGCGGTTCGACAGTGCGCGGGGTTATGGGTTCATCGCTCCGGACGATGGTGATGAGGACGTCTTCCTGCACGTCAACGACTTGAGGATGCCGGAGCACCAGTTGCATCCGGGCCTCGTCGTCGAATTCGAGGTCGCGGAGGGAGACCGCGGGCCGAAGGCCTCGGCTGTGAGGCCGGCCGCGGGAGCCAACGGCAAGCCGCGGGACGTCGCCGCGGGATCCCTCGCGGGGCCCGTCAGACAACTGGACGGCGACGATTCACTGTGCGACGTGCTCACCGCGAACGAGTACCTCCACGAGGTCACCGAGGTCCTGCTCTCCGCAGCCCCCTCACTGACCGGGGAACAGATCCTCCAGATTCGTCGCGGGCTGCTCCAGTTCGGAAAGAACCACGGGTGGACCGAAGACTGAGAGATCACGGCAGGGCGCCTACTGAGAGGCCTACCGACCCTTCACCCGGCACCCTCGGGGCAGCACCCGTGGACGGAACGGCTCCACTCCACGACCCTCGGCACCCGCACCGGCTCGATCGGCAGCATCACACGCCGCCCCCGTTATGTTTTCCGCAGTCCTGCAAGAGGGCCGCTGGCCTCCGGGCCCGGCATGGCTGTGTCCCCTGTCGCATGTGCTGTCTTGGCTCTCGATCAGCACGGCGTACGCGCTTGGTTCTCGCAACGCACGGCAGGCAGCTCACCCGACGGTGTGGGCGGTCCGGGGCACCCTCGGAGGAATCAGGTGAACACCCCGGCGTACACCAGGAATTGGGCACCCAGCCCCGCGACAGCGAGCGCCTCCATCACGGACACCGCCAGCAGGCCCCCGGTGATCTGACCACCGGCCCAGTACACAACGAGCCCCGCCAGCGGCACGACGCAGAAGGCGAGTAGATCGATCCCGCACTGGATGGCTTTGCGGGAGGCCCTTCGGGAGTCACCGCGGTGGGCGGTCTCCCAGCCGAAGGCGCCCTCAGTACCGGCGAGTTGGGCCAGCCGAGGCCCCAACTCGCCCCGTACGTAGGCCCCGATCGCCGAGATCTTCTCGTCGTTCACGAGGTAGGTCCACCCGAGAACGACACACACCGGCGGCAGCGCGAGCAGCATCGAGGCCTGCTTGGCCTGGGCGGCAGCGGCGATGACGGCGGCCACGACCGCGAGGGTGACGTACAGCAGATTGTCGCGGAAGCCGATCCGTGCCTTCTGCTCGTCCTTCACGCTCTCGTACTCGGCGAGCAGCAACTGACCTGTGGTGACGTCTTGTTCCGGCACGTCTCTCTCCCCCTTCTCGACGCCCGACGTCCCTGCTGGTCAGGCGACTCGGCAGTACCTTAAGCGGGTGCCGCAGCCTGGAGACACCGCGGCGGACGTCCGTGCCAAGCCCGAACCCAAGCCGCTGCAAGGTCATTGACCTGACTAGACCACCGCTCTTACGTTCACGAGGCAGCCAACTTGGCCACAACGACGTCGGCCAGTAGGAGGTCGTGCCCGTGCGCCCCACCGCCGCTCCTCTCCTCCTCGCAACTCTGCTCGCCGCCACCGCTCTCTCCGCCTGCGGCAGCGGCTCCGGAAGCGACCCGGACACCATCGAGGTCTCCTTCAAGCAGTCCACGGACAACTCGATCAAGGTCCTGGACACCTATCTGGCCGACATGAAGAAGCAGTTCGAGAAGGCGAACCCGGGCAAGAAGGTCAAGCTCGTCCCGATCAAGGCGCCGGACTCGGAGTACTACACGAAGCTCCAGCAGATGCTCCGCTCCCCCAAGACGGCCCCGGACCTGGTGTACGAGGACACGTTCCTCATCAACTCGGACATCACGAGCGGGTACTTGAAGCCCCTGGACCCGTACCTGGAGAAGTGGAAGGGCTGGGACCAGTTCATCGACACGGCCAAGGCGGCGGCCAAGGCCGAGGACGGCAAGACGTACGGCGTACCGGACGGGACCGACACCCGGGGCCTCTGGTTCGACAAGGGAATCTTCAAGAAGGCGGGCCTGCCGGAGAACTGGCAGCCGAAGACGTGGGACGACGTCCTCGAAGCCGCCCGGACCATCAAGCAGAAGGTCCCCGGTGTCATCCCGCTCAACGTCTACACGGGCAAACCGGCAGGCGAAGCCTCCGCCATGCAGGGCTTCGAAATGCTCCTGTACGGGACGGGCAACTCGGCGAGCGAAGACGAAGACCCCCTCTACGACACCGCCTCCAAGAAGTGGATCACCGGCAGCCAGGCCTTCAAGGACGCCCTCACCTTCGTGGAGACCGTCTACAAGGAGAAGCTCGGCCCCGACGTGTCGGACGCCCTCGACCCCAACATCGCGACCAGGGTCCGCGGTGAGTTCCTCCCCGAGGGCAAGCTCGGCATCAACCTGGACGGCTCCTGGCTCCCGCAGGACTGGCTGGAGGGCAGCGGCCACGAATGGCCGGAGTGGTCGGAGAAGCTGGGCCTCGCGGCCATGCCGACCCAGAACGGCCAGGCCCCCGGCAAGGTGAGCATGTCGGGCGGCTGGACCTGGTCGATTCCCTCCAAGGCGGCCAACCCCGACCTCGCCTTCAAGTTCATCGAGACGATGCAGACGAAGGCGAACGCCCAGAAGTGGTACATCGCCAACTCCGGTATCGCGGTGCGGAAGGACGTCGCCGAGGACCCGGAGTACGTGAAGGCGCAGCCCGGCATCAAGTTCTTCACGGACCTGGTGTCCAGTACGCACTACCGTCCCGCCTACCCCGCGTATCCGAAGGTCTCGACGGCGATCCAGGAGGCCATGGAGGGCGTGACGACGGGCGACAGCTCGGTTGAGGAGGCGGCGAGCGGCTACGACGAGGAACTCAAGTCGGCCACGGACAACCAAGTGATCAAGAAGTGAGCGAGAAGCGGGAGCTGAGCGAGAAGGTGAGCAAGCAGCGGGAGTTGGGCGAGAGGGTCGAACGAGAAGTGAGCAGCCGTTCATGACCGCCGCGCCCCCGGCCGGTCCCGGCGTCGTCAAGACCGCGCCGGGACCGACCGCCCCACCGCCCACGCCGAAGAGCCGCTCCCTGCGCCGCGCACTCACCCGCGCCCTCCCCGTCTCCCCCGCCGTCGTCCTCCTGGTCCTCTTCCTCGCGGGCCCCATCGCGTACTGCGCCTACATCGCCTTCACGGACCTCCAGCTCACCGGCCAGGCCGAGTCGTCCTTCGTCGGCTTCGACAACTTCCGCGACGCTTTCCAGGACGCGGCGTTCCTCAACGCCGTATGGCTGACGCTGGTGTTCACCGTCCTCAGCTCCCTCATCGGCCAGAACACCCTGGGCCTGGCCCTCGCCTCGCTGATGCAGCGCGCGTCAAAGCCCGTTCGCACGCTCACGGGCGGCATCGTGATCACGGCCTGGGTACTGCCGGAAGTCGTAGCAGGTTTCCTCCTGTACGCCTTCTTCCGCCGCGAAGGCACATTGAACGCCATTCTGGACTGGCTGCATCTCCCGTCCCAGAACTGGCTGTTCACGCTTCCCATCCTGGCCGTCTCCTTCGCCAACGTATGGCGGGGCACGGCTTTCTCGATGCTGGTGTATTCGGCGGCGCTGAATGAGATCCCGAAGGAGATCACGGAGGCGGCGGAGGTCGACGGTGCGGGTGGTTGGCGGCGGATGTGGCACATCACGCTGCCGATGATCCGTCGGTCGATCGGTACGAATCTGATGCTCAACACGCTTCAGACGCTGTCGGTCTTCGGCCTGATCTGGGTCATGACGAGAGGCGGCCCGGGAAACCGCAGCCAGACCCTCCCCCTCTTCATGTACGAACAGGCCTTCCAGAAAAGCATGATCGGGTACGGGACTGCCGTGGCGCTCTTGCTTCTGGTGGTCGGTTCGCTGTTCTCGGTCGTCTATCTGCGACTGCTGCGGACGGAGGTCTGAGATGCCCATAGCTCCGACCCTCAAGTCCCGCCGCGCCAAACGCCGTTACGCCGCCGACGCCGGCCTCCTCGTCGTAGCGGCCGCCTTCATCCTGCCGCTGGCCTGGGTGGTCCTCTCCGCCCTGGACCCGGACGCCAACCTGCAGGTAAAGATCCCCGACGGCGTCACCCTGGACAACTTCGACGCCGTACTCGAACCCGACATCACCTTCACGCCCCTGCTCAACAGCCTGATCCTGTGCGGCGGGGCGACCCTGCTGACGGTCGTCTGCGCGGCTCTGGCGGCCTACCCGCTGTCACGGTTCCGGTCCCGGCTCAACCGGCCGTTCCTGCTGACGATTCTCTTCGCCACGAGTCTGCCGATCACGGCGATCATGGTTCCGGTGTACGCGTTGTTCGTGCAGGTGGACCTGATCGACACCATGCAGGGCACGATCTTCTTCTTCGCGGCTTCTCAACTTCCTTTTGCCATTTGGCTGATGAAGAATTTCATGGACGGGGTGCCGAAGGAGTTGGAAGAGGCTGCCTGGACGGACGGCGCGTCGTCGTTCCAGTCGCTGCTGCGGATCGTGCTGCCGCTGATGGGGCCGGGGGTGGGGGTGGTTACGGTCTTCTCGTTCGTGATGATGTGGGGGAACTTCTTTGTGCCGTTCATGCTGCTGCTGAGTCCGGATCAGATGCCGGCTTCGGTGAGCATCAATGACTTCTTCGGGAATCGAGGGACGGTGGTTTATGGGCAGTTGGCTGCGTTCTCGGTTATTTACTCGACGCCGGTGATTTTGCTGTATGTGCTGGTGGCGCGGCGCCGCGGACCGCATCGTCGTCGACCTTCGAGTCGGCGCTGCCCGAGGAGGTCGCGGGGCCATATCGCGCTGCACTGACGAAGCTCCAGGAGGCCGCGCCGCCGATGCCGACCCGCACGGTGCACAC
>NZ_JAAKZX010000176.1 GCF_011045025.1 Streptomyces ureilyticus
TCGGGCATTGCGAACAGTGTGAGCTGGTCGTGGATGCTGGGCCCCCGAACGGTGGTGGGGCCGTGGGGCGGGTGCTTTCCGGGTGGGCGCGCTCGTGTCTGACGCACCACGGGGGTGCTGCGCGAGGTCCGTGCCGGAGCTGTCCGCTCCGTACGGCCTGGGCTGTGGTGACTCGGCGCTGCGGGGGCGGTTGTCCCGGTGCGATCCTCCGGTCGCACGGCCGCTGCTTCAGCACGCCGGGGGGCGGTGGTGGCAGCGGTTTGCCCGCCCCCACACCCCGGGAAGCACATGCCAGCGATTGACGAACAACTGCTCCCCTCTGCACGGGAAGGGCAGAAGACGATCGTCGACTGGATCATTCGCGACCGACCACACCCCTCCGCCCTGCCCGAAATGACCAACACTGGCCTACACATCCGGGAACTGTTTCCAACCCAAGCGCTCAACCGTCGTGTGCCTGGGCCTGCCCATGCCACGACCCCCACAGCGCCGCATACGCCCCGCCCGCCGCCACCAAGCTCTCATGCGTCCCCACCTCCGTCAGACACCCCGACTCCATGACGGCCACCCGGTCCGCGTCATGGGCCGTATGCAGGCGGTGGGCGATCGCGATCACCGTGCGCCCAGACAGCACGGCCGCCAGCGCATGCTCCGTATGACGAGCCGTGGCCGGATCAAGAAGCGCAGTCGCCTCGTCAAGGATCAACGTGTGCGGATCCGCCAACACCACCCGCGCCAGAGCAAGTTGCTGAGCCTGAGACCCATCCGGCCGATGCCCGTCGGGCCCCAACTCGGTATCGAGCCCGGAGCCCAGCTCGCCCACCCAGTCCGCGCCCACCGCCTCAAGGGCCGCCCACAACTCCCGGTCACCAGCGGCCGGTTCGGCAATCAGCAGGTTGTCCCGGACCGTCCCCAGGAACACATGGTGCTCCTGGGTGACGAGCACCACCTGCCGCCGCAACTGCTCCGGCCCCAGCGCAGCGACCGGCACCCGGCCCACAGTCACCGCCCCAGAACTCGGCGCGTCGATCCCCGCAAGCAGCCGGCTCAACGTCGTCTTCCCCGCCCCGGAGGGACCGACGATCGCCAGCCGCTCCCCCGGCCGCACCGTCAGGTCCACTCCGCACAGCACCTCGCCCCCACGGTCGTACGCGTACCGCACGCCCGTGACATCGATCCGGTCGTCCACGGGCGTGGGGCTGGCCGCCGTTGAGGCCTGCGGTGCCCGCCCCAGACCCTCCACGCGGGCGAACGACGCGCCACTGCTCTGCAACTGCTCGAGCCGCATCAGAATCGTGTCGAGCGGTGACTCGAGCTGACGCAGATACAGTGCCGCGGCGATCACCGCACCCAGGCTCATCAGTCCGCGCTCGTGCAGGACACTGCCCGCCAGCAGCACACCGGCCACGGGAAGGACGTACGAGAACTCAATGACCAGGAAGAACACGGAGCGCAGGTACAGCGTGTACATCCGGGTGCGACGGGACGTCTCGAGCGCCTCCCGGCTCGCCGCGATCCGCCGTCCCTGCAGCCCGAAGGCTTCGACCGTACGGGCCCCGGCGGCGGTGGCCGCCACGATCTCGGCGACCTCCGACGTGGCGGCACCCTCGGCGAGATACGCGGCGCGCGCCCGGCGCAGATACCAGCGCAGTACGAACCAGATGCCGACCTGACCGAGCACCGCACAGGCTCCGAGCAGCGGATCGAGGAAGAAGACCGCGCCGAGGATGAACAGGCACTGCACCGTGGAGATCAGCAACTCGGGTCCGGCGTCGCGCAGCGTGGTGCCCACCTGGGCGACATCGGCGGTGCCGCGCGCGGTCAGGTCACCCGTGCCCGCCCGCTCCACGACCGAGGCGGGCAGCGACAGGGCCCGCTCGACGAACTGCTCGCGCACCCGCGCCAGCGTCCGCTCCCCGAACCGGTGTCCCACATAGCGGGCCCACCGCGCCAGCAGCAACTGCGCCAGCGCGCACAGCAGAATGGCGAGGGCCAGCCGGTCCACGACGTCCACGCCGCCGCCCGCCCTGACCTCGTCGATGATGCGGCCGAGCAGCCAGGGGCCGACGAGTCCGACGGCGGCGGCCAGCGCGTTCAGGGCGAGCACGGCGACGAAGGCGCGCCCGTCGGCCCGGATCAGCCGCCCCGCCGCCCGCCGCACATCGACCGGTTCGGCGATGGGCAGCTGACTGGAGGACTGCCCAGAGGACGGCCCGGTGGACTGCCCGGTGGGCTGCTTCGAGGTCACCGAAGTCACCGAACGGCCTCCCCTACACCCGCGTCCACATCCCCGTCCGCGATCGCATCCGACTCGCCGTCAGGGTCCCCGTCCTCATCCGCGTCGCGAGCCACCAGCGCCCGGTATCCCGGCTCCTCGCCAAGGAGCCGACGATGGCTCCCGCTCGCCACCACCTTGCCGTCGACCAGGTAGAACACGGTGTCCGCCCGGTCCAGTACGAGCGGCGAAGTGCTGGTCACGACGGTCGTACGGCCCGCTCGTTCGGCCCGCAGCCGGTCCGCGACGGCGGACTCGGTGTGGGCGTCGAGTGCCGAGGTGGGTTCGACGGCGAGCAGCACTTCGGGGCCGGCCAGCAGCGCCCGTACGAGCCGTACCCGCTGGCGCTGGCCGCCGGACAGGCTGCGGCCTTGGGCGTCGACGGGCGAGTCGAGTCCGTCGGGCAGGCCTTGGACGATGTCGTCGGCCACGGCCGTGCGCACGGCACGTGCGATGTCCTCGTCGGCGGGATCGCGGCTGCCGGACACCAGCTCCCGCAGTGTTCCCGCGAACAGGTCCGCCTCGTTGTCCGCGACCAGGATGCGCTCGCGGATCTGGCCCAGTTCGATCTCGTCGAGGCGTACGCCGCCCCAGGTCGCCGCCGACTCGGTGTACCGGCCGAGGCGGTCGATCACGGCCGCGGACTCGGCGGGGCGGGCACCGGCCAGCGCGGTCAGCCGGCCGGGCGCCACGCGCACTCCGGACTCCGGGTCGTGCAGCGGCGAGGGTTCCGCGGGGGCGTCCAGTGCGCCGTGGTCGGCGGCCGGCGCCAGTCGGAGGAAGGCCGCGACGCGCCGTGCGGCCACGAGTCCGCGGCTGATGCCGTAGCCGCACTCCACGAAGAACGCCACCATCGGCACCAGGACGGCGACATAGCCGTACACCGACACCAACTCGCCCACGCTGAGCTGCCCTTGAGCCGTCAGCCGGGCCGCCAGCCAGGTCACCACGGCGAGGAACACCGTCGGCAGTCCGATGCCAAGGGCCTGGAGCCAACTCGTCACGGCCCCGACCCGGTAACCCTGGGCCCGCAGTCGCTGCGAGTCGCGGTGGAAGGCGTCGGCCACCAGGCCTTTGCCGCCCAGGCCGTTGAGGACGCGCAGTCCGCTCGCGAGGTCGCCGATGCGCGCGGTCAGCACGCTCTGCCGTTCGCGGTACGTGGTCTCCGTGCTCTGCAGCGGGCCGGCGATGACGGCGATGACCGGGATGCCGAGCAGGATGACTCCGGCCAGGAGGGGCGAGAGCGTCAGCAGCAGCCCGGCGACGGCCAGGTAGGCGACGAGTGCGCCGACTCCGGGGCCGACCACGGTCAGGGAGCCGCTGATCGTCTGCACGTCTCCGACACCGATCGTGACGACCTCACCGGCCCCGGCCCGGCGGGACAGCACGGCGCCCAGCCGGACCGCGTGGCCGACCACGACCTTGACCGTGCGGAAGTTGGCGTCCATCCGGAGCCTGGTCATCGTGCGGTGCCGCATGATGCTCAGCCACGAGTTGAACGCCCCCATGCCGAGCAGGGCCGCGGACCAGCCGATCAGCGCGGCCCGGTCGCCAGGCTCCAGACCGTCGTCGATCGCGCGGGACAGCAGATACGGCGCGAGCGCCATCAGCACGAACCACACGCTGCTCAGCAGCGCCCCGGCGGCGGACCGGCCCGACTGGGCCCTGACCAGCCACCACAGATACCGGCCGCCGCCTCGACAGTCGGGCGTACCCGGATCCCCGTACGCATCGATCTGCCCCACCCGTTGACCACCCTCCCCATCGACCGTCGGCCGTCAACCGACCGCTGACGTGCGCCACTGCCAGCCGTGCTCAGCTGCTCAGCTGCTCAGCTGCTCAGCTGCTCAGCTGCTCAGACCAGGCTGTCCCGCCATGCCTGGTGCAGATCCGCGAACCTGCCCGTCGCGGCGACGAGTTCGGCGGGCGAGCCGTCCTCGACGATCCGCCCGTGTTCCATCACCAGCACCCGGTCGGCGATCTCCACCGTCGACAGGCGGTGCGCGATGACGACCGCCGTCCGGCCCTTCAGGACGGTCGACATGGCGCGCTGGACGGCCCGTTCACCGGGGATGTCCAGGGAGCTGGTCGCCTCGTCGAGGATCAGGACCGCCGGGTCGGCGAGCAACGCCCGGGCGAACGCGACGAGTTGGCGCTGGCCTGCCGAGATACGGCCACCCCTCTTGCGTACGTCGGTGTCGTAGCCGTCGGGCAGGGCGCTGATGAAGTCATGGGCGCCGAGGGCCTTCGCGGCACGCTCGATGTCCTCGCGGGTGGCGTCGGGGCGGCCGATGGAGATGTTCTCGGCGACGGTGCCGGAGAAGAGGAAGGCCTCCTGGGTCACCATCACCACACCGCGTCTCAGTTCGGGCATCGCGAGTTCGCGCAGGTCGACGCCGTCCAGGAGGATGCGGCCTGCCGTGGGGTCGTAGAAGCGGGCGAGGAGTTTGGCGAGCGTCGACTTGCCGGCGCCTGTCGAGCCGACCACGGCGACGGTCTGCCCGGCGGGCAGCGTCAGGTCGAAGCGCGGCAGCACCTCGCCGCCCGTGCGGTAGCCGAACCGCACACCGTCGAAGACGACCTCGCGGCCCGGCTGTGCGGAGGCGAGCGCGGGCAGGGCCTTCGGCTCGGCGGGCTCCGGCACGGTGGGCGTCTGGGCGAGCAGGCCCGCGATCTTCTCCAGCGAGGCGGCCGCCGACTGGTAGGAGTTGAGGAACATGCCCAGCCGGTCGATGGGGTCGTACAGGCGGCGGAGGTAGAGGACCGAGGCTGCCAGTACGCCAAGCGCCAGCGACTCCGATGCCACTCGGTACGCGCCCCACAGCACGATCGCCGCGACGGTCGTGTTGGCGACCAGCCGGGACTTGACGACGTAGCGGGCCATTTCGAGCAGGGCGTCGCCGTTCTTGCGCTCGTGCCGGTGGTTGAGGACCCGGAACTCCTTGTCGTTGGTGTCCTCGCGGCGGAACGCCCGCACCGGCCGGATCCCGTTCATCGTCTCGGCGAACTTCACGATCACGGCGGCGATCGCGGTCGAGCGGATGGCGTAGACGCGGCCCGCGCGGCGCCGGTATTGGCGGATGAACAGGTAGAGCGGCGCGAACGACGCCACGGCCACCGCACCGAGGCCCAGGTCGAGCCAGAGCAGCATCGCCGAGATGTAGACGAAGGAGATGATGACGGTGATGAGTTCCTGCAGGCCCTCGTCGAGGAGCTCGCGCAGGGACTCGACGTCCGTGGTGGAGCGGGAGATGAGGCGGCCCGAGGTGTAGCGCTCGTGGAAGTCGATGCTCAGCGCCTGGGCGTGGCGGAAGATCCGGCCGCGCAGGTCGAGCAGCACGTCCTGGTTGACGCGCGCGGACGCGGTGATGAACGCGTACTGGAGCCCGCCCGAGGCCAGCGCGCACAGCAGGTACCCGACCGCCACGGCGATCAGCGGCCCGTGCCGGTCGTCGCGGAATGCGGGGACAGCGCTGTCGATGGCGTACGCCACGAGCAGCGGGCCCGCCTGCACGGCCGCCTGCTGGAGCAGGAGCAGCAGGGAGGTGAGGGCGACGCGGGCCTTCATCGGGGCGAGCAGGGAGCGCAGCAGGGCGGCGGTCGCGCCGGGCGGGGTGGGCAGCGCGTCGCGGTCGAAGGCGTCGCCTGTCTCCGGGAGGTCGCCGGCGGGCCGGTCCTTGCGGGGTTCCTGGTCCGGCGCGGTGGTCGTGGGCGCCGCGGTCATCGGTGGTCCTCCTTTTCCGCGACGGTCTCGCCGTACGCGACGACGGTCTCGGCGTACGCACCGCTCTCACCGTCAGCTTTCGGGTGGCCGACTTCCGGGTGATCGGCCGCCGGGTGATCGGCCTCCGGGTGTTCCGTGCCGGACATCAGCCGGGCGTACTCGGCGTTCGTGCGCAGCAGTTCGTGGTGGGTGCCGGTCGCGGCGATCCGGCCGCCGGAGAGCAGGGCCACGCGGTCGGCGAGCAGGACCGTGGACGGGCGGTGCGCCACGATCAGGGCGGTCGTCTCCGCGAGTACGCGGCGCAGGGCAGCCTCGACCGCGGCCTCCGTGTGCACGTCCAGCGCGGAGAGCGGGTCGTCGAGGACGAGGAAGCGAGGGCGGCCCACGACTGCCCTCGCCAGCGCGAGCCGTTGCCGCTGACCGCCGGAGAGGCTGAGGCCCTGCTCGCCGACCTGGGTGTCGGTGCCGTGCGGAAGGGCGTGGGTGAAGTCGGCCTGCGCGATGGCGAGGGCACGCTCCAACTCCCGCTGCCCAGCGTCGGGTTGGGCGCCCATGAGGACGTTCTCCCCGACGGAGGCCGAGAACAGGGTGGGCTCCTCGAAGGCCACGGCGACCTTGGAACGCAGCTCCTCACGGGGCATCGCCGTGATGTCCTCGCCGTCCAGGGTGATCCGGCCCGAGGTCACCTCGTGGAGGCGGGGGACGAGGGCGGTGAGGGTGGTCTTGCCGGTGCCGGTCGCGCCGACGAGAGCCATGGACTCGCCGGACCGGATGTGGAGGTCGATCCGGTCGAGTACGGGAGGAGCGTCGGCTGGGGCATCGGGGTAGCGGAACTGGACGCTGTGGAACTGGAGGCCGCCGTCGCACGTAGCTGCGGGCAGTCGTGCCGCTGGGGCGGCTCCCGACCCAAAGAGAGCGGCACCTCGCACCGCCGAGTCGCGTGCCCCACCCCCGACCGGCACCCGCTCGGGGCCACTGGACAACTCCGGCTCCGCGTCCATCACCTCGAAGTACCGCTCCGTCGCCGTAGCCGCCTCCTGCGTCATGGCCAGCAGGAAGCCGATGGAGTCGACCGGCCAGCGCAGCGCCAGCGCGGTGGAGAGGAAGGCGACGAGCGTGCCCGCGGACAGCGCACCGTCCGCGACCTGCACGGTCCCGAGGACCAGCGCCGCCCCGATGGCCAGCTCGGGCAGCGTCATGATGACGGCCCAGATCGCGGCGAGCAGCCGGGCCTTGCGCAACTCGGTGCCGCGCAGGGTCCCGGACAGTTCCCGGAAGGCCCGCGCCTGGCTGCGGTGCCGCCCGAACCCCTTGATGATCCGGATCCCGAGAACGCTCTCCTCGACGACCGTCGTCAGATCGCCCACCTGGTCCTGCGCGAGCCGCGCCACATCGGCGTACCGCTTCTCGAAGACGGAGCACACGACGATCACGGGCACGACCGGCCCCAGGATCACCAGGCCGAGCGTCCAGTCCTGCCACAGCATGATGGTCACGCCGACGACGATGGTCACGCCGTTGACCAGCAGGAACGTCAGCGGAAAGGCCAGGAACATACGCAGCAGCATCAGATCCGTCGTGCCCCGCGACAGCAGCTGACCCGAGGGCCAGCGGTCGTGGAAGGCGACCGGCAGTCGTTGCAGATGCCGGTACAGAGCCGCCCGCATCGACGCCTCGACACCGGCCAGCGGCCGGGCCACCAGCCACCGCCGCAGCCCGAACAGCAGCGCCTCGGCAAGTCCGAGCACCAACAGGGACAGCGCCCCCAGCCACACCCCGCGCGGATCCCGGTCGGCCACCGGCCCGTCCACGATCCACTTCAGTACGAGCGGGATCACCAGCCCCGTACACGAGGCGAGGATCGCGACGAACGCCGCCGTGAACAGCCGCGCCCGCACGGGCCGTACGTACGGCCACAGGCGCAGCAGGATCCGTACGACGGAACGGTCGCCGTCGCGGCGACCGGCGAGGTCCCTGTCCTTGGGGTTCTCGGAGTCCTCGGAGTCCTTGAGGTCCTTGTCCGTGAGGTCCTGGTCACTGGGGGCTGCGGGTGTGGTGGGCATCAGTAGTGAGACTACGGATCGGCACTGACACCGCCCACCGAGTTTCGGCCGGTCCTGCGCTCGTCCGGAGGACCTAGGACCGGTCCGACCTGCGAAGTCGTAGGCCCGTATCAACCGATCGGTCGATGTCTGTTCGAGCGAGACGGCCGATGTGCGGCACCCCGGCCGCCCGGGACCCTCGATGCATGACCACCACCCGACCCGTCATCGAAGTCAGCGGACTGCGCAAGTCGTACGGAGGGAGGGCCGTCGTCGACGGGATCTCCTTCGCCGTCGAGGAGGGGGAGATCTTCGGCATCCTCGGCCCGAACGGCGCCGGCAAGACGACCACCGTGGAATGCGTGGAGGGCCTGCGGATCCCGGACGCGGGCCGCGTACGCGTCACCGGTCTCGACCCCGTCGCCGACCACGACGCCGTCAGCCGTGTCCTCGGCGCCCAGCTCCAGGAGAGCGAACTCCAGGAGAAACTCACCGTCCGCGAGGCACTGGAGCTGTACGCCGCCTTCTACCCGAGGCCCGCCGACTGGCGCCCGCTCGCCGAACGCCTGGGCCTCACCGGCAAGTTGGACGCCCGCTTCGGCAAACTCAGCGGCGGCCAGAAGCAGCGCCTGTTCATCGCGCTCGCGCTGATCGGCGATCCGAGGGTCGTCGTGCTGGACGAGCTGACCACCGGCCTCGACCCGCGGGCCCGCCGTGACACCTGGGAGCTCATCGAGGACATCCGCGCGAACGGCGTCACCGTCCTCCTCGTCACCCACTTCATGGAGGAGGCGCAGCGCCTCTGCGACCGGATCGCGGTCATCGACCAGGGCCGGATCGCCGCGCTGGACACGCCTCGCGGGCTGATCGCCCGCGCCACGAGCGCCACCCTCATCAGCTTCACGCCCTCGGTCCCGCTCGACGAAGGCGAGCTGGCCGCGCTGCCCGCCGTGGCCTCCGTCGAGTGCGAGGACGGCCGGGTCACGCTCGGCGGCACGGACGAGACCGTCAACGCGGTCATCACGCTGCTCGCCCGGCAGCACATCACGGCCCATCAACTCCGTGTCACCGACGCCACGTTGGACGACGCGTTCCTCGATCTGACGGGAGTCGCACGATGAGCAGCACCGCCGTACTGAAGGCCGAGGCCCGGCTCTTCGGCCGCGAACCCGGCGCGAACTTCTGGATCCTGGCGTTCCCCACCCTGGTCCTGGCGATCCTCGGCAGCATCCCGGCGTTCCGCGCCACCCAGGACGACCTCGGCGGCCTCCGGGTCATCGACCTGTATGTACCGGTAGCGGTGCTGCTCGGCATGATCGTGGCCGGCCTGCAGTCCCTGCCGCCGGGCATCACCGGCTACCGCGAACGCGGCATCCTGCGCCGTATGTCGACGACTCCGGTACGACCGAGCGCGTTGCTGTCCGCACACATGGGACTGCACGGAGCCGCCGCCGTACTGTCCGCGCTGCTGGCGCTCTCGGTGGGCCGGATCGCGTTCGACGTGGCGCTGCCGCGCCAGCCCTTCGGATACGTGCTGGCGCTGCTGCTCGCCGTGGCGGCCGCCCTCGCCATGGGCGCCCTGATCTCGGCGCTGGCCCGCACCTCGAAGGCGGCGACGGCCGTCGGTACCGCGGCGTTCTTCCCGAGCATGTTCTGCGCGGGTGTCTACATCCCGGTGCAGACGATGCCGGATGTCCTCGTCCGCGTCGTCGAGTTCACCCCGTTCGGCGCGGCGGTCCAGGCTCTGAACGAGGCGGCGGCGGGGGACTGGCCGGGCTGGGTCCACCTGGGGGTGCTCGTCGGGTGGACGGTGCTGCTCACGGCGGGGGCCGCGCGCTGGTTCCGCTGGGAGTAGGCGGCCTGCCGTGCAGACTGGGGAGATGACCGCGGCGGACATGCAGGACCGGCAGATCGAGAAGCGGTGGCAGCAGTTCCACACTTGGGGTCCGTACGGGCTGCTCGGTATCTCCACTGTCCTCTCGGCCGTCACCGCCGAGCTGTTGGGCGGTCCCGTGGACTGGGCCGTGGGCGGGGTCCTGGTCGTCATCGCTCTCGCGCTCCAGGTGTGGTGGGACCGGGCCCGCCACCGCCGTCCCGACCGCCGACTGGCCCCCTCCCCGGTCGGAACGACGTACTACATCGTGCGCTGGGTGATCGCCTTCGTCCTCACCTGGATCAACCCGTTCTGCGCGTTCTACGCGGTCATGGGCTACTTCGACGCCGACAAGCTGATCCCGGGCAGACGTCGGCAGCGGCTCGCGCTGTTCCTCACCTCGATCGTCATGGCCGGCTCGCAGTCCGGCGGGCTGCCGCCGAAGAACGGGTTGCAGTGGGCGGTGTTCGCCGGGCTCCTGGTCGCCAACAACGCGATTCTGATGACGATCGTCCACATCTCCGAACAGGAGGAGATCCGTTCCGAGGCCCGGGCCGCCTCCATCGCCGAACTCGAGCGCACCAACGCCGCGTTGCAACAGGCCCTCGACGAGAACGCCGCCCTTCACGCCCAACTCCTCGTCCAGGCAAGGGAAGCGGGCGTCGCAGACGAGCGACGCCGGCTGGCCGCCGAGATCCACGACACCATCGCCCAGGGCCTGACCGGCATCATCGCCCAGCTCCAGGTCGTCGCGAACGCCCCCGACCTGCCGACCGCCCGCACCCACCTCGACCGCGCCTCCGCCCTGGCCCGCCACAGCCTCGGCGAGGCCCGCCGCTCCGTGCAGAACCTCGCGCCCGTCGCCCTGGAGCACGACGGGCTGCCCCAGGCGCTGAAGAAGACGGTCGCCGAGTGGGCCGAACGGACGGGCGTACGTGCCGAGTTCACCACCACGGGCACCGCCGAGCACCTGCACGAGGAGGTCTCGGCGACCCTGCTGCGCATCGCCCAGGAGGCCCTCTTCAACGCCTCCCGGCACGCCCAAGCCGACCGCCTCGGCGTCACCCTCTCCTTCATGGGCGACGAGGTCGTCCTCGACGTACGCGACGACGGCCGCGGCTTCGACCCCCTCACCCTCCCCTCCCGCAACGGCCACGGCGGCTTCGGCCTCGACGGCATGCGCGCCCGCGCCGAACGCATCGCGGGCTCACTGACGGTGGAGTCCGAACCAGGGCACGGTACGGCGGTGTCGGCTCGCGTACCGTTGGTGCGCCATGACCGATGACGCCACCATCACGCTCCTCATCGTCGACGACCATCCCGTCGTACGGGACGGCCTGCGCGGCATGTTCGAATCAGCACCGGGATTCACGGTGCTGGGCGAGGCGTCGAACGGCGTGGAGGCCGTGACGCTGGCCCAATCCCTGGACCCGGACGTCGTGTTGATGGACCTCCGCATGCCCGGCGGCAACGGCGTGGAGGCCATCGCCGAACTGACCCGCCAGGGCGCCCGCACCAGGATCCTGGTCCTGACGACGTACGACACGGACTCCGACACCCTCCCCGCGATCGAGGCGGGCGCGACGGGCTACCTCCTGAAGGACGCCCCGAGAGACGAACTCTTCACGGCGGTCCGCGCGGCGGCGGAGGGCCGTACGGTCCTGTCTCCAGCGGTGGCGTCCCGCCTGGTCTCAGCAGTCCGAACCCCCGCAGGCGAGCCCCTGTCAACCCGCGAACGCGAGGTCCTGACTCTGGTGGCGAAGGGCACCTCAAACCGAGAGATCGCCCGAGTCCTCTTCATCAGCGAGGCGACGGTCAAGACCCACCTGACGCACCTGTACGCCAAGTTGGGCGTAAAGGACCGGGCGGCGGCGGTGGCGGTTGGGTACGACCGAGGCATCTTGGGCTGAGCCCCGCAGAGGCGCGGGGCTGTATCAATGTGCGGCTCCGCCGCGATGGGGGTCCCCCCGCTCGAGCGAATTCGAGAGTGGGGGAGCGACGGGCCACGACGAACCCGCACTCGCCCATGAACCAACTCCCCACCCCCGTAGGCGAACGGATGCTGGACGATTTCCGGCCAACATCCGTTCACCCCACTGACATGCACACGCCTCACCTGGCACTCTTCACGTCACGCGACACTCCCGCACAGCTGCCGCAGGCACCCCGCACCGCCCCTTCACCCGCCCGACGGGCCGTCCATGCCTGTCGTGCACCCCCACAAAGGAGCTTGTGTGACCCCCCTCTACGCGCATCACAAGCGCACCACTCTGGCCATAGCCACCGCCGTCGCGGCCGGAGCCCTCCTCACCGCCGGTCTGACCACCGGCGCCACCGCCCAGTCCCCCGCCGAGCCGTCCGGCTCCACCGGCACGCAACTCGCGGCCGCCCCCGTCCAGTTGACCCCAGCAGCTCGTACAAGCCTGATCAAGAAGGCCGACGCGGCGACGACCGAAACGGCAGACGAGATAGGCCTCGGCGCCAAGGAGAAACTGGTCGTCAGAGACGTCGTCAAGGACGCCGACGGCACGACGCACACCCGCTACGAGCGGACGTACGACGGACTCCCCGTCCTCGGCGGCGACTTGGTGATCCACGAGACCAAGTCCGGTAAGACGGAGGGTGTGACGAGGGCGACGAAGGCCGACATCAAGGTCACCGACGTCACGCCCGATATCGCCAAGTCCACGGCGGAGAAGCAGGCGTTGAAGGCCGCCAAGGCGGAGGGCAGCAAGAAGTCCGCGGCCGACAAGGCCCCCCGCAAGGTCATCTGGGCCGCGAGCGGCAAGCCGGCCCTCGCGTACGAGACGGTCGTCGGCGGCTTCCAGCACGACGGCACCCCGCAGGAACTGCACGTCATCACGGACGCCACCACGGGCGAGAAGCTGTACGAGTGGGAGGCGATCCAGACCGGTTCGGGCCACAGCCAGTACAGCGGCGACGTCACCATCGGCACCTCGCAGTCGGGCTCGACGTACCAGCTCAACGACCCGACCCGGGGCGCCAGCAAGACGTACAACCTCAACCGCGGTACGTCCGGCACCGGCACCCTCTTCACCGACGCCGACGACACCTGGGGCACGGGCGCGGCCTCCGACGCCCAGACCGCCGCCGTCGACGCGCACTTCGGCGCGCAGGTCACCTGGGACTTCTACAAGAACGTCCTCGGCCGCAGCGGCATCAAGAACGACGGCAAGGCCGCCTACTCCCGCGTCCACTACGGCAACGCGTACGTCAACGCCTTCTGGTCCGACGGCTGCTTCTGCATGACCTACGGCGACGGCGCGGGCAACGCGAAGCCGCTGACGTCGATCGACGTGGCGGCCCACGAGATGACGCACGGCGTCACGTCCAACACCGCGGGCCTCAACTACAGCGGTGAATCAGGTGGGTTGAACGAGGCGACGTCCGACATCTTCGGCGCGGCGGTGGAGTTCTACGCCGACAACTCGAAGGACGTGGGCGACTACCTGATCGGCGAGAAGATCGACATCAACGGCGACGGCACGCCGCTGCGCTACATGGACAAGCCCAGCAAGGACGGCGACTCGGCCGACGCCTGGTCCTCCAGCCTCGGCGGTATGGACGTCCACCACTCCTCCGGCCCGGCGAACCACTTCTTCTACCTGCTGAGCGAGGGCAGCGGCACCAAGACGATCAACGGAGTCACCTACGACTCCCCCACCTCCAACGGCTCCACCATCACCGGCATCGGCCGCGACAAGGCGGTCCAGATCTGGTACAAGGCGCTCACCGAGTACATGACGTCGACGACGAAGTACGCGGGCGCCCGCACGGCGACGCTCAGCGCGGCGAGCGACCTGTACGGCTCAACGAGCACGGAGTACAAGGCGGTTCAGGCGGCCTGGGCCGCGGTCAACGTGAACTGACGCTCCCCCAGTCACCGCACGCACATGGGCAGCCCCCGAAAAGAAGGCGTTCCGGGGGCTGCCCTACGCTGCTCCCCATGCCCTCCACGGAAACGCCCTTCACGTACGAGGACGTGGGCGCGACCCGCGAGAACCGCACCCCGCCCGGCTTCCACCCCCTACACGTCAGAACACGCATCGGCGAGGGCCGCGAGGTCTTCGAAGCGTCCGCTGAGGCAGTCCTGACCTGGGAACTCCACCGGGCGATAGGCGTAGGCATCACCACAGAAGCCCCCAAGGCCACCCCCGGCGTAGAACTGACGGTCACCCTGGGCGGCCTCATCAAAGCCCCCTGCCGAATCGTCTGGACGGTAGAAGAACCCCGCCGATCCGGCTGGGCCTACGGCACCCTCCCCGGCCACCCCGAATCCGGCGAAGAAGCCTTCCTGGTCGAAATGACAGGCGACGGCACGGTCTGGCTGACCGTCACGGCCTTCAGCCGCCCGGCGAAGTGGTACGCCCGGGCGGGCGGGCCGGCGACGCGGGGGTTGCAGCATGCGTATGCACGGAGGTGTGGGGTGGTTTTGCGGCGGTTGCATGGGGGTGACGAGGTCTAGAGCCGGGCCAGCCCGTCGATGGACTCCAAGCCTGTATGCAGGGCAGGAGCCGAGCTCGTAGTCAGCAACAACACGCGGCTCGTCGGGTGTTCTGACGCGTAGAGCTCGTCTTCGTCATCGTCGCCCGGAATGGAGTTGGGCTGGATCTGCACGCGCCCATCGGAGTGTTCGGCTGTGTAGTAGACGCCTCGGTAGTAACTGTCGCGCTCGGTGAACACCAGCCCGAGGCGACTGGTGACAAGCTGAGCCAACTCGCTCGGGCTGTGCGTGCTGGTGCCGTAAGTGGTGTATTCGGTCATGGTGGGCAGACCTTATGCCGCAAATTGGCTGACGGTGCTGAAATTCGCTGGCCGACGGGGCGGATCCCAACGAGGTGTTCGCCAACATGACGCTGCTGACGCATGCCATCGATGCCGAGGGCGACGGCGCCTTGCAGAGTGGCCGCCCTCTGACCGTGCACACCACTGCAGTGCTGCTTGCTTTCGGTGCCGATCCCGAACTCGCAGATCCCTATGGGCACACGCCTATGCACATGGCTGCGGACTACGGCCATGACCTGGCGGTGAACCTGCTGCGGGAACACATCAGCAGGCGAGCCGCCGATGACAGATGAGGATGCAGGTTGCAGCGAGGGCCGAGGGCTCGCAGAAAGCGTGAACACACAGGGTGAATATGCCCTTCAGGCTCTCAAACGAGCTATGCGTGAACACCACGGGGAGAAATGCTCACGGCGCGGGACTCAACACCACCGGGCCAACCGCAGAGGGCTCACTTGTTTGCGTGTCGAGCATCAGGACCAGTCTCTGCTCGCTCATTTCGAACAGTGCTGGGGGGAACGTGCATGCACGAAAGCGGCTGGCTGGACCGGCTGCCACAGCGATGATCGGGGCACTTCTTGTGGGGGGGATGTACGACAGATCAAGAGCCGAGCGACTCGGCTGGCACCGCGAGGGCTACGGAGTTCGTCGGCGTAGCTGCCCGCACTTTGACCATGGCACAGCTCAAAGCCGTCACCTTCCGGGAGGGAGAGGTACCGCAGGCCCGTGAGGGCGCTATCCCCGTCCAGGAGCCACAACCGGAGAGCGGCCAGGAATCCTTTCCTCCGGTCTCGGACCCGGCCTGCCAGACAGTCCGCGAGAACAGTGCTGCCAAGGACGCGTCCACTTACGTTGGGCAGACCTTCAACTGGAAGGGCGACATCTGGCCCGGTACATCGACGCTCGCCTCCTACGAGGGCACCGAGGCCGAACACGGGCGGTACTTCCCCTCACGTCGCTCAGGGTAAGTACCGCCGGGCTGCTTCAATCCGCGATCGGCAGGTACACCCGCTTCCCGCTCACCGCAGACGCCTGCGACTTCTGCTGCATCCCCCCAGCGGGGGTTGCAGCATGCGTGTCAGGCTGACGGCTTCATGTGGCTTTCGATCCGTGTACGCCGGACCTCGTGGCTCCCCAACTCGTCCGGCTGGCCAGTGACGTGATTTCTCAGGCCGAGGTGGGAAATTCCGGGGAGCTTACGTGGGAATTCGAGAGTGGCGTGAAACTGACTGTCCGGCCCGATGAGGACTATGAGGCGTGGGGGCTTGTCGGGCCGAAGAGAAGGCGGGTGATCTGCACACCCGGAGGGGAGGTCGCGGTGTGGAGCGCGGAGTGAAGGAACGCAGGGGTCGGGAAGCTCTCGACGTTGTCGGCCAAGCATCCCCCGGCAGGGGGTTGGTCCGGGAAATGTGACACTTGCCGGGGCAAGTGTCACATTTCCCGGATCGCCTACCTGGGTCCCGCAGCGTCAGCCGCCGCGCCGCACGGCGCGCCAGTCGGCCGCTCAACCACAAACCAGTTCACGCCCCCTCACCGCATCAAAACCCCCGCCGCCTCCACCAACTCCTCCGAAGGCACCGCCACCAGCCCCAGCTCCGCACTCGACGCCAGCAATCGGTGCGTCGGCAGGATGCGGACCGTGTAGCCGAAGGGGCCGGTGCGGTCCAGGGACAGCGGGCCCTCGTACAGCCAGCGGCCCTCCGGGTCCGGGCCGCCTGCTGGTTTCAGGGGGATCGCTGTGCCGTCCGTGATGCGGTCCTCCGCGTCGACTCGGCCTGAGACCGCCTGGACCTCGACGTCGTCGGGGGCCAGGTCGCCCAGGCCCACTTGGACCCGTAGGGACATGGTTGTGCCGAGTTCCGCTGTCGTCGTGGCTGCCGAGGTCTCCACGTGGTCGACCGTGACGCGTGGCCATGCCGTGCGGACTCGGGACTTCCAGGTGGCCAGTTCGCGGGCGGAGGAGGGGTCCATGGAGCGGTGGGCGCGGGCGGCGGGGGCGTAGAGGCGTTCTACGTACTCGCGGACCATGCGGCCGGCCAGAACCTTCGGGCCGAGCAGTGTCAGGGTCTGGCGGACCATTTCGATCCAGCGGTCGGGGAGGCCGGCGGGGCCGCGGTCGTAGAAGCGGGGGGCCACGCGCTGCTCCAGCAGCTCGTACAGCGCCGACGCCTCCAGGTCGTCGCGGCGGTCCTCGTCCGTCGCCGCCGTGCCGTCCGCCGTGGGGATCGCCCAGCCGAAGTCCGGCTGGAACCATTCGTCCCACCAGCCGTCCAGGACCGACAGGTTCAGGCAGCCGTTCAGCGCCGCCTTCATGCCGGATGTGCCGCAGGCCTCCAGGGGGCGCAGCGGGTTGTTGAGCCAGATGTCGCAGCCGGGGTAGAGCTTCTGGGCCATCGCCATGCCGTAGTCGGGGAGGAACACGATCCGGTGGCGTACGCGCGGGTCGTCCGCGAAGCGCACCAGTTCCTGGATGAGGCGCTTGCCGCCGTCGTCCGCCGGGTGCGCCTTGCCCGCCACCACGATCTGGACAGGGCGCTCTGGGTGCAGCAGCAGGTCCAGCAGGCGGTCGCGGTCGCGGAGCATCAGCGTCAGGCGCTTGTAGGAGGGGACTCTGCGCGCGAAGCCGATCGTCAGTACGTCCGGGTCCAGCACGCCGTCGATCCAGCCGAGTTCGGCCGAGCCGGCGCCGCGCTGACGCCAGGACGCGTTCAGCCGCTCCCGTACCTCTGTGACCAACTGTTCGCGCAGTACCCGGCGCAGTTCCCAGATGTCCTGGTCGGGGATCTCGGCCACGGCGTCCCAGCGGTCCGAGGCGCCGACCGTCATGGCGTCCTCCGTGCGCTGCGCGCCGATCTGGCGGGCGCCGAGCCGGAAGACCTCGGGCGCCACCCAGGTGGGCGCGTGCACCCCGTTCGTCACGGAGGTGATCGGCACCTCGTCGGGGTCGAAGCCCGGCCAGAGCCCGGAGAACATCTCCCGGCTGACGTGCCCGTGCAGCAACGACACCCCGTTGGCGCGCTGGCCGAGCCGCAGGCCCATCACCGCCATGTTGAAGAGGTTGGGCTCGCCGCCTGGATACGTCTCCATCCCGAGCTGGAGGATCCGCTCCACCTCGATCCGCGGAAGTTCCGCCTCCGGACCGAAGTGCCGGGCCACCAGCTCCCGGTCGAAGCGGTCGATTCCGGCGGGAACGGGGGTGTGGGTCGTGAAGACGGTTCCGGCGCGGACCGCCTCCAGCGCGGCGTCGAAGTCCAGGTCCTCGTAAGAGAGTTCGTGAATACGTTCAAGACCGAGGAATCCGGCATGCCCCTCGTTCGTATGGAAGACCTCCGGCCGCGCGTGCCCGGTCAGGCGGCAGTACGTACGGACCGCGCGCACCCCGCCGATCCCCAGCAGCATCTCCTGGAGCAGCCGGTGCTCGCTGCCGCCGCCGTACAGCCGGTCCGTCACGCCGCGCTCGCCGAGGTCGTTCTCCTCGACGTCCGAGTCGAGCAGCAGCAGCGGGACCCGGCCGACCTGCGCCAGCCAGATACGGGCCCGGAGCGATTTCTCGCCGGGCAGGGCCAGCGCGACCTGGGACGGCGTGCCGTCCTCCTCGCGCAGGAGCGAGAGCGGGAGTTCGTTCGGGTCGAGGACCGGATAGTGCTCCTGCTGCCAGCCGTCCCGCGACAGCGTCTGCCGGAAGTAGCCGTGCCGGTAGAGCAGTCCGACACCGATCAGGGGTACGCCGAGATCGCTGGCCGCCTTGAGATGGTCCCCGGCGAGGATGCCGAGGCCGCCGGAGTACTGGGGCAGCGCGGCCGTGATGCCGAACTCGGGTGAGAAGTAGGCGATGGCGGCGGGCAGTTCCGAGGACTGGGCCTGGGTCTGGTACCAGCGGTCGCCGGTCACGTAGTCGTTCAGGTCGTCGGCCGCCGCGGCGAGCCGCCGCAGGAAGCGCCGGTCCTCGGCCAGCTCGGCGAGCCGTCCGGGGGACACGTTCCCCAGAAGGCGTACGGGATCGGATTCGGAGGCGGCCCAGCGCTCGGGGTCCACGGACTGGAAGAGATCACGGGTCTCGGCATGCCAGGACCAGCGCAGATTGCGCGCCAGATCGCTGAGTGGGTGAAGGGCTTCGGGTAGTACGGGACGCACGGTGAACCTGCGGATGGCCTTCACGAGCTTCCACCTTCACGGGGGCCTACGCGGCAACGGTGCGCACTCTTACGCGTGCGCGACTTTTGTCACCCATGACGGTAGCGGCGACTGCCGCCGGCAACCACGGCGCCAATCGCTCCGCGGGTGGCACAGGTCTACGTCTGCGGGTTGTTTGTGGCTGATTGCTCCCCGCGGCGGAGCCGCAAATGTCACAGCCCCGCGCCACCAACCGGGGCGCTCCCCTGCGCCGGAGTTGTAGAGGGCACCGTCTCGCATCGTGCCCGTACAGAACCCGGCTTGAAATCGCCGCAACCTTCACACGTAAACCACGCGAGATATGGCCGATTCCGCCACGCCACGCGGCCTTGTGGCACGTCACAGCGCACGAGAGGCTGCCAGAGGCGATCCGACCTGCACCTGTCAGGGCACCGCGCAAATGCGGTCGGAGTACGTCGAGTTGAGGAGGGGAACTCACATATGACAGTGACGTCCAAACGGCGTCTGTCCTGGGCAGGAGGCCTCACCGCGGTCGTTACGGCCGCGGTGCTTTCGGCCACCACCCTGCCCGCGCAGGCCGCCCCACTGGGGCAGATACTCGGCGCCGACACCCCCGGCTCCGTCAGTGGCAGCTACATCGTCACGCTCAAGGGCGGAACGAAGGCCCCGTCGAACGCGGGCAAGGGCCTCGTCGAAAACTATGGGGCGAAAATCAGCCACACCTACAGCACCGCGATCAATGGCTATGCGGTGAAGGTCGACGAGCAGCAGGCCAAGCGGCTGGCCGCCGACTCACGCGTGGCCGCGGTCACGCAGGACACCAGAGTCACTCTCGATCACACGCAGAAGAACCCGCCGTGGGGCCTCGACCGCATCGACCAGCCGAACCTGCCGCTGGACAAGAGCTACACGTGGCCGGAATCCGCGGGCCAGGGTGTGACGGCGTACGTCATCGACACCGGCATCCGGACCACGCACCAGGACTTCGGCGGCCGGGCGAGCTCCGGCTGGGACTTCGTCGACAATGACGCCACCGCGCAGGACGGCCAGGGCCACGGCACACATGTGGCGGGCACGATCGCCGGCACGACGTACGGCGTGGCGAAGAAGGCGAAGGTCGTCGGGGTCCGCGTACTCGACAACGAGGGTGCGGGCACCACGGCTCAGGTGATCGCGGGCATCGACTGGGTGACCAAGAACGCCCAGAAGCCCGCGGTGGCCAACATGAGCCTGGGCGGCTTCGCGAACGCCCAACTCGACGCCGCCGTCCGCAACTCCATCGCGTCCGGCGTCACGTACGCGGTCGCGGCCGGCAACGACGGACTGCCCGCCAGCCTGTACTCGCCGGCCCGGGTCCAGGAAGCCATCACGGTCGGCGCGAGCGACCCGGCGGACGCGCGGGCAAGCTTCTCCAACTGGGGCGCACGGCTCGACCTGTTCGCACCCGGCGTGGACGTCACCTCCGCGTCGAACGCGAGCGACACCGCGAAAGCCACCTTCTCCGGTACGTCGATGGCGTCGCCCCACACCGCGGGCGCGGCGGCGCTCTACCTCGCCGATCACGCCACGGCGAGTCCGGCCGACGTGAGCAAGGCGCTTGTCGCACAGGCGGCGTCCGGGAAGATAGCCACCGCTGGCCTCGGCTCGCCGAACAAGCTCTTGCAGGTCAGCAACCCCTAAGTTGTTGCGCATTCACCGACCGGCCTCGTCCGCCACGTATCACCGGACGGGGCCGGTCTTGTGTGCGGAGATACGCGCGAGTAGTTAACAACGTGCCGGATTGCCCACCCGATTAGGGTGGGAAGGCTCCCCCGTATGCCC
>NZ_JAAKZX010000177.1 GCF_011045025.1 Streptomyces ureilyticus
CGCACGATCAGCGCGCCACTGCCGACGCCGACCCTCCGGAACATCGCTGGTCTTCAAACTCCAGTCCGCCGTGGCCACGTCGCACACCTCCGAGATCAAAGTGTTGCGACGACCAGTTGAATCCACCCTGCGCGCCGTTGTCGCTGTGGAAGATCGCCCCGTGAAGGCTGCCGCTGCGGGTGCGGGCGGCGGCTTCGAGCGCATCGGTGACCAGCTCGGTGCGCATGTGATCGGCGATCGACCAGCCCGCGAGCCGCTTGGAATGCAGGTCCAACACCGTTGCCAGGTAGAGGAATTGACCATCCCCGACGGGCAGATACGTGATGTCGCCGACGTACTTGGTGTTCGGCTCGCTCGCGGTGAAGTCGCGCTGCAGCAAGTCCGGCACCGGGGCCGCTTCCGGCTCCGGGACCGTGGTGCGGACCTTCTTGCGCAGGTGCACGCCCTGAAGGCCAATCCGGCGCATCACCCGCTCGACCCGCTTGTGGTTGACGTCGATCCCAGCGACCTTCAGCTCGGCCGTGACGCGCGGGATGCCGTAGGTGCCGTCGGACTCCTTGTGGATCTCCCGGATCCGCCTCGCCAGCCAGGCGTCGTCCCTCGCTCGCGCCAGGCGGGCCGGGGCGGCCTTCAGCCACCGGTAGAACCCTGACCGGGAGACCTCCAGGACCCGGCACAGCCGCTTGACGCCGAACGCGCCGCGATGATCCTCAACGAACTGGAAACGGCTCACCAGTTGGTCTCGCCGGCGAAATACTTCGCGGCCCTCCGCAGGATCTCCCGCTCCGTTTCCAGCTCCCTGATCCGAACCCTGAGCTGCTTGTTCTCTTCCCTCAACACATCGTCGGAGGCTACCTCGCCGGCTTGTGCCGCCTGCGGTGAGCCGCTGGTTCCCGCCGCACGGCCCGTCCGGGCTCGCTCGGCCCGCACCCAGTTCCGCAGCGTCTCCCGGCTGATCCCCAGATCCTTGCCGACGCCCTCGAACGTGTTCTTCGGGTCCGACAGGTACAGCGCGACCGCGTCCGCCTTGAACTCCGCCGAATACACCTTCATCACCATGCGTGAGATCTCTTCCTCCGGACCCTCAAGGTCCAGTGTCCAAGGTGTCCACGCTCAAGGGGAAAGGCCCGTTCCATGGGCCGATCACTCCGACCACCCCGAGCGGTACCCGGCGGGTGTACATGCTGCGCCCGAGCACGAACGGTGACAGGGAGCGGATCTTCGTCTTCGCGAGGAGCCGCCGCGCCTGCTTCGCCCAGTAGGCGAAGGCACTGGCGCAGTAGACGATCTCGATGATCGCGTCCTCTTGCGCTTTGCCGTTCTCCTCGACGATGCGGTCCGTGAGTTCGTGCCGGTGGGAGTGCAGCCACCGGCGGGCGCGCGTGAAGAACTCCCCGCGTGAACGGGCATCCAGGTCCGCCCAGCCTGGCTGTGCCTGCCGGGCCCGCGCGACCGCCTGTGCCACCTGCTGTGCCGTCGCGTCGGAGATATGGCCGACCACTGCTCCGGTGGCCGGATTGTCCGCGGCGATGTGTGCGCCCGCCGGGGCGTCGTCTGCTGTGAGGGTTCGAGTCTGAGCCACGGAAACTCCTGCCGAAACGTTGACTTCTCTTCACTCAGAATGAGACGGTCGATCGAACAAGTCATACGTCTTGTACAAGCGTCCAATTTGTGGTGGCGGTGGAAAAGCACCCCGTCAGCCGGTCGCTTAAGGAGTGGCTGAATGAAAAGGACGGCAGTGCCCGCGTTGAGCGGCCTCGGTGTTCCGGAATCCCTGCGCTGGCACGAGGGAGCTTTGTGGTTCTCCGATCTGGCGCACGGCACGGTGCATCGCTGGGACGGCGGCGGGGAGCCGGAGACGGTCCTGAAGGTTCCCGGCCGGGCCGGCGGCCTCGGCTGGCTTCCCGACGGCCGCCTGCTCGTCGTCTCCATGGACGAGGGCCGCGTGTACCGGCAGGAAGGGGACGGCGCGCTGGTCGAGCACGCCGATCTGCGCCACATCGTCGGCGGCCCGGTCAACGACATGCTCGTCGACCCTCAAGGGCGGGCGTATGTCGGCAACTTCGGTTTCGACTACCACGCCTTCTCGCGCCGGCACCCGAACTCTCTGCTCTATGCGCCGCCCGGGCCCCCGAAAGCCCCGATCGCGTGCCTGGCCCCGGACGGGAGCCTGCTCGGTCTGACGGAACCGCTGCTGTTTCCCAACGGCACTCTCCTCACGGCCGACGGCACCGCTCTGGTGGTGGCCGAAACACTGGCCATGCGACTCACCCGCCTTCCCGTCAACGCCGACGGCACACTCGCGAGTCCACAGCCCTGGGCCGCGCTGATCTCACCCGTCCTGTGGCGCCTGGTGAACCATCCGGGGCTGCCCGGACGCATCACCCGCAGGATCTCCGCGCTCCTGGATCAGCCCGCCATAGCCAAGCGTTCCGCGTCACCCGTCGCACCGGACGGCATCGCATGGCACACCGACGGCGAGACGATCTGGGTGGCCAACGCCCTGCGCGGAGAATGCGTGCGCGTGGCCGAGGGCGGCCGTGTCCTCGACCGAGTGGTGACGAGCCAGCACACCCTCAGCTGCCTGGTGGCCGGTCATGACGGACGCACCCTCTTCGCCGGCACCGTCCCGACGGACGATCCCGTCCGCGCCGCCGGCCTCAACGGCGGCCGCATCGAGATGGTGCGGCTGTGACGCACCTGGTGACGAACGACGCCAGCCTGACGTGAACGAAGGAGTCTGTGGCCATGGGCCCGAGAACTGAGCAGGAGCAGGTCATCCTCGTGACCGGCGCGGCCAACGGCATCGGGGCCGCCATCGCGGAACTCGCCGTCGCACGCGGCCACCGGGTCATGCTGACCGATGTCGACGAAGTGGCTGTCCTCAGCCGCGCCCGCAGCCTGGGTTCCCGGGCCGCCGCCTGCGTGATGGACATTCGCAGTTCCGCAGGATGGACCAAGGCCTTCGAGGCGGCGGAAGCAGCCTTCGGTGGCGTCGACGTACTGGTCAACAACGCAGGCATCACCCACACCGGAATCGCACGCGACCTCCAGCAGCAGCACCGCGACATCGTCGAGGTGAACCTGCTCGGCACCATCACCGGGGTCTGCACGGCGCTCGAGCGGATGACCGCACGAGGCCACGGTCACATCATCAACGTCTGCAGCATGACCGCGTTCCTGCCGCTGCCCGGCTACGCCACCTACTGCGCCACGAAGTACGGTCTGCGGGCCTTTCACCACAGCGTCGCCATCGAAGAGCGCGACGGGCCGCTGGACTTCACCATCATCCATCCGCCATCCACGCGGACAGGCATGCTCGAGCAGGAAATGGCCGACCCGTCCTGCGCCATCTCCTTCGCGGAGAAATCCTACGCACCGCAGCAGATCGCCCGGGCCGTCGTCGACGCCATCGCCACCAAACCGGTCGAGGTGGTCTTCCCGCCGCTCGCAGGACGCGTCCAGCGGATCGCCGGCGTGTTCCCCCGGCTGATGCGCCGCGTCATCCCCGTCGCCGAAGCTAGGGGCCGACGGCAGCGGGAGCACCTGCTGGCCCAGCCGGGGACCGACCGATAGGACCCTTGGCGCCCTCGGCCGAGCCGTCTGATCCTCCCAGAACCATCGCTCCACCCGGCCACCGCTCCGCTCCTGCGGCCGGCGATGTGAACTCCCCAAAAAGGGTGCGGATGTGAGTACGCACATGGCGTCCCGACCGGACGTACACCCCTTCACGAGCCGCCTACGGCCCTCGACGCTCAGGGGTGCATTCGCGTGGGGCACTCGTCGTCCTCTCGAAGGGTCAGACGACAGCAGGCGCGCGACACCTATCGTGCGCGCCTGCCGCATTGCGGCCTTTCAGCCCTTCGGTGCGACGCGGATACGGTTCCCGTCAGGATCGGCTGCGAGAAAGGTCAGCCCGAACCCCGCATCATGAGGCTCGCGCAGGATCGTGACCCCCTTGGACTTCCACTGCTCAAAGGTCGCGTTGAGCTCGTCGGGTCGTCCACCGTCGATGGCCAGGCAAACCTCACTGGTGCGCGGGACGTCCGGTGACAGATCCTCGAACTGGCCAGACCACAGACCGAGGTCAGCGCCTGGCCCGAGGTCGAAGGTGATGTATCCCGGAGTCTCGAACGAGGGGCTCATGCCGAGGAGGTCGCCGTAGAAACGAGCTGCGGCGGGAGCGTCGTTCACGTAGACGATGGACACGACGGATGTGGTCATCTGGATTCCTCCGTGGATACCCCCGCCTTCAGGCGGGGGAGGAAACGGACTCCTGCGGAGCAGGGCAAGGAGAGCCGATTCGCCTCCTGGGCGGATCGGCGTCCACCATCAACCACCCGCACGAGTTCACGAGTTGAGGTGCTAGTTTGTGAGCCATGGCCACTGGCGTGAAGCGGGCCTTCAAGTACCGCTTCTATCCGACCGATGCGCAGGCAGCCGAGCTGTCGCGCACCTTCGGATGCGTGCGCAAGGTCTACAACATGGCCCTCG
Source organism: Streptomyces ureilyticus (assembly GCF_011045025.1). Lineage (GTDB taxonomy): Bacteria > Actinomycetota > Actinomycetes > Streptomycetales > Streptomycetaceae > Streptomyces > Streptomyces ureilyticus. The sequence continues at coordinate 4,495 of NZ_JAAKZX010000177.1, forward strand.
CCGCCCGAACTGAGGCGTGGGCCAGGCAGGAACGGGTCAACTACAACCAGACCTCGGCCCTGCTGACGGCATGGAAGAAGACCGAGGAACTGGCCTACCTCAACGAGGTCTCCTCCGTCCCGCTGCAGCAGGCACTGCGACACCTGCAGAGCGCCTTCGCGAACTTCTTCGCCAAACGCGCCAAGTACCCCCGCATCAAGGCGAAGAAGACCTCCCGGGCGAGCGCGGAGTACACCTCCTCCGCGTTCCGCTTCCGCGACGGCCGGCTGACACTGGCGAAGATGGCCGACCCGCTGGACATCGTCTGGTCCCGTTCCCTGCCCGACGGGGCGACGCCGACCACGGTGACCGTGAGCCGGGACAGCGCGGGACGCTGGTTTGTCTCCCTGCTGTGCGAGGACCCGCGGGTCAAGCCGCTCGCGGCCACCGATACGGCGGTCGGCATCGATGTCGGCCTGGATCACCTGTTGACCCTCTCTACCGGGGAGAAGATCACCAACCCCCGGCACGAGCGCCGCGACCGCGAGCGCCTGGCCAAGGCTCAGCGGGAGCTGTCCCGCAAAGCCAAGGGCGAGGGCGCCAACCGGCGCAAGGCCCGCCAGAAGGTCGCCAAGATCCACGCCCGGATCGCCGACCGCAGGCGCGATGTGCTGCACAAGCTGACCACTCGACTCGTGCGTGAAAACCAAACGCTTGTGATCGAGGACCTGACCGTACGCAACATGGTCAAAGACCGGAGCCTGGCCCGCGCCATCAGTGATGCCGCGTGGGCCCAGTTCCGGAGCATGCTGGAGTACAAGGCCGCCTGGTACGGGCGGGAAGTCATCGCGGTGGACCGCTTCTTCCCCTCCTCCAAGCTGTGCTCCGCCTGCGGCAGCCTCGCTGAGGCGATGGCGCTGCATGTCCGTACCTGGACGTGCGGCAGTTGCGGCACGGCCCACGACCGGGACGTGAACGCCGCGAACAACCTTCTGGCCGCCGGGCTGGCGGTGTCTGTCTGTGGAACCGGTGTAAGACCTCAACGGAGAACTCCGGGCGGGCAGTCGGCGATGAAGCAGAAAACCCCACGGCGCGAGCCGTAGGAATCCCCCTCGTCCACGAGGGGGAGGAAGTCAAGGTTGTTCCTTCTCACGCGCATCAGTCTGACCAGGATATGCGCCGCATCGTGTCGCAATTCCTGAAAAAATTGGTGTGTGACCCCAGACCGCTTCTTCACCCTGATGCTGCTCCTCAATTCGAGGGATGCCGTGACCACACAGGAACTCGCCTCAGCGCTCGGGGTGTCCCTTCGCACCATCACCCGAGATCTGAACTGGCTCCGCGACGCCGGTCTGCCGGTGACCGCCCACCGGGGCCGCCTCGGAGGCGTGACCATGCTGCCCGGATCCGGACTCGACCTCACGCGACTCACAGCGGACGAGCGTGATCATCTGTCGCTCACTGGGCTGGATGAGAAGCAACGTGCGGAGCTGAACGCGTCGGTCGAAAGCCGGCGCGCGCTCTCCAAGATCGCCGCTACACAGCCACGTCGAGTTCGTGAGCTCCTGCCGCTCACTGACGTAGTGCACGTGGACAGCCGTCCCTGGCGTCAGGCACCAGCTTTCGGCACGACTCCGGCTTTGCTGATCGGCGCAGTGCGGCGAGGTCGCCGGCTACGGATCGAGTACGACAGCCCGCGCGAGTCATGCCCACGCGACCTGGTCGTGGATCCTTACGGGCTGTTCGCCAAGGCCGGCATCTGGTACCTCGTCGCCGACTGTGCCCGAGTGCCACGGATGTACCGACTCGAACGGATCACGACGTGGAAAGAAGTCGACCAGCCACGACGGATCCGCGAGAGCCAGACCCTGGCCACCGTCGCTGCAGCGCTCATTGCTCAGTGGGAACACAACCACGCGATAGAGGTCAGCGCCACCATCGACCAGACCCAGATCGAGCGAGCGCAACGGATCTTTGGCCTACGACTCGTCCGGGACGACCATGAAGAGTCCGCCACCGGCCGCAAGGTAACAATCCGCTTCCTGCATCTGGAGGACGTGCGAGCACTACTGCCGTTCGGGAGCGCCATCACTGTGCACGGCCCCACCGAAGCGAGGGCTCACCTCCGCGACCTTGCCACCAATCTTGCCCACCACTATGCGCCGTCGCCAACGTCCTGACCGGCAACGGCTGGCGGGCGTACGGCCGCGCCGTTATCCGGACGGGTGCCGAGCGGTTCGGCCGGCCGCGGCGCCGGTCGCAGCTCTGCCTCCGGGTGGCTCTGGATGAGGGCCGCGTTTGTTGGCCGTGAACGTGCCCCGAACCCTCCGCTGCATGACCGCGCCTCGAATCCGTCCCCTGTCAGCTGGCGAGTATCACGCTTTGCGGGCCCAAGTGCGTCCGTGGGCGCAGGACGACCGCTCGTGGGCAGATGTCATCTCCGAGTTCGGCACCCCGTCCACCGTGTTCGGAGGGACCAGCACGCTGTACAGCAAGACCCTCGGCTACCTGGGCGAGGTCCCCGACGAGCCCATGGTGTTCTTCCATCTCTGGAATGTCAGCACCCCGGCCCTCGAGTCCACACGGCCCAAGCTTGAGGAACCTGTTCTGCTTGCTGTCCGCTTCGGAGACGCACCCTTTGATGAAGCTTCACCTTCACCCCCGAGGGGCAACGAAGGCGGCCCGAGCCCAACTCGCTCTGGCGCTGAGCCGCCCGAGAGGTTACGCAACACCAGCAGGACGGGCCTTCGCTTTCCCGGTGTTCCCAAACCCGCTGCCGCTCACTGGGCGATCGGCCGTGCGACGGCCGACCGGCCAGTTTCATTCCCGGCAGGCCGAGCAACGCCCGCACAACGGTCAAAACTCAAGCCATGTGAACTCCGTCATGTCGAGCAGCTCTTGGGCCTGGCCGCCGCCTTGCGCACAGCTGCTGACCTGCTCGAAGTTGCTGAAGCAGGCTGATGGCGGAGCGGCCGGTGGGCAGGGCCCCCGCAGGTGCTTACGGTGCCGACTGTGCACTGTTTCCGCGCCCGGCCCAACGGCCGCTACCACCCTGCTACCATGCGGTGTGACTTCCATGAAGAAGCAGACGCAGGTCCGGCTGGAAGAGGACGTGCTCGCGGCCGGCAAGGCTGCCGCAGCCGCCCGCCGACTGGACTTCAACAAGTACGTGGAGCGACTCATCATCGAGGACACCACCGGAGCCCGTGCCGCCGGTATGAGTGCGGCCCAGCGACTCATCGATGAGCACGGCACGTTCCTCGACGACCTGGAGCGGCAGCTCGACGCCCCGTACGCCGAGCCGCATCCGGGCGCCGCCGCGTGATTCTGCACGTCGACGAATCCTGGATCCTCGAAGTGGCGGAACGGGCCGGCCACCGCGACCCGGCCGCCGACGACTACGGCGTCCCCATCGCCGCGGTCGCCCGCCACCGCGGCGAACTCGTCGAGCATCCCGTCTACGACGGCCCCTACGCCCGCGCCGCCGCCCTGGTGCACACCCTGGGCCGCTGCCGCTGGCTGGAGCGCTCCAACCTCACCGTCGCGTGCGCGGTCGCCGTCATGTACCTCGAGGCCAGCAATACCCCCGTCAACCCCACCCGCGAACAACTCACCGCACTCGCCCACGAGCTGGACAACCCACGCTGCACCGCCGCCCGGATCGCCACCTTCCTGCGAACCTGGAAACCCTGATCCCGAACGGGTGAAGGAGCTCGCGTCAGCACCCGACAGAGCTGAGCCTAAGCTCCATCCGGTGGAGACGTTCTGGATCACCGCGGCGGCCGTCCTGTGGGGTGCCGGCACGGGCCTGCTCATACCGCGCGCCGCGTACCGGCTCTCCGTGCCGCCCTATGAGCCGTGGCGTACGGCGTGTCCTGCCGGACACCCCTTCGCCCTGGTCACGGCCGTGGTCTGCGCCATGTTGGCGGCTGCTACCGGCGACCGTCCCGAGCTGTTGGTGTGGCTGCTCCTCGCACCGATCGGGGTGCTGCTTGCCACCATCGACTTCGCGGTGCACCGGCTTCCCGACGTGGTCACGCTGCCGCTCGCGGCGTCGGCTCTCATACTGCTCGGCGGTGCCGCGCTGCTGCCCGGTGCTGGCGGTAGCTGGAAGACCGCGTTACTCGGCTCCCTCACGCTCGGGGCCTTCTACCTGCTGCTGTTCCTGATCAATCCCAAGGGCTTCGGCTTCGGCGATGTGAAGCTCGCCCCTGCTCTGGGTGCCGTTCTGGGCTGGTACGGCTGGGGACTTCTGCTCATCGCCACGTTCGCCGGATACCTGTTCGGTGCGCTGTACGGCGTCGGCCTCATCCTCGCGCGCCGCAGCGGACGCAAAACAGCAATCCCGTTCGGCCCGTTCCTCATCGCCGGAGCATTCGTCGGGGTACTTCTGGGCTCCCTGTAGGTTCGCATTTCGCATGCCCCTTTCCCATTGACGGTGGCCTCTGTCTGGCCCAAGGGACGGCGCAGTGAGACGAACGACTCGTCTGATGGCTGTCAGTGATAGCCTCCTCCGCCGGGAAAGGACCCTCATCCCCGAAAGAGCCAGAAAACGCCCACAGCTGAAGTGCGATAGAGGCCTCATCTTCTGGCATGACCGCTTCAGACGCAGGCACTCACAAGTCTGGGAGTCCTGCGACTCCTCGTATGCGACAGGCGCGTTTGGTCTCAGCGGGCGATAGCCGCGCGATGAGCGACTGGCGACCTTGGGAGGGAACATGATCGGCACCGATGAGAATGCCGGCGCGGTCCGCTCTTGGATCTACCAGGCCCTCTGGCCCTCGCTCATCCAGCTCGACTCCGACCTTCCCACCGAAGCGATCGTCAATCGCGTGATAGAGATCGACATCTTCGCGGGCACAGGCGTTATCAACTACCGCGACATAGACCTTGAAGCGCATCGCTGCCCAGAACGCCGTAGCGCCGCCGCGAGCGAGCGGTCGCGCCGTGACTGGAAGCGGGAACTCAGGGGTGTGATCGCAAACGACGCGCGCCACCTACGGCGGCCGCCCAACTGGTCGCACATGGCGTACGCGATGGCAACCTGCTCCTTTGAGAGTTTCGCCCCGAGAGAACGGTGGATCGCCACGCCAACCAGAGCGAGGGCCTCGTCGCGGGTCTCCATCTCGTCGCGGCTCTGCATCTCGTCGCCTGTCTTCTCGACCGGGGAATCTTGGTTACTGATCTTTTCGGATTGGCTTCGGGTGATGCGAGGTGAAGATCAGCCCGGTCTCGGTGAGGCAGCCGTCGATGAGTTCGGGATGGCGCTGGATGTGGGCGAGTCCTCGGCGGAGGGTGCGGGTGAGGTGTTCGGGATCGGTGAAAGCGGTGTTGGCCATCGGCCCGCGCCGTAACAGCGACCAGATGCCTTCCACGGGATTCAAGTCCGGGCTGTAGGAAGGCAATTGGATGATCGTGAGCCACTCGTGGCCGGCGGCGTACGCGCGCATCCCGGCCGTGCGATGGGTGTTCAGATTGTCCCAGACGACAATGATCGGAGCGCCGAGTTGCAAGTGCGCGCGGACCAGGAGGTCACGGTAGTCCTGCCAGGAGAAACTCTTGCGTGCTCCTTTGAGGAGCGAGTGGAAGCGGGGCCGGTAGATCAGCCGGGACCGTTCGCCGGGCCGGTAGCAGCACATCGCGGCGATCGAGACCCGTCGCCGGGACCGCCCCCGCACTCTGACCACGGGAGTCTGTCCGCGCCGGCCCCACGTGCGGGCTCGTGGCGGCGTCATCGCGAACCCGGCCTCGTCCTCGAAGACGATGTAGGCCCCGAGCGCCGCCGCGGTCCTTCCACCTGAGGCCACACGTCCTTCTTCCAGAGCTCGACCGCCTGTTCGTCGCGTTCCAGCGCGCGACGAGCCGGGCTCTGCCAGGACCAGCCGTGGCGGTGCAGGAGCCGCCACACTCCCGCGATGGAGCAGCTGATCTGGAACTGGCGGCCGATCACCGTTCTCACGCGTTCCAGAGTCCACCGCTGATCTTCCCAGCCATGTGCGGCCGGACCCTTGGCCAGTTCTTCCTCCAGCCTGGCGAACCGTTCGTCCGACAGCTTCGGCAGCTTCGCAGGTCCCTTCGATTTCAGACCCGCCATGCCGCCTTCACGCCAGTCGTGGCGCCAGCGCTCCACCGAAAGCTCGCTCACCCGCAAGTCCTTGGCGATGTCCGACGTTCTGTCACCCCGTGCGAACCTCTCCCCGGCCTCCAGCCGGAGCCCTTCACGCGCAGCCCGCCGCTCAGCCGTCAGGCCCCCACCGTCCGCATACCGCATCACACCGGCATACCGCAGGGATCACCCATCGTCACCACCCGAAGCCAAGGCTTCGGCGTAGTCGCGTGACGCCTGGTTCGTGAGGATCTGTCAGGTCGACGGTGCCCCCGGAACGTGACAGGCACGGCTTCCAAGATCATGGAGTTCTCTACGCCCCGTGATCCGAGTGGAAGACCGTGCCTGCCGACGCATCATCGCCGATCCCGCCTGCCCTTGACCAGCTCCGCGAGCATCCCGAGGTCGTATTTGCCGAGGTGCCGCGCCTGCTGGAGCGGCTGGCCGAGGTGCCCGACCCACGAGACCCACGCGGCGTACGGCACGCTCTGGTTGCCGTGCTCGCGCTGACCGCGTGCGCAGTTCTGGCGGGGGCGACTTCTGTGCTGGCAGTCAGCGAGTGGATCGCCGATGCCCCGCCGCACGTCCTTCAACGCCTCGGCATACGCCTCGATCCACTATTCCCGAAGCGGTTCCTGCCTGCGGAAACGACGATCCGGCGGCTACTGGCCCGCATCGACGGCGACGCGCTGGACCGGGCGGTCGGACGCTGGCTTGCCGACCGCCGCCCGAAGGCGACCGGGCTGCGCGGCCTCGCGGTGGACGGCAAAAGCCTGCGCGGCGCGGCAAAAGCGAACGGCCGCAAGATCCACCTGCTTGCCGCACTCGAGCACACCACCGGCCTGATCCTGGCCCAGATGGATGTCGGCGAGAAGACGAACGAGATCACCTGCTTCAAGCCGCTGCTGGACACCGTCGCCGACCTGGCAGGAACCGTCGTCACCAGCGACGCCATGCACACCCAGCGCGAACACGCTGACTACCTCCTCGGCCGGGGCGCCCACTACATCGTGATAGTCAAAGGCAACCAGAAGAAGCTGCGCCGACAGCTCAAGTCCCTTCCCTGGAAGGTCATCCCGCTTCAAGGACGCACCAAGGGCGTCGGCCACGGCCGCTCGGAAATCCGCCGGATCAAGGCCGCCACAGTCAACAGCCTCCTCTTCCCCGGAGCCCGCCAGGCCGTCCAGATCAAGCGCCGGCGCACCGACCGCAAGACCGGCAAGACCACCATCAAGACGGTCTACGCCGTCACCAGCCTGACCGCCGAGCAGACCACCCCGTCCCAGCTCGCCCAACTCGTCCGCGACCACTGGAAGATCGAGGCCCTGCACCACGTCCGCGACACCACCTTCGCCGAGGACGCCTCCCAGCTGCGGACCGGCAACGCACCCCGCGCGATGGCCACCTGGCGCAACCTCGCCATCGGAGCCCTACGCACGGCCGGAGTGAAGAACATCGCGGCCGGCCTCCGCCGCAACGCCCGCGACCCTCGCCGCCCCCTCGCACTCCTCGGCCTCGGGTGATCACGAACCGAACGTCATGCAACTGCGCCGAAGCCCCCTGGGGCTTACGTGACCCACGGCACGGCATCCCACCGGGACTCTGCCCACCGGCCTACTCGCCCGGCAGAACTCGAACGAAGCCCTCGGTCCAATCGTCCTCATCGAGCTCGCAGGCGTCGAAGTAGAAGCACTCAGGTTCATCACGGAAGCCCGGTAGCAGTCGAGCCTGACGCACACGTTCTTCAACCCGTTCAAGGGTTGAGTAGATACCGAGCAGCTTTACGTCGTCGCCGTCCGACTCGTCGCAGAACACACCGCTCTCCTCGACGTGCACTGTCGAGCCGTCGTCGCCAGCTTCGTTCTGGTGGCCGACATGCCACAGCGGATACACGATCACGGACGAGAAGCTATCAGCACGCGAGTTCCTGGGGCCTGCGACGTTCGGCGCCCCTCACCTCCCGGGACCTCACGAACACAAACCGGGCATCACGCGACGACGCCGAGGCCCTGCACCCGAAGCCAATCCGAAAAGGTCAGTAGTACAGCTTCACTTGAAGCTCAACAGCTGGGGGAGGCGGATTCTCCGCGCCCGCTGCGATCCCAGACACCGCGACGGCGTAGAGCTCGTCCCGTCGATGACGCAGACCGTCCGGCCGTCCACGTTCCTTGTGTCCTCATCGAAGCTGTCCTCCCAGCAAGTACGAGCACAGAGCTCGCTGTTCGGTGGGAGCCAGTGCCGGGGACGTTGCTCAAGATCGAATCGTGGCACATCGGCACTGTAGTAGCGCGGTGCCGGGACCGGTCCCGCACGTCCTGGCCACCTCCCCAAGGAAGGAGGCGGGCCGAGCGAAGGGAGTATCTGCCGGAATGTGCCTTGGAGGGCGATTCAGGCTATGTGCCGTGGCGATGGCTCGGTGTCCCGCGCGTCGCGCGGGCCTGACCGGCCCGTCGTGTTCACCGGCTCCACAGACGGCGGCGCCGCCCATATCTGGCACTTCCCGTTGCCCGTGCTCGTCGGCCGCACCAACGAGCTCACCAGCATCGCCGTATGCACAGAACACGGCCTCGCCACCACCGCCGGCCACGACCACACAGTACGGCTCTGGTCGATCCGCGACCCGGACCGCCCGGTGACCCAAAGCGTGCTGCCCCACCACGGCCCAATGACAGCCGTGGCCTTCGCCCCCGACGGCCGCCGCGTGGCCGCGGGCACCCGCACATGGCGGTGAGGGGGCATGGCGGCGTGGCGTCACTATCTCTCCGTGATGGTGGGCTGACGTGGGCTCATCGTCCCAGCTCAGGCACGGCTTGGCAGGGCGCCGGGTAGCACGCCAGTGCCACAGGGGGGGCGCGTAGCCGATCAGCGTGGGAGACCGACCCGCCGCAGGCGGGCACTGTGTCCGGGTTGCCTTTCGGCCCACGTGAGATAGGGGGGCCGGGTAGCGTTCTGTGCGGGCGGATCGCAGGAGGACAGGGTGCAGTTCCCGGAGTTCACCGTGCTGGCGCCGCTGAGCGGGCTGGAGCTGGAGTCGCTGCGTTCCCTGTGCGTGGTTGGCCGGACCGACTGCCGCGGTCGCGCCCGCTCAGGAGCACACGGGCGAGCCCGTTCCCGCGCACACGGTCCCTGCCCGCCTCAACGCCGTTTCCGCAGTTCGCAGGGTGGGTGAGCGGGCCGAGCGCTCTGAACCGTACAGACCAGGAGAAGCGGAGCCCTCGATCGGGGGCTCCCCTTCGTTCCTTTGCCCGGGCTGCACTGAACCGCCTCAATCCTTGTGGTCGACCCACCACTTGCTGCACTTGGTGGGTCCGTTCGTCGGGTTGATGCAGGTACGCACGGCGTAGGCGCTGACGAAGTTGAACTGCAGCGTCACGGCGTCGGTGAACATGTGGTCGTTGACGTTCGCCTCGAACCAGCCCGCGGTGTTTTCGCAAGAGCGGACGGCGCCCATTTCATAGACCCGGGACTTCCCCGGATGCCATCCACGATCACCGTCCGGCATCTCGAAGGTGTTCTTGCTGCGCTGCACGTAGACCTTGTCTCCCTGCGCGATGTCGTAGGCGTAGGCGTAGGCGCGGTCGTCGGGCTCCTTCTCGGTGTAGAGGCGGGCGGTGCGGCCCGTGCTCGTGACCGTTTTGGTTTTGCTGAAGATGCCGATGGTGGCGGTGTCGTCGCAGTGCTTGATCTTGCGGTACTTCGCCGCGGACGCGTCAGCCGCCGGGTCCGTACCGGGAGCCGGTTGGGCGGCTGAGGGCATAGTCGTGGCTGCGAGTCCGCCCACAACGAGCACCAGCGACGTGAATCCGATTCGGGCCTTGCGGTGGTTCCTCATGGAATCTCCCCGTTGTCTTCCGATCCGAGCAACTGCTGCCCCGTGGCGGCGTTCCTTGAGCCACCGTGCGTGCGGCTCGCGGCCATGCTTGCGGCCATCCTGTGCCGACACAATGTGTTTCGGTTCTGCCCGAAACACGGTGCGTGGCCGCTGGGCAGTGCTACGCGTCAGAGAGGGTTCAACCCAGGCGGCTCCGGCGAGAGTCTCGGCCCAGCGCTTGTCTATTCCCCCGAACTGGCCTTACGGACAATGCTCGCTGCCTCAAGAGTGGAGACACCAGCGCCACCGACGGCACGGACGGCCGTGGCCTCGCCGGTCGCACTCTGATCCCTATAGACGCCATGGGTAGATGGACACCTGTTACCGGGGCGCCACAGGAAGCTGCGGTGCCCTGGCCGAAGAGTCAGAAATTGGGGGAATTAGATGGCTAAGGCAATGCTCAGGCGTGGAGCCCTGATCGGTTCAGCCGCTGCCGCGATGATCGGTTTCGCGGCGGCTCCGGCCGCTGCCAACGCCGGTGTCGAGCTTCCGTATGATCGTGGCGATATGACGTTCATCGACGATGGGGACCGCTTCGCTGTCTGCGACTCCAGGGCTGACGGTCATGGTGTCACCGGATATCTGAGGACCATCAACCACAACACTGGCGACATCGTCACCCTCGATAGTTGGGACGATGGTGGCGACAAGGGCTGCGACGGAGGGAATTTCGACGTCCGCGGCAACAAGGCCCATGACATGGTGTTGTGTTGGCATGGCGGTGGTGCCTGCGTGGTCTCCCGAGTCTTCAAGGAGAACGAGTAGGACCGCGAAGCATCGAAGCTCCGGTGGGTACTGGTGATCAGCCGATGTGCCTGGGCGGTTTCCAACACTCGGTGCCGCACATAGCCGGATTGATCAAGCCTCAAGTAGTTTGTTCAGACGCTCGGCCGGGGATTCCCGGCCGAGGGTCTTGGCCCGGTTCTCGTATTGCTATTGCAGACGGACATGTGGCGGAGCGTGACGTCTCATCAGGGCCCCGGGCCCAGGATGCGCGGGAACGATCTGAAGGCAGGCTGACATTTCCGAGCCCGGAGCCATCAGGCCGATGAAGGCGGCAGCGCTCCCAAAGAGAACGGGCATTGGATTCCGTCGCCGTCGCCTCGGCGGCGTTCCGTCCTCCGCCGCTGGTGCATGACGGAACCGCAGCTCACGGATGGTGGTCCCGTTGGATCCAACGGGACCAACGGCGCTGTTCGCCGCAGGCCGCTGACCATCGTCGTTGCCGTGCTCGCGTTGGCCGCCATCGCATCTCTGGCTGCGGGCTTCATAACGGCGGCGGAGAACGACCCCGCCCCGCCTATCTGGAAGCTCCTGATCTACGGCATGACCATCCTGGCCGTGTGCGCCCTGATCTGGCTGGTGGCGGGGATCTTCGCCACCCCGGACCGGTCGGTGGAGCGGGACGCGTGGGTCATGGGGCCGCCACTGCTGATCGGCATGGGCGGCCCCTCGCACTCCTGGCAGCGCTGTTGTTCACCAGCCGGACGAACATGGACGCCTGGTGGTACTGGGTCGCGGACCTCATCGGCCTGCTGAACACCCCCGCCGCCACCCGCCTAGGAGCAGGGCATGAATGCGTGTCCCCTCGGGTCGCTGCTCGGTCACGCTGTTTTCGTGTCCTCGCCGGCCAGGAACGGATGCAATAGCGTGAGCAGGGCGTGCGGCCGGTGCAGCGGGATGATGTGGCCGCAGTCCTCGATGACATGTCCGGTGAGATCGTCGGTGACCGGGCGGAGTTGGCGTTCCAGCGCAGCACCGACAGGCCGGGCGCCCAGCGCCATCGTTGGCACCGTCAGGCGGGCAGTGGCGACCGCCTGCTCGATCTGTACCGCGCTCTCGGGCAGCGCCCGGTAGTGCGAGAACGCGCGGCTCAACGCCTGGCGGCCGGTGTATGCGCGGACGAAGGCGTCCCGGAGGGCGGGGCGCACCCCGTCGCCGAGCGTGCCGGCGCGCAGAAACCAGTCGACGTAGGCGGCCTCGTGGCCCTCCAGCACGGTCTCGGCAAGACCGGGCGCGGCGGAATGGAAGCCGAACCACCACGGCGGCCCGCCGGCGAGGAAGTCTTCGGCGCCGGGCAGCCTGCCCAGAAGGGACTCCATGACGACCAGGCGCCGGACGAGACCGGGGCGACGCAGGGCGAGGAGGAAGGCCGGCGCGGTACCCGCGTCGATGCCCACCACCGCGGCCGAGGACACGCCGAGCGTGGTGAGAAGCGCCGCGGCGTCCTGGGCCAGGGTGCCCGCGTCGTATCCGGAGGCGGCCCGGCTGCTCGCGCCGAATCCGCGCAGGTCCGGCGCGATGACGCGGTAGCGGCCGGACAGGTCGGCCATGACGTCCGTCCACAGCTCCCAGGTGTGCGGGAAGCCGTGCAGCAGCAGGACGGCCGGGCCCGATCCGGCGAGGGCGACGTTCAGTTCGACACCGTTGGCCAGGACGCGTCGCAGCTCGGGCATGGAGGGGCTCCAGGTGTGGTGAGTGATGGTGACTAGGTCACGCTAGGGAACTATCCTGGTTGGCCCAAGACGGCACTTTCCCTTCAGGTGGTGAGCCCAGGGTGACCACGTCGAAGCCCGGCGGACGTGACCAGCGTCCCGGTGAGTGCGGTGACCTGCTGGATCCGCGCTGCCCGACCCGCCAGTTGCTCGACCGTATCGGCACCAAGTGGACGTCGATGGCGGTCAAGGTGCTGGCCGAGGAGGCTCCGGGCGAGCTCCGTTTCGCGGAACTGCGGCGCCGTATCCCGGGCATCTCACAGAAGATGCTGTCCGTCACCCTGCAGAGCCTGGTCCGCGATGGCCTGGTCGCGCGCCGCGTGGAACCCACCGTGCCGCCCGCCGTCCACTACCGGCTCACCGAGCTCGGCCTGTCCCTCGAAAGACCGCTCTCCGCCCTGCGGGTCTGGGCCGAGACGCACATGCCGGAGATCGACCGCAGCAACCAGCTCGCCGACGAGTCACCCCCCAACTAGGGCGTGGATCGAATGTGCTGGTCACAGCCACTCGTTGATGGCCGCGAGAGGGACGGTCGCCTCGTAGCGGACCGCCGACTTGTCATACCGCGTGGCTAGTACTCCAGTCGCAGATCGTGATCTTGTTGCTGGAGTGCGGTGGAGAGAGGCCGCCGTCGGCCGTCGACGAGATCGAGCTGGGCGGCAGAGGCGTCCGCTACTCGAGTCCTCCGAGACGGCGGGCATCTTTGATCTCGTGGAGCCTGGCAAGCGTCGCCGGGGTCCACTCCCTCCTGTGTCCAGCGGTATGGAGGGCTTCTCCAACCTCGCTGAGCTTCGCGGTGGACAACACGCCCGCCCGCTCGATCAGGTCGTCCCGGGCCACGGTGGTCAGCCATGTGCAAGGAGTGAAGCCTGGACGCGGGAACGCGAACCGCAGCACGCCTTCGAAGGGCAGTCCTTCCAGGGCGCCTATCGCCACTTCAACGCCCAGGCCGCTGATGTCGACGCCCGCTGGTGCAACGACCTGCATGGCCTGGAGCCCGGATGACTCGTCGCGCGACAGCAGCACGACCGGACGTCGCTCGTCGAAGTCGACCCACCAGACTTCGCCGCGTTGCATGTGTCCTCCTGGCACGAGTCGGCGGGCAGACGCTGCGTGCCCGAGCGGGACACGGGATGCGGCCCGTCTTCGCACGTCGTGACCGCGGGGGCCGTGAAGGCGGGTGCGGCCACCGGTGATCATCGGTGTGTGAGGACTGAAGATCGTGCGATGGTCGCGGGTCACAGCGTAGACCCTGTCCGCTGGCAGGAGGCGTTCGAGGTCCTGATGGGCCGGATAGCGGGCCGGTTCGCGCGGGTTGAACCCCGGCGTCGGGTAAGGGACTTGGTACTGGGGCTGCTGTCGGACCTGCCGCGCAAGAACTGCTGGAGCATCGCCGAGTGGGCCGGGGAGGCCAGTCCGGACGGCTGCGGCGGCCCAACCGTTCGCTGGACTCGATGCCTTTGCGGGCGATGCGCACGCCGAGGCGCTTGCCTCGCACCCATTTCCGCAGGTGGGGAATGTCGTAGGCCTTGTCGGCGTGCAGGCGCTGGGGCTTGAAATGGCGGCCGCTGTGGGGGTCGTGTCTCGTTTGGTGACCCTCGAGCATGGGCTTCAGCGCTTCGCTGTCGTGGGTGTTGGCGGCCGAGACGCCGACGACGAGGGGCAGTCCGTTCGCGTCCGACAGAACGTGCATCTTGGAACCCGGCTTACCCCGGTCCACGGGGCTAGGACCTGTGAGTTCGCCCCCTTTTTAGCCCGCACGTGAGCGGAGTCGAGGACCACGCGCGAGACGTCGATCAGGCCGGCGTCATCGAGTCGGTGCAGCACCGCCTCATGCAGCCGGCCCCACACGCCGGCCCGCGACCAGATCAGGAACCTGCGGTGCGCGGTCGACTTCGATATCCCGAAACACGGCGGCAAGGCCCGCCAGGCACAACCGCTGACCAGCACGTAGATGATCGCCGCGAACAGCGTCTCATCAGGCGTGTCCTGCGTACCGCCGCCCTGTGGCCGCACCTTCGACGGTGGGATCAGCGGCTCCGCGATCTCCCACAGGCCGTCCGGAACAATCCAACTCCACGTACCCCGCCCCATGAACGGACCAACGAGCGAGCACCACATAGGACACCGTCTAAAGCCTGAGGAATGCGATCCGGATGGAGGAAGCATCCTGACGGAGGTTGACGAAACGCCGCCGTAGGTCCTTCTCCACCTTCCCTGGACCGGCGAACATGCCGCGTCATGGACATCTTGCTCGTTGCCAGCGGGTTCAACAGCCTGTCCCAGCGTGTGTTCGCGGAACTGTCGGACCAAGGGCACCGGGTGGACGTCGTTCTCGCCTCGCACGGCGCGGAAGCTGTCCGGGCCGCAGTACGCGAGGCTCGCCCGCAGCTGATCATCGCTCCGATGCTGAAGACTGCGCTGCCGGACGACGTGTGGCGGGAGCACACCTGCTTCATCGTGCACCCGGGGCCACCCGGCGATCGGGGCCCGTCCGCCGTGGACTGGGCGATCGCCGGGGAGGCATCCCACTGGGGAGTGACGGTGCTCCAGGCCGAGGCGGCGATGGACGCAGGTGACGTGTGGGCTGCCGAGTCCTTCCCGGTGCCGCCTGTGGGCAAGAGCGACCTGTACCGGGGCGAGGTCTCCGACGCCGCCGTGGCCGCCGTCCTGCTGGCCGTACAGCGGTACGCCGACGGATCGTTCAAACCGCGGCCGCAGAGCGATCCCGCGATCCGCGTGGTGTGGCGGGACTTCTTCCGCCAGGAGCGGCGAAGGATCGACTGGGAGAACGACAGCACCGAGACGGTGCTGCGTTCGCTCCGCGGGGCTGACTCGCAGCCGGGGGTCTTGGACGAACTCCTCGGCCGGGAGGTGTTCCTGCACGGCGGCGCTCCCGAGGACCGACTCCGTGGACGCCCCGGGGACCTGCTCGCGACGCGGTCCGGGGCCATCTGCCGGGCCACTCGGGACGGTGCGGTGTGGATCCTGGAAGTGCGCCCCCGCAAGAGTTCTGGCGACCCGGCGCCGTTCCGCCGCCCGGCGGCCTCCGTGCTCGCCTCCCTCCCGGCTCCGCCCGGCGCCACGACGGGCGCGGAGAGCGGGTATCCGCCTCGGTTCGGCGACCGTCCGGTGTGGCTGCCGGAGGTCACTGCCCCTCTCGAACTGCCCTCGGGCCGGACCACCTGGACTGACATCCGGTACCGCCAGCACGGCGACATCGGTTTTCTGGCCTTTTCGTTCACCGGCGGGGCGATGAGTACCGACCACTGCCGCAGGCTGCTCGCCGCCTACCGGTACGCGCTCACCCGCCCCACCTCTGTGCTGGTGCTGGGCGGATCCCGCGACTTCTTCTCGAACGGCATCCATTTGAACGTCATCGAGGCGTCGACCGACCCCGCAGGCGAGTCCTGGACCAACCTCAACGCCATGGACGACCTGGTCGAGGCGGTGCTGCGCACCACCGACCGCCGCGCGGATCGGACTGGTGGACCGTCTGGTGCCGGCCCCGGTGCGGGAGTTCGCCGCCGAGGTCGAGCACATGTCAGCCGCACTCGCGGCCGCCCCGGACCTCGGGCGACGGATCGCCGT